>CAUJIW010000150.1 GCA_963205175.1 Pseudomonadota bacterium
CACCGCCGGCAGACCAGCGGAGATGGTCGCGGGTCTTACCGTCCCCAGCCGCCGCCGACATAGACCGGCTCGGACTTGCCGGGATCGACACCCCTGGGTGTGCGCGGCGTTTCCTCCTCTTCCTCGCCGTTGGCGGCCGCCACCAGCTTGCGCTCCAGCGCCTTCAGCCGGTTGGCGTTGGTGATTTTCTCGCCGGTGAGGTCGGTGAGGTAGAACACGTCGACCGCGCGCTCGCCATAGGTCGCCACATGGGCGGAGTGGATGGTCACCTTGGCCTGGAACAGCGCGTGGGTGAGCGCGAACAGCAGCGCCGGCCGGTCCAGCGTGTTGATCTCGATCACCGTGTAGCGGTTCGATGCCTTGTTATCGATGAGGATGTTGGTCTCGACCCTGAAGACCTCGGCGCGCGGCTTGCTCGACGGCTTGGCCGCCAGCCGGTCGGCGAGCTTGATGCGCCCGGCCAGCGCGTCCTCCACTGTCTGTTGCAGCCTTGCCAGCCGGTCGGGATCATCAAAGGCGCCGCCGTTGTGGTCCTGCAGCGTCATGTTGTCGAGCGCCATGCCGTCGCGGGTGGTGTGGATGCGCGCGCCGACGATGTTGGCGCCGCCCAGCGAGATCGAGCCGGCGACGCGGAAGAACAGGCCGGGGTGGTCGGGCGCGTAGATGGACAGCAGCGTGGTGCCGGCGGCCATGTCGATCACCGTCGCCACGTTGAGGCTTTTCCTGGCCTCGTCCGCCACCCGCACCAGTTCGGCATTGAGGAACAGCACGTCCTGCGGTTCTGCGATCCAGTAGGCGTCGAAGAAGCGCTTGGCATAGCGGCTGAACTTGGCCTGCGACCAGCCGAGCTGGGTCTCCAGCATCTGCTGCTTGGCGGCTATGCGCTCGCGTCGGCCGCTGGTCTTGTGACCCAGCAGCAGCACTTCCTCGGCGGATTCATACAGCTCGCCCAGCAGCTGGCCCTTCCAGGCGTTCCAGATGCCCGGCCCCACGGCACGGATGTCCACCGTGGTCAGCAGCAACAGCAGGCGCAGGCGCTCCGGGCTCTGCACCATCTCGGCGAAGTCGAGGATCGTCTTGTAGTCGGTGAGGTCGCGCTTGAAGGCGGTGGCCGACATCAGCAGGTGATAGCGCACCAGCCAGGCCACGGTCTCGGTCTCGGCGGCGTTGAGCCCCAGACGCGGGCACAGTTTCTCCGCCACCCTGGCGCCCAGCTCGGAATGATCGCCGCCGCGACCCTTGGCGATGTCGTGCATCAGCACCGCGACGTAGAGCACCCGGCGGGACAGCAGCTTGCCGATGATCTCGGTACCCAGCGGGTGGTCCTTGGCCAGCTCGCCCTTCTCGATGCGGGCCAGCAGCCCGATGGCGCGGATGGTGTGCTCGTCCACCGTGTAGTGGTGGTACATGTCGTACTGCATCTGCGCCACGACCCGGCCGAAGTCGGGCACGAAGCGGCCGAACACGCCGACCTCGTTCATCAGCCGCAGCATCGATTCCGGGTCGCGCGGCGAGGTCAGGATGTCGAGGAACATCCGGTTGGCCTCGGGGTCGTTGCGCACCGCCGCCGTGATCAGCGTCGCGTCGCGCCCGGCCTGGCGCACGGTGGTGGGGTGGATTTCCAGTCCCTGGGTGTCGGCGAGGTGGAACAGCTGGATCAGCCGGACCGGCTGGTCACGGAAGAACAGGTCGTCGGGGGCCGCCAGCCGGCCTTCCATCACCACGAAGCCGGAGAGTTTGCGGGCGCCGCGCCGGAGCGTCGGCAGCCGCCACAGCGGCTTCTTGCGGTGCTGGTGCTCCAGGTGGGCGAGGAACTGACGGCTGAGGTCGCCCACCGTCTTGGCGGTGAGGAAATAGTGCTTCATGAACCGCTCGACGCCGGAGACGCCGGGGCGGTCGGCGTATTTCAGCCGGGCGGCCAGTTCGCGCTGGACGTCGAAGGTCAGGCGTTCCTCGGCGCGGCCGGTGATGTCGTGCAGGTGGCAGCGCACCGTCCAGAGGAATTCCTCGGCCTTGAGGAACTGGCGTAGCTCCTCGGCGGTGAGCAGGCCCTTGTCCACCAGTTCGGTGACGTCGTTGGCGCGGTTGATATACTTGCCGATCCAGAACAGCGTATGCAGGTCGCGCAGGCCGCCCTTGCCTTCCTTGAGGTTGGGCTCGACCACGTAGCGGCTGTCGCCCATGCGCTTGTGGCGGGCATCGCGCTCGTCCAGCTTCTGGCGCACGAATTCGGATTCCGTGCCCGGCACCACGTCGCGCCAGAAGGCGGCGCGCGCCTCGTCGTAGAGCGCCTGGTCGCCCCACAGGTAACGACCCTCCAGCACGGCGGTGCGGATGGTGGTGTCCTCCCGCGCGTAGCGGATCATTTCCGGCACGGTGCGGCTGGCATGCCCCACCTTCAGCCGCAGATCCCACAGCAGGTAGAGCATCGCCTCGATGACCTGCTCGGTCCACGGCGTCTGCTTGTGGGGGGTGAGGAACAGGATGTCGACGTCGGAGAACGGCGCCATCTCGCCGCGGCCATAGCCACCGACCGCCAGCAGGGTCAGTCGCTCGCCGGCGGTGGGGTTGGACAGCGGATAGAGCTTCTGGGTGACGAAATCATAGGCCAGCCGCAGGATCTGGTCGGTGAGGAAGGCATAGGCGCTGGCCAGTGTCTTGCCGCGCGCCTCCTCCGCCAGCATCCGCCGTTGCAGCTCGGCCCGGCCGGTTGCCAGCGCCTCCTTGAGCACGCCGACGCAGGCGCGCCGCTGCTCGGCGGCGTCACCGTTGCCAGCGATGGCGTCCAGCCGGTCGGCGAGGACGCGCCGGTCGATGATGTCGCGCCGGTTGGCGACCCTGGCGAACAGATCGGTCATGACCCTGTGTTGTCTCCCGGCCTTGTTGTTCCGGCCTTAATCTAGTGCTCCGGCGGCGCCTCGGCGATGGCTTTCAGACGATAGAGCAGGTCGAGCGCCTCGCGCGGGGTTAGCGCATCGGGATGAATATCCGCTAAAGCCGCCCGCAGCGGTTCCGGCCGCGCCGGCGCCGGTGCCGGTGCGGCGGCGGCGAACAGCGGCAGCGCCTCCAGCGCCGAGCGGGCGTTGCCGGCGGTCTGCGGGTTTTCCAGCTTGTCGAGGATGGCCTGGGCACGCGCCGTGACCGAGGCCGGCAGCCCGGCGAGGCGGGCGACCGCCAGGCCGTAGGAGCGGTCGGCGGCGCCGGCCATGATCTCGTGGAGGAACACCAGCTCGTCCTTCCACTGGCGCACCGCCACCGTGTAGAGCGCCAGCGCCGGCAGCTTCTGGCTGAGCCCGGTCAGCTCGTGATAGTGGGTGGCGAACAGGGTGCGGCAGCGGATCGCCTCGTGCAGCTGCTCCAGCACCGCCCAGGCGATGGCCAGACCGTCGTAGGTGGCGGTGCCACGGCCCACCTCGTCGAGAATGACCAGCGAGCGGTCGGTGGCCTGGTTAAGGATGGCGGCGGTCTCGATCATCTCGACCATGAAGGTGGAGCGGCCCTGGGCCAGATTGTCGGAGGCGCCGACGCGGCTGAACAGCCGGTCGACGATGCCGATGTGCGCTGCCCGCGCCGGCACCCGCGCGCCCATCTGCGCCAGCACGGCGATCAGCGCGTTCTGGCGCAGGAAGGTGCTCTTGCCGGCCATGTTGGGGCCGGTGAGCAGCCACACCCGCTGCGCGTCGTCGAGCGTGCAGTCGTTGGCGACGAACGGCGCGCCAGTGCGCCGCAGCGCGGCTTCAACCACCGGATGGCGGCCGCCGTCGATGCGGAACACCGGGTCGGGCTCGATCACCGGCCGGCACCAGCCGTCGCGGGCGGCGAGTTCAGCATGGCTGGCGGCGACGTCCAGGCGGGCCAGCGCGCCGGCGGTGGCGGCGATCAGCCCGCCGTCAGCCAGCACCTGTGTCCGCAGCGCCTCGAAATGCTCGCGTTCGAGCGCCAGGCCGCGATCGCCGGCCTGGGCGATGCGGGTGGCGAGGTCGGCCAGCTCGCCGGTCGAGAAGCGGATGGCGCCGGCCATGGTCTGGCGGTGGATGAACTGGCCCGACGCCATCAGCGGGTCGGCCTGCTTGGCCGCCACCTCGACATGATAGCCGATCAGGTTGTTGTGGCGGATCTTGAGGCCGCTGACGCCGGTCTCCTCGCGGTAGCGCGCCTCCAGCGCCGCCACCGCCCGCCGGCCGTCGGCGCTGAGCGAGCGCAGCTCGTCGAGCGCGGCATCGAAGCCCGGCGCGATGAAGCCGCCATCGGCGACCGCCATCGGCGGTTCGGCCACCAGCGCCCGGGCCAGATGGTCCACCAGCGCCCCGTGCGGGCCGATGGCCGCCAGCTGCGCTGCCAGCATGGCGCAGGGCGTCAGCCGGGCGGCGGCGGTCTCGGCGAGCAGGGCTTTGAGCGCCAGCGCCTGGGTGAGGCCGGTGCGCACGGCGGCCAGATCGCGCGGGCCGCCGCGCCCCACCGACAGGCGGGACAGCGCGCGTTCCAGATCGGGCGTCGCCTTCAGCAGGTCGCGGGTCTTGGTACGCACCACGGTGTCGTCGAGGAACCAGTCCACCAGGTCCAGCCGGGCATCGATGGCCGCGATGTCGGTGAGCGGCGCGCCGACATCCCCGGCCAGCAGCCGGGCGCCGGCGGCGGTGACGCTGAGGTCGATGACGCCCAACAGGCTGCCGCGCTTGTCGCCGGACTGGGTGCGGGTCAGCTCCAGACTGGCGCGGGTCGCGGCGTCGATCGCCATCACCGCGCCGGCCGTCTCCCGCCGGGGCGGCGACAGGCGCGGCAGCGCGCCCTTCTGGGTCTCGTCGAGATAGTCGATGAGGCCGGCCAGTGCCGCCAGTTCCGACCGCTCGAAACCGCCCAGCGAGTCGAGGCTGGCCAGCCGGAACAGGGCTTTCACCCGCGCCTCGCCGCGCTGGCTGTCGAAGCGTTCGCGCCGCAGCGGGGTCAGCGGCGTGCCCAGCACCGCCAGCACCGCCGGGGCCGGGGTGCCTTCGGCGGCGACGACTTCCGCCGGCGCCAGGCGGGCGAGTTCCGCCTCCAGCCGGTCCGGGCCCAGCGCCATGGTGGCCAGCTGGCCGGTGGACATGTCGCACCAGGCCAGCGCGGTGTGGCCGCCGGCCTCGGCGAGGCTGGCGAGGTAGTTGCTGGCGCGGGCATCCAGCAGCGGCTCCTCGGTCAGCGTGCCCGGCGTCACGAGGCGGACAATTTCCCGGCGTACCACTGATTTCGAGCCGCGCTTCTTCGCTTCCGCCGGGTCTTCCATCTGCTCGGCGACGGCGACCCGGAAGCCGGCCTTGATCAGTCGCGCCAGATAGGAGTCCGCCGCATGCACCGGCACGCCGCACATGGGAATGTCCGTGCCCTGGTGCTTGCCGCGATGGGTGAGCGCGATGTCGAGCGCGGCGGCCGCCTTGTGGGCGTCGTCGAAGAACAGCTCGTAGAAGTCGCCCATGCGGTAGAACAGCAGGCAGTCGGGATACTCGGCCTTGACGGCGAGGTATTGCGCCATCATCGGTGTCGCGGCCGGTACCGGTGCGACGCTCGCGTCGGTGGACGGGGTGGGTTGGGTTGAGTACATCGATCAGGTTTTACCGGTGAGCGCTAGCGAAAGGGAATGGGGAATGTCGGACGACAAAGACGTGCAGTTCAGTGATCGGGAAGCGCTCCTGTTCCATTCCGCCAAGCGGCCCGGCAAGCTGGAAATCATCGCCTCCAAGCCGATGGCCACCCAGCGCGACCTGAGTCTGGCCTATTCTCCCGGTGTCGCGGTGCCGGTCAAGGCCATCGCCGACGATCCGGCGGCGGCCTACGACTACACGGTGAAGGGCAACCTGGTCGCCGTCATCTCCAACGGCACTGCCATCCTGGGGCTCGGCAACCTCGGCGCGCTGGCCTCCAAGCCGGTGATGGAGGGCAAGTCGGTGCTGTTCAAGCGCTTCGCCGACGTCGACTCCATCGATCTGGAAGTGGCGACCGAGGATGTCGACGCCTTCATCAACTGCGTGCGCCTGCTGGAGCCGTCGTTCGGCGGCATCAACCTTGAGGACATCAAGGCACCGGAATGCTTCATCATCGAAAGCCGGCTCAAGGAGCTGATGCAGATCCCGGTGTTCCACGACGACCAGCACGGCACCGCCATCATCTCGTCCGCCGGCCTGCTCAACGCGCTGGAAATCACCGGTAAGTCGATCAAGGACATCAAGCTGGTCGTCAATGGCGCCGGCGCCGCCGCCATCGCCTGCACCGAACTCGCCAAGGCGCTGGGCGTGCCGCACAACAACGTCATCATGTGCGACTCCAAGGGCGTCATCTATCAGGGCCGCACCGAGGGCATGAACCAGTGGAAGTCGGCCCACGCGGTGGTGACCGAGGACCGGACGCTGGCTGATGCGCTGCGCGGCGCCGATGTGTTCCTCGGTCTGTCGGCGGCCGGCGCGGTGACGCCGGAGATGGCCAGGTCGATGGCCCCCAACCCGATCATCTTCGCCATGGCCAACCCGGACCCGGAGATCACGCCGGAGCAGGTGGCCAGTGTGCGTTCGGACGCCATCGTCGCCACCGGCCGGTCGGATTATCCCAACCAGGTCAACAACGTGCTGTGCTTCCCCTACATATTCCGGGGCGCGCTCGACGTGCGGGCGACCACCATCAACGAGGAAATGAAGATCGCCGCCGCCCGCGCGCTGGCGGAACTCGCCCAGCAGGACGTGCCCGACGAGGTGGCGGCGGCCTATGGCGGCGAACGTCGGGTGTTCGGGCCCAACTACATCATTCCCGCACCCTTCGATCCCCGGCTGATCGAGTGGATTCCGGCCCGCGTCGCCCAGGCGGCGATGGATACCGGCGTCGCCCGCAAGCCCATCCTCGACATGGACGCCTACCGCACCGAGCTGAAGACCCGGCTCAATCCGACCACGGCGGTGCTGGCGGCCAGCTACGACAAGGCGCGCGCCAACCCCAAGCGGGTGGTGTTCGCCGAGGCGGAAGAGGAGAAGGTGCTGCGCGCCGCCGTCACCTTCAAGAACGGCGGCTATGGCGTGCCGGTGCTGGTGGGCCGCACCGAGCGGGTCGAGGCCGGCCTGCGGGCGCTGGGCATCGAGGCGGTGGAGGAGTTCGAGATCCATAACGCCCGCATCAGCCCGCTGACCACCCAGATGAGCGAGCGGCTTTACGCCCGGTTGCAGCGGCGCGGCTATCTGCTGCGCGACTGCGTCCGGCTGGTCAACCAGGATCGCAACGTGTTCGCCTCGCTGCTGGTCGAGATGGGCTATGGCGACGCCATGATCACCGGCGTCACCCGTCACTTCCGCCAAAGTCTCGAACAGGTGATGCTGGCCATCGATCCGCAGCCGGACCACATGCTGTTCGGCATGCACATCGTCGTCGGCCGCAGCCAGACGCTGTTCATCGCCGACACCACGGTGCATGAGCGTCCCGATGCCGAAACGCTGGCCGACATCGCCATCCAGACGGCGGAAGCGGTGCGTCGCCTCGGCCACGAGCCGCGCGTCGCCTTCCTGTCCTACTCCAACTTCGGCAACCCGCCGGGCGTCATCCCGGCGGTGGTGCGCGACGCGGTGGCACTGCTCGACCAGCGCCGGCCCGGCTTCGAGTATGAAGGCGAGATGTCGCCCGACGTCGCGCTCAACCGCGAACTGAAGTCGCTCTATCCGTTCAACCGGTTGACCGGACCGGCCAATGTGCTGATCATGCCGGGGCTGCATGCCGCCAACATCTCCGCCAAGCTGCTCAAGGAGATCAACGGCAGCGTCGTCGGCCCGCTGCTGATGGGCATGTCGAAGCCGGTGCAGATCGCGCCGATGACCTCGACGGCCTCGGAGCTGGTCAACATGGCGGTGCTCGCCGCGGCTGGCATGGTGCGCTAGCATCGGGCCGGAATTGGGGGCCGGTGCTGGCGAGGCCGCCGCGCAGGGACCAGGGGAGAGGGATCGCATGACCGACAAGCCCACCGTGTTGCTGATCCATGGCATGTGGTCGCGGCCGCGGGTGTGGGAGGCCGCGCGCGCCCACCTGGAGGCACGCGGCCACACGGTGCTGGCGCCCGCGCTGCCGGGCCACGACATCGCGCCCGGCGACCCGGTGCCGCCGGAACTCGCCGGCTACGGCCTGGCCGACTATGTCGACGCGCTTGAGGCAGTGGCGCGCACGGTGGATGGTCCGCTGGTGGTCGCCGGCCACTCGCTGGGCGGGCTGCTGGCGCAGCTGCTGGCGGTGCGGGTGCAGCCGGCCGGGCTGGCGCTGCTGTCGCCGGCGCCGTCGGCCGACATCCTGGCGATCGGGCTGGAGCCGCTCAGGACCACCTGGCCGCTGG
The DNA here is from genome assembly GCA_963205175.1 of Pseudomonadota bacterium. Lineage (GTDB taxonomy): Bacteria > Pseudomonadota > Alphaproteobacteria > Sphingomonadales > Sphingomonadaceae > CAUJIW01. The sequence goes on from CAUJIW010000150.1 coordinate 8,333, forward strand.
TCAGCCGCTGGGGCTTCTGGCACCGGACGACGCTGATCCCGCGTGAGGCGGCGCTCTACGGCATCTTCAACAACGTGCCGGCGGCCGATGCCGAGCGCGAGGTTGCCGAGCTGATCCCTGATTCCGGCCGGGTGCTGGGCGAGATTCTCGCCGGTGCGCTGCACAGCGGCAAGCCCGCCAGGGTCGACTATGCCCGACTGGCCATGCCGGCGCTGGTGATGGTCGGCACCGCCGACCGCATCACGCCCGCCGGGGTCGCCCGCGCCACCGCCCGCCGGCTTGGCGGCCCGGTGCGCTACCGTGAGCTTGATGACGTCGGCCACTGGCTGTTCCACGCAGCCGTGCTGAACCAGGTGCTGGGCGAACTCGACGGTTTTCTCGATACGCTGCGGGCCTGAGCGCGCTGAGGTCCTCAGCGGAAACGGCGCGGTCAGGGGGCCCGGCTGTCGGTGCCGGGGCTGGCGCGCCGGACCCGGATCACCACGTCGACGCGCTCCAGCGTCGTCCCTTCGGGCAGCGGCGGCAGGCTGGCCAGCCGCACCTGGTCGGACGGAATGTCGATGATCGTGCCATCCGCCTGCACCACATGCTGGTGCGGCCGGGTGTTGGTGTCGAAATGGTTGCGGCCGGCCTGCAACACCACCGGCTGCACCATGCCGGCGGCGGTGAACTGGTGCAGCGTGTTGTAGACGGTGGCCAGCGACAGCGGCACGCCGGCGGCGGTCGCCTCGGCGAACAGCTGCTCGGCGGTGACATGACGGGTTTCGGGTTTCGCCAACAGCAAGATCGCCAGGGCCACCCGCTGCCGGGTTGGGCGCAGACCGGCGTCGCGCCATC
>CAUJIW010000151.1 GCA_963205175.1 Pseudomonadota bacterium
CACGCATGAGGGCCGCGACTCGCGTCGCGGCCCGCACGCCAGCCCTGACGGGGCGTTTCTCGTTAGATGGTCGGCAGTGCAGTGCAGGCCGTGCCGCTCGGCGACAGGGTCGCGGTGCTCGAGTTGCAGGTCCAACCCTGGTACCAGGTGTCGTTGGCGTCCTTGACCGCGCCGATATAATCGGTGGTGACGAAGAACGCGTTGAGCGTCGCCGCGTTGAAGGCGGTCACGGCCGACTCGTTGGCGCCGTTGACAAAGGTATTGGTCAGCGTCGAGGTGCCCAGCGCCACGTTGTTGGTGCCGGCGTCAAACACCGTCTGGACCGCCGAGGCGGCGACGTTGCCATCCTCGGTGAAGGCCACCGGGCAGGCGAGGAACACCGAATTGAACACCGGCGGACCCTGTTCGTCCTTGGTGGCATCGGCGGCCTGCATGGTGGTGTTGCCGTCAACGTCGATACACTGGGGCGCAGTGCCGGCAATGACGCCGTTGACGAACGTGAAGTCAGCACCACCACGCAGCAGCAGTGATGCCGTGCTGTCGTTGGCGATCCAGGTGAAGTTGGCGAACCGGGCGTGCTGACGCGGGGTTGCGTCCTCGTTGCCGCTGGAGTCCGCCTCCAGGGCACGGTCACCGCCGGTCGCGCGCTGAACGACGATGGAGAACTGCGAATAGCCCTTGTAGCCAAGGTCGGTATCCAACGAGTCGTCGTCAGCGCCGGTGATGACCAGATACTTGCTGTTCACCGTGCCGCCGAACCACTCGATGCCGTCGTCCGAACTGTTGTGGACCTGGATGTGATCGATCACGGTGCCGGCACCCACGCCACCGAGGGTGATACCGTTGAGCTCGTTGCCCGGTGCCACCTCGAAACCAGGGTAGCGGACCTGGACATAGCGCAGACGGCCACTGCTGTCGTTCGACAGCGCGCCACCATAGTAGGCATTGCTCACGCCCTCGATCGCCGCCTGACAATCGGCGCTGCCGCCCGGAACCGCCGCGAGACAGTCGCTGATCGGCGCCCGGCCGAGAATGACGATGCCGCCCCACTGGCCGATGCTGCTGTCGGTGGCGGTGCCCTCGACGTTGGAACGGCTGGTGAAGACGATCGGGTTGGTGGCGGTACCCTCGGCGTAAAGCTGCGAACCGCGATTCACCAGCAGGAAGTCCGCGCCCGAGGAGCCGAAAATGCGGACACCGGGCTCGATGGTGAGAATGCCCTGCTGGCCGCCCGGCGCCGTGCCGTCGCCGCCGACATCGACACCCACCTCGACGCGGCCCGACAGCGAGTAGATGACGCCCGCGAGATTCTGGATGGTCAGGTTGCCAGTGATCACGCCGGAAATCTGGCAGATGCGCTCGTTGTTGATGGTGCCGACATTCGCGGTGCCGTTCGGGCAGCTGGTCGCCGGGCCGGTCGGGGTCGGAGTCGGCGTCGGAGTGGGGGTTGGGGTCGGCGTCGGAGTCGGCGTAACGATCACGCCTTCACCGGGCGACGCCACATCATCGGCGTTGCAGGCGGCCAGGGCAAGCGCGGTGCCCAGCAACAGCAAACTGCGAAAACGAAACATGAGGAGCCCCCTTCTCTGTTGGGAATGACCGGTGTCGGTTGGTCGGACTGAATTGGTCTGGCTGTCCGTACGCGGGAACCTGTTAGGGGTGTTTCGTGATGGTTTTATTTCAGATCGACGTCATGACGGTGAAAGTCAGCCGGCGTTGCCGCGGGAAGCCGGCACGTGCGGCGAGAGAAGCGTCGCGGCGTCACTCGACGACAACGCTCGCTTCCCGCCGCTGGCCGTCGCGCAGATAGACTACGCTGAGCGCGGACACATGACTCAGTTCCTCGGCGAGTTCACCGATCTTTTCTTCAGACCACAACTTGTCGCCGTTGACGGAAAGAACAACGTCACCACTGCGCAAACCCAGCTGTGCGAAGGCCGGCATCCTGGCGACATCCGCCACCCGATAGCCGACCGTCGCCGTCCCCTCCCGCACGGGTTTGAGCCCCAGACGAAACCCCAGGCTGTTAGCCTTCAGATCGCCCCCCGGCAGCAGGGCCGCGCGGGTGATCTTGCCGCCGGCCGGCGCGCCGGCGGCCTGTGGCGATGTCGCGGCATTTGCCAGCGCTGCCACCGGAGGTGCGGCGACGACACCGGCAACCGATCGCAACGACAGGCGCGTATCCACCCCCGACACGGCAATGACGATCGAGTCGGCCGACACCGACCTGAGCACCAGCCCCGGCGCGATCGTGGCACCCTCCGCAACCCGGCGCTGACGCCCGTCAGCCAGCGACAGGATTGCAGCGCGCCGGTCCGGATGGAGCAGCACACCGTGCAACGCCACACGGGAGATATCGGCCGTCGTCGTGATTGCCGGCACACCCGCTGGCGCGACAGGCTGAGCAGCAACGCCCGTCGCCGTCGCCGGCAGCGGTGCTGTCAGTTCGACGCCTGCGGACGGCGGGGAGCCGCGGCCGCGCAGACTGACAAGCACGGCCGCGGCGGCGACCAGCAGAATGCCGAGCAGCACCAGGAGACGCCGGCGGTCGGGGCCGGCAGCGGGCAGAAACGAAACCAGCCAGGTCATCCCGCCTGCACTAGGGCCGGTATGTGAAACATTTGCGACAGCCACGCCACCGCGGCGCTGGAGGGCCATTGCGGGGCACCGGCACCCGTGCTCTAACGGCGGCCATGTTCGATATCAGCATCAGCGGCCGCCTGCTGATCGGCTTTGCCGCCGGCGCCCTCATCGGCAGCTTCCTCGCCGTGCTCGCCGTACGCATGCCAGCGCGCCGACCAGTCGTCGCCGGGCGGTCGGCCTGTGATTCCTGCGGGCACCCGCTGGGACCGCTTGAGCTGGTGCCCCTGCTGTCCTTCCTGCTGCTGCGCGGGCGCTGCCGTCATTGCGGCGCCCCCATTCCCGCCCTGCTGCCACTCATGGAGATTGCCGCCGGCGTAGTCGGCGCCGCCGTGCTGGCGGTCGCTGCGGGGCCCACGGATTTGTACTGGCTGCTGTTCGGATGGCTGCTGCTGCTGCTTGCCGCGCTCGATCTCAGACACTTCTGGCTGCCTGACTCCCTGACCCTGACTCTTGCCGGACTCGGCCTGTTCAGCGCCAGTCTGAACCATTGGCCGCCCGTCAATGCCCTTGTGGGCACGGGCTGCGGCTACCTCGGCCTGGAGGCGATCCGCCGCTACTATCGCTGGCGCCGCGGCCACGACGGCATGGGAGGCGGCGACCCCAAGTTGTTCGGCGCGATTGGCGCCTGGCTCGGCTGGCAGGGGCTGCCGCTGGCGCTTACCGCCGCGGCGATGATCGGGCTGATGGCGGTTGGAGTCGCGGCGCTGCGGGGCACGGCCGTGCACCGGCACCTGCGGATCCCCTTCGGCACCTGCCTGGCGCTGGCCGCCTTTCTGGTCTGGTTGACGCAGCGGATCGGCTGGCTTCCGGACTGACACGAAACCGCAGCAAATAAGTCATCGTACTGCAATACTCCCTTCATAGACCGGCGACGTAGTCCTTCACGCCGGTCCAAGATGTCCCAGCCAAACCCACGTCATCCGCCACAGGCCAGACTCCCGGCACGTCAGCTCATGCGGCTGGCCGAACTGCTGGTCGTGCTGGCGCTGATCGTGCTGCTGGTGCGACTGGTCTTGACGGCGACGGCGCCGGTCAGTCTGGCGCCGCCACTGACCTCATCGGCGGCGGTCAACCGCTCGCTGGCCGTCGACACCCGCATCCTTGGCGCCTTCGATCCCTTCTTCCAGGTCGGTGGTGCCGGCGCACTGTCGATGTCGGCACTGGAAATCGTCGTGTTCGGCACGCGCAGCGACTCCGTGGCGGGACGCGGATCGGCGATCCTCAGCGTCAACGACGGGCCGCAGCGCAGCTACATGGTTGGTGAGGAGCTGATGACGGGGGTGCGGCTGCATGCCGTGTCGCTGGACGGCATCACCATCAACCGGCACGGCACGCTGGAGCAACTGCTGCTCGACCAGTCAATTCCGGCAACCACCGTTGCTCCCGTGGTCACCGACGCATCAGCCCTGACGACCGGTCCCTCGGCGTCGGCGACCGCCGGCGACACCGCGCCACCACTCCCCCTGCCTCCCGGCGCCGGGGGCGCCATTGCCAGCAAGAATGCCACATTGCCCACGGAGTCGAACCGATGATCCGCCGCCTCGCCCTCACTGGCGCACTGCTGGCCCAGGTCTTTACCCTGCCCGCCACGGCACAGCAGGTCATCAACCTGCGCGACGCCGACATTCGCGCCTTCATCGAGGACGTCGGGCGGAGCACCGGTCAGACCTTCATCATCGACCCCGACGTCCAGGGCAAGGTGTCGGTGGTCTCCGAACGCCCGTTGACCCGCACTCAGTATTTCGAGGTCTTCCTCTCGACGCTGCGCGCCAACGGCTTCGTGGCGATCCCGATGGCGGGCGGCGGCTACCGTATCACGGCGGCGACCGGCGCGGCCCAGGCGCCCGCACGCGGCGGCGGCGACGGCTTTGTGACCCAGGTGTTCAAGCTGAAATCGATCGACACCGCCTCGGCCCTGGAGGCCCTGCGGCCGCTGGTGAGCAAGGAGGGGCAAGTCAGCGCCAGCCGCGGCGGTGGCGCCATTGTCGTTGCCGACTATGCGGACAACATCACCCGCATTCGCGGCGTGCTTGCCAGCATCGACCGCGACAGCCGGGCGATGCGGCTGATCAGCCTCGACAATGCTGGCGCCCGCGAGATCGCCAGTGCGGTCGAAGCCGCGGCCGGAAGCGCGGGCGATGGCGGGCCCGGCGTGCGTGTGATCCCCATAGACAGCTCCAATTCGGTGATCCTTCGCGGTGAACCGGAGATGGTCACCCGGATGGCCGAAATTGTCAGCGAGCTCGACAAGCGCGCCGCCGCAGGCTCCGACGTCCGCGTGATCTTCCTGGAAAACGCCGACGCCGAAGGCCTGCTGCCGGTACTGCAGCAGCTGGCCGGCCAGCAGGTCCAGGTGAGCGTGGTCAACAGCCCCGCGCCCGGTCAGGGCGAGAGCGACAAGCCGGCGACGCCGGTGGTCTCCGGCACGCCCGGCGCCAGCGCGCCGCCCGGCCCAGGGCGCGCAGTCATTGCCCGCTACGGTGGCGCCAACGCACTGATCATCTCCGCTCCGCCCGATGTGCAGCGATCGCTTGGCGAAGTCATCCGCAAGCTCGACGTTCGGCGCGAACAGGTGCTGGTGGAGGCGATCATCGTCGAGATTTCCGACGATGCCGCCAAGAAACTGGGCGTACAGTTCCTGCTGGCCGGCACCGGCGGCAGCAGCATCCCGCTCGCGGTCACCAATTATTCGAACACCGCTCCCAACCTGTTGACGCTGGGCGGGGCCATCGCCTCCCGGGAGCTGGACCGGACGACGACAACGACCGACGACGGCGTGACCACGACCGGCACCACGACCTCCACCGCCTCCGAGACCCTGCAAGCCGCGGCCGCGCAGTCGATTCTGGGTGTCACCGGCTCGCTGTTCGGCATCGGCGGCGAGATTGGCAACGACGCCCTGTTCGGCGCGGTCATCAACGCCGTCAAGTCCGACACCCGGTCGAACATCCTCTCCACACCCTCGATCATGACACTGGATAACCAGAAAGCCAGCATCCTGGTCGGGCAGGAGGTTCCCGTCACCACCGGCGAGGCCCTGTCGGGCAATTTCGACAACGCGTTCCGCACGGTGCAGCGGCAGGACGTCGGCATTCAGCTGGAGGTCCGGCCGCAGATCAACGCCGGCGGCAGCATCAAGCTGTTCCTGCGTCAGGAGGCGTCGTCGATCGCCGGGCCGGTGACCGAAAAGTCGGCCGACCTCATCCTCAACAAGCGGGAAATCGAGACCACGGTAACGGTGGATGACGGCGACATCATCGCCCTGGGCGGCCTGATGGACGACGTCGAGCGCCGGACCGTCGAGAAGGTGCCGCTGCTGGCGGATATTCCGCTGCTGGGCGAGGCGTTCAAGAGCCGCTCGCGCAGCAAGCAGAAGACCAATCTCATGGTGTTCATCCGGCCGACCATCGTGCGCGACCGTGCCAGCGCCCAGAAACTGGCGGCGCAACGCTACGGCTACATCCGCGACCAGCAGCAGCAGTTCAACCCGGACAGGGAGCCGTCGCTCGACGCGCTGGTGCGGGATTACATGGGCGGTGTGGCCCCGGCCGCGCCAGCCCCGGCGAATCCGGCCTCCACGCGCGGCACGGCGGCGGAGCCGCAACATGCCGGCAAATAATCCGCCTCCCATCGAGGTCCGGCCGATCCCGGCGCTGCCCTATGCGTTCGCCAAGCGCTTCGGCATCGTCCTGCTCGACGCCGCCAGCCCCGAGGGCGCCCTGGTGGGCTGGCGGGAGGGCGAAACCGGGCCTCTGGCGATCGCCGAGGTCCGGCGGGTGCTCGACCGCCCGATCACCCTGCGCCGGCTGAGCGCGCGCGAATTCGAGCGCCATCTGTCGGAACGCTATGCCGGCGATGGCCTCGACGCCGGCGAGGTTTCCGACCGCCTGGAAGAAGCGGGCGGGCTCGGGGCGTTGGCTGACGACATTCCCGCCGCCGCCGACCTGCTCGATTCGCAAGACGACGCACCGATCATCCGGCTCATCAACGGCGTCATCGCCGAGGCCGTGCGCCAGGGTGCGTCCGACATTCACGTCGAACCCTATGAACAGGCCTTGATCGTCCGGCTACGCGTCGATGGCGTGCTGAACGAGGCACTGCGCCTGCCTGCGAGGGTAGCGCCGCTGGTGGTCAGTCGCATCAAGGTGATGGCCCGCCTCGACATCGCCGAACGCCGTCTGCCCCAGGATGGCCGGATTGGCCTCACCCTGGCGAGCCGCCCGCTGGACGTGCGCGTATCCACCCTGCCGTCGCGTCACGGCGAGCGCGTGGTATTGCGTATCCTCGACAAGGAACAAGCCGAACTCGGGCTCGCCGATCTGGGCATGGCGGCGGACATGCTGGCGCAGGTGCGGGCGACACTCGCCGAGCCGCACGGCATCATTCTCGTCACCGGCCCCACCGGGTCAGGCAAGACCACGACTCTTTATTCCGGCCTGCGCATGCTTAACGACGGCCGACGCAACATACTCACTGTCGAGGATCCGATCGAATACGCCATCGAAGGCGTCGGCCAGACCCAGGTCAACACCAAGGTCGGCATGACCTTCGCCGCCGGTCTGCGCGCCATTTTGCGCCAGGACCCCGACGTCGTTATGGTCGGCGAGATCCGTGACACCGAGACCGCGGAAATTGCCGTACAAGCCTCGCTCACCGGCCATCTCGTGCTCTCGACGGTACACACCAACGACGCCGTCGGCGCGATCACCCGGCTGAAGGATCTTGGCGTCGAGACCTTTCTGCTGGCGTCCTCCCTGCGGCTGGTGCTGGCACAACGATTGGTGCGCCGGCTGTGCCCCGACTGTGCCGAGCCGGTAGTGGCAAGCGCCGCCGAGGGCGCGCTGCTGGGCATCCCCCCCGGCGCCACGCTGCATCGCGCCGTCGGCTGCACACACTGCGGCGGCAGCGGTTTCAAGGGCCGGCTGGGCGTTTTCGAGCTGGTACGCATCGACGAGACGATGCGCGCGTTGATTCTTGGTGACGCCGACGAAGCGGCGCTGGCGCGTCATGCGTTTTCCCGTCAGCCGTCTCTGGAAGCATCGGCACGCCGCCTTGTCCTGAGCGGTCAGACCACGATGGAAGAAGCCGTTCGCATCCTGCGCAAGGACGGAGCCGTCGATGTCGGCGTTTGACTATCTGGCGCTTGATGCCTCCGGTCGCGAGTGCCGGGGTGACGTCGCTGCCGCGACTGAGGAACAGGCCCGCGCGCTGTTGCTGCAGCGCCAGCTGCTGCCGCTGCGCGTCCAGCGTCGCATGGACGGCAAGGCTGGTGGCGGCGAGGACGCGGCCCGACCCGCCTGGCAGTGGCGCCGGCATCTTTCGACCAAGGAACTGACGTTATTCACCCGCCAACTGGCGACGCTGATCGCGGTCTCCCCGTTGGAAGAGGCGCTGCGGTCCATCGCCTCTCAGGCCGACCGCCCTCATGTCGCCGCGACTCTCTGGCGCGTCCATGCCGGTGTGGTCGAAGGGCGACGTCTTGCCGACGCCATGGCCATCGAACCACGGAGTTTCCCGGCACTTTATCGAGCCATGGTGGCAGCCGGCGAAGGGTCGGGCGCCATGACCGAGATTCTTGAACGACTGGCGGACCTGCAGGAGCGCCAGGCACTGGTGCGCGGCAAGGTGATGACCGCGCTCGCTTACCCCGCGATGCTGACATTGACCGCCGGCGCCATCATCATCGGCTTGATGACCTACGTCATCCCCAAGGTCGTTGAACAGTTCACGCAGATGGGCCAGACGCTGCCGCTCCTCACCAGGATGGTGATCGGCGCCGCCGATTTCCTGACAGACCATGGTCCCGCGCTGCTGCTGGGCATACTGTTCGGTGCCATCGGCTTCGGCCGGGCGATGCGCAACGAGACTGTGCACGCGAGAGTCGACCGCTGGCTGCTTGGCCTGCCGTTGCTGGGCCGTCTGCAGCGCGATCTCCACGCCGCCCGGCTGGCGCGTACGCTGTCGACCATGATCGACAACGGCATGCCGCTGCTGGATGGACTGGCGATCACCGGCCGCACCGTGCGCAACCGGGTACTGCGCGCGGCGACATTGCAGATCGTCGATTCGGTGCGGGAAGGCGGCAGCCTGTCGGCGGCGATGCGTCGCGGCGGCCTGTTTCCGCCGCTGCTGGTCCATATGACCGCCTCGGGCGAGACCAGCGGCCAGCTGGCCACCATGCTGGCGCGTGCCGCCGATTATCTCGAACGCGAGTTCGACGCCTACACCTCCGCCGCGCTCAGCTTGCTGGAACCGGCGATCATCATCCTGATGGGCGGCGTGATCGGCACCATCGTCCTCTCGATCCTGCTGCCGATCCTCCAGCTCAACACTGTTGCCCTCTCCTGAAGCAGACACCCGTCGTGAAAGGCCCGACATGACCAGACCGCACCGCTACTCCGACGAAGAAGGCTTCACGCTGGTCGAGATCATGGTGGTCGTCGCGATCATCGGCCTGCTGACCACGTTCGTCGTCCTCAATGTTCTGCCAAGCCAGGACAAGGCCATGCGCGAGAAGGCCAGAGCCGACATCGCCACCCTGCAGCAGGCGATTGAAATGTACCGGATCGACAACATGACCTTTCCGCGCACCGAGGACGGACTGCAGGCGCTCGTCACGCCGCCGTCGACGCTGGCGCGGCCGGACCGTTACCGCAGCGGCGGATACATCCAGAAACTGCCGCGAGACCCGTGGGGCAACCCCTATCAGTACACGTTCCCCGGTACGCGTGGCCGCTTCGATATCTTCTCCTTTGGCGCCGACGGCCGAGAAGGCGGGGAGGGAAACGATGCCGACATCGGCAACTGGGAATGACCGCTGCGCCGGGTTCACCCTGGTGGAGATCATGGTAACGCTGGCGATCATCGGCCTGATCGCCGGCGGGATCGTGCTGAACCTGCCCACGCCGGGCGACGGACTGGCGCGCGAGGGCGAACGTCTTGCGGCCAGACTGGCGATCGCGCGCGACATGGCGATTATCGACAATCGTGCCGCGGCGGTCATCATCGGCGCGCAGGGCTATCATTTCGTCACCCGTGATGGTGATGGCTGGCGGCGGCTCGATGATCCGGCGCTGGCGGCGCGCCGGTGGGATGAGGGGACGGCCGTCGTCCATCCCGCCCGGCCGCAACGCATCCAGTTCGATGCCGTGGGATTAAGCGACGGCGGCGAGATCGTGCTGACCAACGACGGGCATCGCCTCGCCATCCACGTCGCCGCCAATGGCGAGGTACGTATCGATGCGCGGTGACAGCCAGGGGTTCTCGCTGATGGAGCTGCTGGTGGCGATGGCCGTTCTGGGCCTCGCCGTGCTCGCCGTCATCCGTCTGGGCGCCGCCAATCTGGTGACGGCGGGACGGACGGAAACCGCGTTGCTGGGCGACATCGTCGCGGAGAATGCCATCGTCGAGGCCCTCGGCAGCCCGCAACCGCCAGCGCTTGGCCGGCGCGTGGAGAGCGTGATCAATGGCGCCACCCGCTGGCAGGTGCAGCGCCTTGTCGAGCGAACAGGAGACCCCCGGATCATCCGGATCAGCGTCATCGTCCGTGATGGCGACGGCGAGCCCGCTGGCAGTCTCACCGCGTTTCGAGGTCTGCGATGACCAGGCAGCCCGTCAACGGCTTCACTCTCGTCGAGACGCTGGTCGCGCTGATGGTGTTCGGCCTGCTCGCGGCGGCGGGAGTCGCCATTCTGGGCAACAGTGTCGACGCGCAGCGCCATGTCGAGACCGTCACGGGTTCGGTGCAGGACATGCAGCGCCTGCGGGCCGCCCTGCGCGCCGATCTGGCGCAAGCGGCCAGCCGGCCCTCGCGTGACGAGAGCGGCGCCTCGCGACCCGCCTTCGAGTCCGGCGATGACAACGGCATATTGTTCTCGCTCGTTCGCCGCGGATGGGAAAACCCCGACGGGGCACCACGTCCGGGCCTGCAGTATGTCACCTATCGGCTGCATGCAGGACAACTGGAGCGCTTGAGCCGGCCGCTGGTGGACGGCGCCGCTTTCGGGCCGCCCGCCATTTTGCTCAAGGAGGTCTCGGCCGTTACCCTCGCCTATCATGATGGCGATGGCTGGCGCGAGGCTTGGACTCCGGAGAACCCGGCACTACTGCCCAGGGCGGTGCGGCTTGATCTGACCACGGCCCGGTTCGGCACGCTGCGCCAGCTGTTTCTCACAAGCGCCCTGCCATGACGCGGTCACCGACACCGGCGTATGATGCATCCGAGCGTGGCATGGCGCTGCTGACGGTGCTGTTGCTGCTGGCGGTCATTGGCGTCTTGATGACCACCGCACTGGAAACGGTCAGCCATGCCGTGCATCTGGCCACCAATGCGCGGATCAGCACCCAGTCGCGCTACTACGCCGGCGGCATCGAGTTGATGGCGCTCCACCGGCTGGAAGCGATTGCCAAGGCGGCCGACGGTCACCTCAGCGGCGACGGCTGGCTTGGGCAACCGATCGTGCTGGAGACAACCGAAGGCGGCAAACTGATCGCGATACCCTCGGATGGCGGCAATTGCTTCAACCTCAACAGCCTTGCCGACGGCGACCGCCCAGACGCCCTGGTCGCGCGACCGCGCGGCATAGCCCAGTTCGTCGCCCTGGCGACCTCGCTCGGTATCGCGGGTGCCGACGCGCGGCGGATCGCGGTCGGCGTCGCCGACTGGATCGATGCCGACGGTGTGCCGGACCCGCTGGGGGGCGAGGATGACAGCTATCGCCGCCTGAACCCCGCCTACCTGCCCGCCAATCGCCTGCTGGCCGAGGCCAGCGAAATCCGCGCCGTGGCGGGCGTGACGCCCGCCTTGTATGACCTGCTGCGCCCCTGGGTATGCGCCCTGCCCACCACCGACATGTCACCCGTCAATCTGAACACGTTACAGCCATCGCAGGCGCCGCTGCTGGCGATGATCCTGCCGGGCCGGCTGAGCATCGACGCGGCGCGCCAGATACTGATGCAACGCCCGCCCGGCGGGTGGCGCGACGCGCTCGACTTCTGGCGCCAGGAGGCGCTCGCCGGGTTAAAGCCCAGCGGCCAGGAACTCGACCAGCCCAAACTGACAACCCGCTATTTCAACCTTGATATCCGGACCGAACAGTCAGGTTTCGTGACCCGCCACAGCGCGCTTCTCGATATCCTGCCCGGCCGCAGCCGGATTCTCTTGCGACGATGGACCGCCGACGAATGACTGAAACGCTCGTCATCCTCATGCCTGCCTCGGTGGATGTTCCCCTGAAATGGTGGACGCTCGATGACCAGGGCACCGTCATCTGGCAGGGGCATGTCACCCCTGACCAGCAGTTCAATCCGGCAGAGAGCGACGCCGTCATCGTGCTCGTTCCGGGCGATGCCACCACCATCCACTGGCTTACCGTGCCGACCGCGACCCCGGCGCAGGCCGCCGCTGCCGCCCGCCACCTGCTGGCGACGGCGATCGCGGCGCCGATCGACGACCAGCACGTGGCGGCCGCATCACGCGCCGACGCCGACGGTCGATGGCCGGTGGCCGTGGTGAGTGCCGCCACCATGCGTGACTGGCTTGATCGCCTGGCGACGCACGGCCTGGACCCGGACGCGCTATTCCCCCTGCCGCTGCTGCTGACACCGCCCGAGGCCGGACTGGTCGCCCTGCCTCTGGGCGACCAGGTCGCCTTGCGCGGGCATGACATCGCCGTGCAGCTGGAAGAATCGCTCGTCGGGCAACTGTTCTGCGACCTTCCCGTCCGCCGCTTGGAGGGCGAACCGCTGCGCCACCTCACCGACCATCTGACCCGGCATGACGGGCTCAATTTGCGACAGGGCACGTTCGCGCGACGCGCAGCCGCGATCCCGCCCCGTCGCTGGCGGCGCCTCGCGTTCGGCATCGCGCTGGTCATGCTACTGGTCCTGGCGGCCCCGGTGATCGAACTGATCCGCCTGCAACTGGTGTCCGACCGGCTGGAGGCGGACATCCTCCGCCAGGCAACGCGCGTGCTGCCCGCGAACACCGCCATCGACAATCCGCTGAAACAGATGCGCGACCAGCGGCGACTGGCCAGCGGGCAGGATCGGCTCGCCACCATGTCGGCGGCGCTGTTCACCGCACTGCAGGCTGACAGCGCGCGTCTGGAGTCTCTGGCCTATGACAGCGGTGTTCTGCGGGCAACGTTGAGCATCGGCATCGACGCCTCGCTGGACGGCCTGCGCGCCTCGCTGCTGGCCGCCGGCTATCGCCTGACCGAAGGTGACAACCGCGTCACGCCGGCAGGACAGCGCATTGACATTGAGGTAACGGCACAATGACTACACGGCTGCATTCCTGGTGGCAGGGGCGATCGGCGCGCGAGCGAGGCTTGCTCGCAATCATGCTGATATTATCGCTTCTGCTGCTGGCATGGCTGGCGGTCGTCCGGCCACTGAGCGATGCGCTGGGCGAGGCCCGGCTCCGGCAGAGCCGGCTGATCAGCGATTGGCAGCAAGCACGGGCGCTCGCCGCCGTGATGCCGGAGGCACCCAGGCCCCGGCGGGTAGCGGACCGGACCGTGCGCGAGCTGGTGATGGAAAGTGCCGTGCGGCACGGCGTCAGCATCGGCGTTTTGCGCCCGCAGGATGGCGCCTTGAGCCTTTCGGTCGATTCCGCCCCGACCACGGCCCTGTTCGCCTGGATCGCCAGCCTGGAGGCACAGGGCCTCTCCATCGAGCATGCATCCGTGCAAGCCCGCGACGACTCGACGCTTTCGGCACAGATTGTCGTCCGCGGTCGTGGCGTTTGATGGCAGCACGGCAGCGCGGCGACAGTATTCAGAAGCGCTGGCAGGTCCGCAGGGCGACCCGGACGGCATCAGCGGCACCGGCGAGCGAGGCTTCCCCCTCAGTCCGCCCGTTGATGCGCAGGAACACTGAATCGGCATGCCGCGTCAGCATGGGCACCAGAGGCACCGCCGCCAGGCTTGCCCGCCAGAAAGTTCCGTCGCGATTACCCCTGACCACCGGCACGTTGACGAGTCCGCCCGCGAATACCCATGTCACTGTCATCGACGTCATGCTGGACGGCGTGTTGAGCAGCATTGCCATCATCGGCCGCCCGCTTTCGCAGAACAGGCTGAAGGACTCGATGCTGGGCGAGGCCGCCGCCGCGACATGGGCCAGCGGCGATCTGTTCGGCACCGGCACGACCTCCCACGGCGTGCCCGGCGCGGGCACTGCCGTCTCTGGTGGGCTGCTGGACAGCAGGCGGCGAATGGAATCCGGTGGCGGGATACGCCCGGTTTTCGGAGCATAGACCGCCAACCGACCACGCTCCCAGAGGCCCACCTGCACCTCGCGCCGCGCCGCGTCGATCAGAATATAGGCCTGCTCCATGCCGCCCTGGTGCTGCGCATTGCCGGAAATATGAAAAGTCTGCCCCTCCCGGCCCAGCGGGGTAATGACCGACATGTTCGTTTTCAGCACCTCGATCTTGCGTCCCACCCGCGCCCGCACCAACGCCGCGATCGGCCCGTTGTCGAATGGATCAAGCCTGACGCCGATATTGTCGACCAGGGCGGGCATGTTCTTCCAGTCGAGCGGGACGGGCGGTGCCGGTGAGGTCACTGCCTTGACGGCGGCGGCCGGAGCCGCCCGGGCGGCCTCCTTGCAGAGCTGATACGGGGAGGCGCGGGTGAGCATGCCATGAAACGGATCAGGCTTGCGATCTGGCGGCAGGTCGCTCTCCAGGCGAATGGCCCCGGGCTTCTCGCCGGCGTTCACCGTCATGATCAGCGGCCCGAAATCGCCGGCGCCGGCAGGAAACGGAAAGAACACCTGGACGATGCCTTCGTAACGTGCCCCCATGAAAGTCAGCGCATGCTCGAACTTGTGGCTCCGCCGCGTCTGACCGTTGGCGTGAAAGGAAAAACCGGCCTCATCAATGACGATGCGGGGTTCCAGCGCGCAGTCACCAAGCGGCGCATAGCTGCCATAAATTGACTCCAACCCCTGGCTGCGCAGCGTCGTCAGCGTGAGAGCCGACGCATTGGCGGTAGCGACCAGGGCCGCCACGCCCGCGATCACACCCGCAACATGTGGACGCCTGCTGTCTGGTCTGCCCATTGCCCGCGCTCCCCCGCGCCGCACCCGATCGCGGCGTCGAAACGGCGTCTCTCGCGATGAGACACAGCCCGGCATATTTTGCCCATGCGGCACTTTTTGCCGGTCAGTTTCTGCCGGGTCATCACCAACCTGATAGTAACCATTCCCGACGCCGGCAACCATGATCAGGAAATCATATAATTTCAACATGATGCAAGATTAACGCTTCTTTACCACATTGCTGGCATGGTGGTTGCTGATTTGACGGTGCGGACAAAAAGTCCGTGGGCAAAACGCCCGACTTTCACCTTTAGAAAAAGGGAGCCAAGAAAATGGCTATGTCTGTCAATACCAATGCGGGCGCGTTGATCGCCC
>CAUJIW010000152.1 GCA_963205175.1 Pseudomonadota bacterium
TACTTCAATGGCTTAAAATTCCGTACTGGCGCCGGTTCAGTCCAAAGGTCGAGAGAAAAAGGACGGAGAGAGAACGCTCGGGGCCGAGTTTCGGTGTGGCGCAGTCCACAGGTCTGCGCCCGAACCGCGCGGTTCCTTGGCGTTTCAGCCCCGCATCCGCGCGCGGAGAACGTTCGACCGGATAGAAATGGCGGAGACGGAGGGATTCGAACCCTCGGTACGGGTTAACCCCGTACGGCGGTTTAGCAAACCGCTGGTTTCAGCCGCTCACCCACGTCTCCCGCGCGATCCCTATAGCGAAGGGTTTTGCGTTGTTCAACGCTGCTCGTGCGTTCCCGGCACAAATGATTGATGTTCGGGCAGAAGCGGCTGGAGGCCGGCGAACATGCGCGCCAGGACGGTGACGGCGCGCTCTGCCGCCCGCCCGTCGCCGAACGGCGACACTGGCCGTGCCGGACGCTCGGTCTTGAGTGCCCGGCGGATGGCGGCGGTGATGGCACGCCGCGAGGTGCCGCTGATCTGGCCTCCGTGTCCGTTCAGCACCTCCGGTCGTTCGGTCTGCCGGCGCGCTACCACCACGGGCACGCCGAAGGCCGGCGCTTCCTCCTGCAGGCCGCCGGAATCGGTGACGATGGCGGCCGCGCCGTCCAGCAGGGTCAGTGTCGCGGCGTAGGGCTGGGGCGGCAACAGCCATACTCCGGGTGTACCCGCCAGTGCATCACGCACCTGTGTGGCCAGCGCCGGGTTGGGGTGCAGCAGGAACACCACCTGGGTGCCGTCGGCGGCAATGTCGCGCAGGGCGGCAAGCAGGGCGCCGATGCCGCGTTGCCAGTTTTCGCGCCGGTGGCCGGTGGCGACGATATAGGGGCGGGGCAGGTCGACGGGGCAGGGACCGCCACGATACAGCCGCACCGCATCCACCACTGTATTGCCAATGCAGGCGATCTGCTCCGGCGCGATGCCTTCGCTGAGCAGGTTGCGCACAGCCCCCGGCGTTGGCGCCAGGTGCACCGCCGACAGGCTGCTAATGATGCGGCGATTGGCTTCCTCGGGGAACGGCTCGCGCAGCGAGCCGCTGCGCAGCCCGGCTTCCAGATGCACCACCGGGATGTGGCCGTAGAAGCCGGCCATGGCGCCGGCCAGCGCCGACATGGTGTCGCCCTGGACCACGATGGCGTCCGGCCGCTGGTGATCCCGCGTCTGGTCCTCCAGCGCGCTCAGCAGCCGTCCGGCCAGGTCCAGCAACCCGCGCGCCCCGGGGCCGCTGCCGAGGTCGACGTCTGGCGTCAGCGCCAGTTCGGCGCACAGGCTGTGGGTCAGGTGCGGGTGCTGTCCGGTGGCGATGAAACGCACCTGCCAGCGGGCGCTCTCGGGCCGCTGGCGCAAGGCATGAAGCAAGGGCGCGAGCTTGATGAACTCAGGTCGTGTACCCGCCACGACACACAGGCTCGCGGGCTTGCGCTGCGCCATCTCCATCCCCCCGTCGACCCGATCTCTCCCCGACGACTACCTTAAGTAGAAGTCGGCGGGAATCAAGGTCGCTCAGGGTCGGCGGCGGCGCCTTGCGACGAACAGCAGGCCGACGCCGGTCACCAGGATCAGCAGGGCGTCGGGTTCGGGGATCGGGTGGTCCGGCGGCAGCAGGGTGAGGATCATCTCGTCGAGCGAGAACAGGTCGCCGTAGGTCAGCCGCAGGATGATGTGATAGGCGCCGGCGCTGTCCAGCGGGGCGTCGCCCGAGGCGAGCAGCTGGATCAGGGCATCGGTCCCCATGCCATCGGCCAGCACATAGGTGCCGCCCAGCAGCCATTCGACGGTCATGTAGGCCGGATCGAAGCCGGCGAACGACGACAGCGTGCCATCGAGGGTGAAGTTCTCGCCGATCTCGATGGTGATGTCCGGTCCGGCGTTGGCGATCAGCAGCATGTCGCCGCCGCTGGACGAGCCACCGCTGGACGAGCCACCGCTGGAGCTGCCGGAGGAACTGGAACTGCCGCTGCTCGACGACGAGCCGCTGGAGCTGCCCGACGAGCTCGAACCGGACGAGCTGGAGCTGCTGCCGGAGGAGCTGGAACCGCTGCTCGACGACGAGCCACTGGACGAGCTGGAGCTGCCACTGCTCGACGAGGAATCGCCGCCGCTGGAGCTGGACGACGAGCCGCTGGAGCTGCCGGACGAACTTGAGCTGCCGCTTGACGAACTGCCCGACGAACTGGAGCCGGAGCTTGAGGACGAGCCGCTGGAGCTGCCGGAGGAGCTTGACGACGAACCCGAGCTGCTACCCGACGAACTGGAACCGCTGCTCGACGACGAACCGGAGCTGCTCCCCGATGAGCTGGAGCTACCCGACGAGCTCGAACCGGACGAACTGGAGCCGGAGCTTGAGGACGAGCCACTGGACGAGCTGGAGCTGCCGCTGCTCGACGAGGAATCGCCGCCGCTGGAGCTCGACGATGAACCGCTGGAGCTGCTGCCCGATGAGCTGGAGCTACCCGACGAGCTCGAACCCGACGAGCTGGAGCTGCTACCGGAGGAGCTGGAACCGCTGCTCGACGACGAGCCGCTGGAGCTGCCGGACGAACTTGAGCTGCCGGACGAACTTGAGCTGCCGCTCGACCAACTGCCCGACGAACTGGAGCCGGAGCTCGAGGACGAGCCACTGGACGAGCTGGAGCTGCCGCTGCTCGACGAGGAATCGCCGCCGCTGGAGCTACCCGACGAGCCGGAGCTCGACGACGAGCCGCTGGAGCTACCCGACGAGCTCGAACCCGACGAGCTGGAGCTGCTACCGGACGAGCTGGAGCCGCTGCTCGACGACGAGCCGCTGGAGCTGCCGGACGAGCTGCTGCCGCCACTGCTGGCGAGGGTCGAGGTGCCGCCTTGCGACCGCGGGGTGCGCGCGGTGGCGTTGATCCGGCTGGTCGCCAGCACAAAGCTCTGGCCCTGGGCATAGACGTCGCCGCTGCCAGCACTGCCGGCCGCCGGCGTGGTCTCGCCCAGCAGTTCGGCGACACGGTCGGCCAGTTCCTCCATGAAGCGGGGGTAATCGTCCGGCGCCAGGATGACCGCCGAGACCACCGTCGGCGTGGTCTGCTGGGAATCGAAGGCGATGTCGATGCGGCCGGACTTCACGATCACCCGCGCGGCGATCATGGTGCCGGTGGTCGGCGTCGCGTGGAAGGCGTCCTCGGTGCGCACGCGCACGCGCAGGCGTTCGCCATTGGCGGCGCGCTCCCGCAGTTCCGGCGTTTCCAGGCCGGCGATGATCGCCTCCACGCCGCCGCGATACTGCACGCCGCGCGGGCCGAACTGGCTCCACAGCACCGGCGAGGGGTCGAGCACGTCGAGCATCCGGGTCGGCCGGCCGTTGAGCGCCAGGCGGGCGCCGAAGATCGACGAGACCGCCGGGTCGGCGGGGTCGGGGGCAGTCAGCATCTCGGGGTTGCTGAGCTGCTGGAAATGCCGGCTGTTGAGCGGCTCACGCTGCAGTGCGGGCTCGGCGGGCAGGGTCGCCGGCCGGGGCGCCGAGATGGTCTGCACCATTGGCGCGGAGCGGCCGTTGATGGAAATGCGCACGTTGGCGGGGAAGGCCGGCTGACCGCGCGTCGGACCCAGCACATAGACGCGGTAGGCGCCGTTGGGCACCTTGAAGTGCAGCCCCTCGACACCGGACAGCGCCGTGGCGCTGGGGCCGGCGCGGCCCTGGTAGCTCAGCGCCTTCAGCGTCGTGCCGGTGGCGACATTGCCGCGCGGGCTGACCCGTTTGAAGCCGACATAGGGGCTGGCCTCGGCGGCGCCGAAGTCATAGCCCTGCACGTCCTGGGGCAGACGATAGCCGTCGCGCCAGTCGTAGGCGGTGACGAAGGCGCTGAGCGCGGCCTTCTGCACCGACTCGGTGACGGTGTTGGCGCCCTCGGCCAGGGCCAGGAAGTCGCCGGCCGCCTTGCTGGTCGACAGGGCGTCGATCAGCCCGAAGGCCCGCTCGCGCAGGCGCGACAGGTCGCCGGCGGCTTGGTCGAAATAGGCCAGCACCGCCGGCTTGTCCTTGGGGTGTTCGCCACTGGCCGCCGCCACCGCGCGGTCCTTGGTCACCGCGGTCAGCCACACCCACTCGCCCTCGCCGCCGGCGGCGGGGGCGATGGTGGCGTAGTGCACGCCGGCGCCGTTGCGCGCCAGCAGGCCGGAATCCTTCAGCGCGGCGAGCGCCTTGTCGATCTCGGCGAGGATGATGGCGTAGTTGGCCGGCCCCGCCACACTGGCGGAGACCAGCGTGCTGGCGCCCGGCGGCACGGCGAAGGCCAGCTGGGCCCGGCCGCCGCGCACCCGCAGCGGCAGGCTGGCGGCGATGCCGGCTTCCCGCAGCCGGGGCAGCGGCGTCGCGGCGCGGGCGGGGCTGTCGTTGCCGGCGAGCGTGAGCACACCCGCCTTGGTCAGGGCCACGCGTGGCGCGGGGCGGACACCGCGACCATCGATCATCCGGCGCGGCACCGCGTTGACGCGCAGGGTCTGGCCGAACGGGAAGGGCATGACCCGCCGGCCGACGCGCTCGGCGGAGGTCAGCAGCAGGCGGTATTCGCCATCGGGCAGCGCGACGGCCAGCCGGTCGATGGCGGCGAGACTGGTGGCCTGGAAGCCCGGCCGGTCGGCGTGGCGCAGGGCGTAGCGGTCGCGGCCGCCCACCAGTGGCGAGGCGCGATCGATGCCGCTGAAACCGGCCGCTGCCTGCTTGCCGGCGCCGAGGTCCCAGCCGGCCAGCGTGCGCGGCAGGCGGGCGCCGGTCTCGACGTCGAACGGCGTGATATAGGCCGAATTGAGCGTCAGCACGGTGGCCTCGCGCAGCCGTTTGACGGCGGCGAAGGCGCGCATCGGCACCAGATGGCGGCTGTCGGCCTCGATGGCGGTGAGTACCGCGTGGGCGCGCGCCTGGAGGGCGGCGGGGTCGGCCAGCGCGCCGTCGAGATAGGCGGTCAGCGCGCTGCCGGGCAGGGCGTCGCGGCCGTAGGCGGCATCCACCGCCGCCGCCAGCGAGACCAGTCGCAGCGGGCGCGGCCCGGCGTCAGGCTTGTGCGGCGTATCGGCGGTGATGCGTTGGGGCGAGCTGACATAGGCGGCGCGGTTGAAGGCGTCGAAGCGGCTCTCGGCGCGGGGCGCCAGCGATTTCTCGGCGCCGCCGGCCAGCAGCGGCGTCAGCCAGCCGGAGGACTGGCGCGGCGTGAACAGCGCGCGGCCGCCCAGCGCTGCCGGTGCCACAAGCAGCACCACCGCCAGCAACGCGACAATACGCGCAAGGCTACTCCGACGCTTCATTCAGTCGATCGCAAACCAATACCGTTTCACCGTGCGATGATAGCACGTCTGTAATGAACCGACGCTTAATCAAACCGGCTTCGTGGTTAACGGCTGATTTGTCGCGCTCAGCGTCGGCCGTAGGAGTCCTCGAAGCGCACGATGTCGTCCTCGCCGAGGTAGGAGCCGGACTGCACCTCAATCAGGTGCAGCGGGATTTTTCCGGGATTCTCAAGGCGATGGGTGATTCCCATGGGGATGAAGGTGGATTCGTTCTCGTGCAGTTCGATCACCTCGTCGCCGCGTGTCACCAGGGCGGTGCCCTGGACGATGATCCAGTGCTCGGCGCGGTGATGATGCTTCTGTAGCGACAGCTTCTCGCCCGGCTTGACGACGATTCGCTTGGTCTGGAACCGCTCGCCGCGATCGGTGGTCTGGTAGCTGCCCCACGGCCGGTGCACCACGGTGTGGGCGACATGCTCGCCGCGCCCCTCGGCCTTCAGCCGGTCGACGATCAGCTTGACGTCCTGGGCATGGGCGCGGCTGGTCACCAGCACGGCGTCGGGCGTCGCCACCACCACCAGATCCTCGACGCCGGCCAGCGCGACGACCGGGCCGTCGGTGCGCACCAGGCAGTCGCGGGCGCCGGTCGCCAGCACATCGCCGTTGAGCGCGTTGCCGTCGGTGTCCTTGTCGGCGATGTCCCACAGCGCGCTCCACGAACCGACGTCGGACCAGCCGATGTCGACGGCGATGACACGGGCACGGCTGGTGCGTTCCATCACGGCATAGTCGATGGAGTTGGACGGGCTGGCGGCGAAGGCCGCCTTGTCCGGGCGCAGGAAGGCGCCGTCGCGGCTGGCGGCGGTCATGGCGCGCGCCACACAGGCGGCCATGTCGGGCTCGAAGCCGGCCAGCTCGTCGAGGAAGGTGCGCGCCGACAGCAGGAAGATGCCGCTGTTCCAGGCATAGTTGCCGTCGGCGACATAGGCCTCGGCGGTGGCGCGGTCCGGCTTCTCGACGAAGCGTTCCACCGGACGCACCGGGCTTTCGCCGTCGGCCTTGCCACACTTGATATAGCCATAGCCGGTCTCGGCATGGCCCGGCGTGATGCCGAAGGTCAGGTGGTCGCCGGTCGCCGCCACGACGCTGGCGCCGGCGGCGACGGCGGCGAGGAAGGCCGGGACGTCGCGGATCACATGGTCCGACGGCATCACGAGGATCAAAGCCTCGGGGTCGAGGTCGAGCGCGAAATGAGCGGCCAGCGCGATAGCAGGGGCGGTGTTGCGGCCCTCGGGTTCAAGGATGATGGCGGCGGGCTCGGTGCCGGCCAGCCGCAGCTGCTCGGCGATGATGAAGCGGTGGTCCTCGTTGGCGACCAGGACAGGCGGGTGGAAGCGCCCGGCATCTGCGGTCCGTTTCACAGTCGCTTGCAGCATGGTGTCGTCGCCCGCCAGAGGCAGCAGCTGCTTCGGGTAGAGCGACCGCGACAGTGGCCACAGCCGGGTACCCGAACCGCCAGACAATATGACCGGCCAGATTTTGCCAACACTCATCTTTCATCCCCTCAGATGTCGCGGTCGGCGGTCGCCGCCCCGCGCAGGCGACGCCATATGTCGTCGCGTTCACCTTGCGACATGGTTAACCAGCGGCTGATTTCATCAAGGTTGCGGCGGCAGCCGATACACATGGTGCCGGTTGTGTCCAGCTTGCAGATATTGACGCAAGGCGAGCGCGGGCGACCGTCCGACGACGTTTCCGGCAGGGCGAGGCGATTCTGGTCTTGCACCGGCGCGCGCGATCCCGAAAGAGAACCATGAACCGTACAGCTATCCCGTTCGGGCCGGTTGTCGTCAACTTTTCGAGAAAGACCGGTATCGTGACCAACGCCCGTGGACTGCTTCCCGACATGAGCGGCATGCCGCTCGACGATATCCGGTCGATCCTGGCCGGCACCCCCGATCGCGACGAGACAGCGGCGCGGGCGGCCTATGAACACCAGCGCGATCTGGTATTTCCGGTGCGGGAGCGCGGCCGCCTGGCGAGCCTGGCGGTCTGGCTGGCAGGCTGGCAGGGCAGGGCGACACCTGCTGCGACCCGTATCGAACTGAGCCTGTTTGCTGGCGCGCAGGGGCAGGAGGGGCTTGAAGGCGCTGCTCTCCACCGCGCGATTGATGACGTGCGCACCCGCGTGCTGCTTCTCTCCGCCGGTGGGGGGGCGCCCAATGCGGTGGGCGTGGCGCTGGGGGCCGGGCTGAAGGTATTCGATCTTGCGGTCGAGCGGCCAACGCCGAATCCGGCGCGCGGAGCGGCGATGACCGATCGGGAATGTGTGGCCGCGATGGCCTTTGGCATGGAAGCGGTCGCCGGGCAGGCCGACATTCTGTGTGTCGGAGCCATCGGGGTTGGCACCCGGATCGCCGCCGCTGGCGTTGCCATGGCGCTGATGGGTGGTGCACCGTCCGACTGGCTGGCCGGCCATGTCGGCGATTATGCCCGCGCCGTGCGTCACCTGGAGGCGGTGACGGCTGCGGAGCATTGGCGGCGCGGTGATCCGCTCGCCATTTTGCAGCATCTGGGGTGTCGCGAACTGGCGGCAGTGACGGGCGCCATCCTTGCCGCGCGCGTGCAGCGGATGCCGGTGGTGCTGGATGGCTTCGAGGCGCTGGTGGCGGCAGCGGTGCTGGCGCGCCTGCGGCCGGGTGCTGTCGATCATTGTCTGGTGGCAGGGCGTGACGGCTCGTCATCCCACGACCGAATCATTACGCATCTGCAATTCGAGCCGTTGCTTGATCTGCAGGTCGAAGGCGGCGACGGATTAACCGCGTTGCTGGCGGGTCAGATACTGCGGGCGGCATGCGAACTGCACGGCGGTCTCGCGACGCACAAGCAAATGCAGCAGCTTTTGAATGACTTGCCGCCATTGTAGTGCGGATGTTTGCGCAGCTCACCCGATAGTTGTCCTGGCGTTATGGTTAACTGAAATATTCGGAGCATAACTCCGCATTAATAAACGCGCCCGCATAGTCGCTGCCAAGGTTCGGTGGTCGTTCAGGAGGGGCCCCTGCCGCACCCAGGAAAAAGGGATCGGTGGTCCATGACGCAAACAGCGACACGAGAAGCACGAGAAGAGTCGCAGCAGATGCTGCCTGCTGAAGGCGGCAAGCAGAGCTTGGTCGACGTGTATAACCGCTATTTTCAGTACCGGATCGCCCGGACGTCGCAGGAATTCGAAGCCGCCCATCGGCTGCGCTACGATGTCTACTGCGAGGAAACCGGGTTCCTCTCCAAAACCGAGAATCCGAACGGCCTGGAGCAGGATGAGCATGATTGCCATTCACTCCAGAGCGTCCTTTACCATCGCCTGTCGGGTGTTCCGGTGGGCACGGTGCGGGTGGTGCTGCCGTTGCCGGACATGGCGGGCTGCGGTCTGCCGGCGCGCATGGCGGCGCCCGGTCTTGACCTGATGCCGGAGTCCCTGCTGCCGCGGGCGACGACGGGCGAAATCTCGCGGTTCTCCATCCATGGCGATTTCCGCAAGCGTCGGGGCGACGGACTATACCCCGCGCTCCATACCGCCGACATGCCGGACCCGCGCCGTATCATCCCGCACATGACGCTCGGGCTGATGACGTCGATCTTCGAGATGACGCTGGAGGCCGGCCTCACTCACCTGTGCGCGATCATCGATCCCGCGTTGTGGCGGATGTTGCGTATGCTTGGTCTGCACTTCAAGGCGGCCGGACCGCAGGTCGACTTTCATGGCCCGCGCCAGCCGGTCTATGCCTCCTGCGACGAGTTGATCGCCCTCGTGCGCGACAACAATCCGGATATCTACGGGGTGATTTCCAGCAATGAGCGTTTCCAGATCCATGCGCACAGCGCAGCACTCTGACGTCATGCACGCGGTTTCCACCCTCGATACCGCGCTGCCGGTCAGGGATGTCGAGCCCGAAAGCGGCCATGAGCCGCTGCCGGAGGCCTGGTTCGACTATGATCAGGCTTTCTCGCGCAATATCGGCTGGCTGACTGAATGGGAACAGCAGCAACTGCGCGAAAAGCGGGTGGCCATTGCCGGCATGGGCGGTGTTGGCGGCGTGCACATGCTGACCTTCGCCCGGTTGGGTGTCGGCGGCTTCAATGTCGCGGATTTCGACCGTTTCGGTGTCGAGAACATGAACCGCCAGGCCGGCGCGACCGCCCGCACCATGGGCAAGCCCAAGGCGGCCTCGGTGGTCGCCATGGCGCGCGATATCAACCCGGAGCTCGACGTCAACGTCTTCGATCGCGGCGTCAACGAGGACAACCTCGATGCCTTCCTCGACGGTGTCGACGTCTACATCGACGGTCTGGACTTCTTCGTGCTGGACATCCGCCGCAAGCTGTTCGCCAAAGCGCGCGAGCGTGGCATCCCGGCCATTACCGCCGGCCCGCTGGGTATGGGCACGGGGTATATCGTGTTTACGCCCGACGGCCTGAGCTTCGAGGACTATTTCCGCTTCGAAGGGAAGTCTCCCAATCAGCAGTACATCAATTTTCTCATGGGGTTGACCCCGCCGATGCTGCATCGCCGCTATCTGGCCGACGGCTCGCGGGTCGATATGCTGGACAAGCGCGGGCCCTCGACGTCGATCGCCTGTCAGCTGTGCTCGGGTGTCGCGGCGGTCGAGGCGGTCAAGCTCATGCTCAAGCGCGGGCCGGTAAAGGCGGCGCCCTATTACCATCACTTCGATCCGTATCTCGGTCGCTTCACGGTCAAGAAGTTGCGGTGGGGGAATGCCGGGCCGGTCCAGCGGCTCAAGACGGCCCTGGTCGGGCGGATCGTCGGCCATCTGTCCCGAGGGGCACGACCGCGGGAGGTCGAGCCGACGCTCGATACACCGATTCTTACCCGCATTCTCGACGTTGCACGCTGGGCGCCGAGCCCGGACAACAGCCAGCCCTGGCGGTTTGAGCAAACCTCGCCGACGTCGCTGCGGGTCCATCTGGATCTCGAACAGGGCAACCCCTATGCCTACCGTGCATCGGAGCCGATCTGGCTGTCAGCAGGCATGCTGATGCAGGCGTTGCGGCTGGCCGCAACCAGTCATGGCTGGGCGATGCGCTGGCAGTTGACGGGGGACGCCTCGGCGCCGGTCATCGAGGTTAATTTCGACCCGGCCGCCGGCGTCAAGCGCGACCCGCTGGCCGGCTACGTCAAGGTGCGCTCCGTCGATCGCAACGCCTACCGCGTCAAGGCGCTGACCGACGACGACCGGCGAGCCCTGGAAAGGGCGCTCGGACCGGGGCTGCACGTTACCTGGCTGACCGGTACCCGCCAGCGCCTCAAGCTGTCGCTGGTCAATGCGGCGGCGACCGCAATCCGCCTGCGGTCAAAGGCCTGCCATGGCGTCCATCAGCAGGTGATCGACTGGGATAACCGCTTCAGCCGCGCCGGCATGCCAGCGGGCGCACTCGGACTCGATCCGCTGGCGCAACGGATTATGCGCTTCGTGCTGGGGGACTGGCGGCGGATGAAGGTGGCCAGTCGCTGGCTGGGTGCCACTCTCTATGCCGGTCTGGAGATGGATATACTGCCGGGCCTGCGCAGCGGAGGCTTTGCCGCCATCCATCAGTCGCTGACGTCGGCCGATCGGCTGCGGCCCGAGGACAAGATCGTGCTCGGCGAGCGCATCATGCGCTTCTGGCTGGAAGCGACCCGACGGGGTCTGGCGATGCAGCCGGCGCTGGCGGCGCTCTTCTGTGCAGCCCAGGCCGACAAGCCGGGACTGGAGCCGGACCTGGTGCGCAAGGCCGGCCAGGTGGCCGATGCCTATGTCGATGTGACGGGGCTTGATCCGGCCAGTGTCATATTCCAGTGTCGTTTGGGATACGGGCGGGGCCGGGCAGATGCGCCGCGGTCGATACGCCGGCCGCTGGCAGACGCGCAAGCCGTACGCATTTGAACTGTTAACTGTTTGCCGGTACACAGCCGGTGATTGTTCGATTCGAGCAGGACGGACGAAGAGGGGGTCGTCCAGCGCATGGTTCGTGTATTCAAGCACTATGTGCCAACGCCTTTGCTGGCGCTTGGACTCCTGGAGTTCGTCGCGCTGCTGGCCGCCATCCTGTTGGCCTGGCATGGGCGGCTGCTCCAGCTGGCGCTCGATCCGGGGCCGCTGGCGGGGCTGTTGCCGGAAGCACTGACCTATGCCGTTATCACCTATCTGGCGATGCTGGCGGTTGGCCTGTACCAGTCCAAGTGCTATCGCTCCGTCCGGATGTCGGCGTTGCGGCTGACGGTGGCGCTGGTGTTCGCCTTCGTCGCCCTGACGGTGATCTTCTTCCTGTATCCTGACGTTACCACCTGGCGGTCGGTGTTCGTCTACGCGGCACTTCTCTCCTTCCTGTCGATCCTGTCGCTGCGCTGGGTGTTCAGCCGGCTGGTCGGCTGGCACCGCTTCAAGCGCCGGGTGCTGGTGCTGGGGGCCGGCCGGCGGGCGGAACGGTTGCGCGAGCTTGCCGGGGCCGCCAACGCCAGTTTCGCCATTCATGCCTTTGTGCGCATGGCGCCGGCGGAGGGCGATATCGAGCGCTCGGTTCCCCGGGAGGATATCGCCTCGCTTTCGGACTATGCAGACCGCCACGATGTCGACGAAATCGTGGTGGCGATCCAGGAGCGGCGCGGATCCCTGCCCGTGGCCGAACTGCTCAATGCGCGGTTGCACGGCACCGGCGTCTACGACTTCTCGACGTTCATGGAGCGCGAGACCGGGCGGGTCGATCTTGATACGCTGAACCCGAGCTGGCTGGTGTTCTCCGACGGCTTTCGTGCCAGCTATCGCGGTTCGCTGATCCTCAAGAGGGTGTTTGACATCACCGCCAGCTCGCTGCTGCTGTTGCTGACAGCGCCGATCCTGATGGTGACCGCGCTCCTGATCAAGCTCACCAGTCCCGGCCCGGTGTTTTACCGTCAGGAGCGGGTGGGGCAGTTCGGCTCGACCTTCCAGGTGCTCAAGTTCCGCAGCATGCGCAATGACGCCGAGAAGGACGGCACGCCGCAGTGGGCACAGAAGGCCGACCCGCGGGTGACCACGGTGGGGCGCATCATCCGTTCAACCCGGATCGATGAAATACCTCAGATTTTCAATGTATTCCGGGGCGACATGAGCTTTGTCGGCCCGCGGCCGGAGCGGCCGTTTTTCGTTGATGAGCTTTCACGGTCGATTCCGTTCTATGCCGAACGGCATATCGTGAAGCCCGGCATCACGGGCTGGGCGCAGCTAAACTACCCCTACGGAGCCTCGGAGGAGGACTCCCGGCACAAGCTTGAGTACGATCTCTACTACATCAAGAATTACTCGATTTTTCTTGATCTCTTGATCCTGATCCAGACCGTGCGCGTCGTCTTGTGGCAGGACGGCGTACGCTAGCTGTTCGGGGGTGCCTGGGGGGCGCTGATCGATGACACTGCTGATGTCCGACGTCGGGCTGGTCGCCCACGGGCTGGCCAGTCTGGCTTTCCTGGTCTTCGCGCTCTTCCTGTTGCGCCAGCGGGAACAGACGGGATCCAGCCTCTGGCTGGTGCTCGCCTCGCTGACGACGGCCGCCTGGGCACTGTCGTTCGTGTTCGCGGTGCGGTTCGGTGACCCCTACATCGCGCTTGTGTCGCCCATGGAGACCTTGCGCACGGCGACCTGGATCATCTTTCTGGTCTCGTTGCTCACCAAGTCGTGGCGGTCATCGAGCCATGTGTCGTCGTCGTTCATCATCGCCATCGGTCTCGGCTTCGTCTTTGCCGCCCAGTTGCTGCTGGATGTCGTGGACTGGCTGGAACTGGCGGTGACGCCGCTGCGTGACGAATCGAACATCGCCTACATGTTCCTGGTCAGCCGGCTGGTGTGCGCGATCGGTGGTGTTGTGCTGGTGCACAATGTGTACGTCAACGCGTTGCCGATCCACCGCTGGAGCGTGCGCCTGATCTGCATCGGTCTTGGTGCCTTCTTCATTTATGACATCAACCTCTACACCCTGGCGGCCCTGTCGGGGCGTATCAGCTGGGATCTGTTCAACGCCCGCGGCCTGGTCGATGCCCTGGTGGTGCCGCTGATCGCCCTGTCCGCCCGGCGCAACCGCTTGTGGAAGCTGGAGATGCAGCTGTCGCGGCAGGTGGTGTTCCAGTCCCTGTCGCTGATCGCGGTGGGTGTCTACCTGATCGCCATGTCGGTGGCGGCCTATGGCCTCAAGCTGGTGGGGGGAGACTGGGGACGCCTGCTGCAGGTCACCTTCCTGTTCGGCACCATCATGCTGGCCGTCGTCGTCCTTGTTTCCGGCCGGTTCCGCGCCTGGGCACGCGTGAAGATCAGCAAGCACTTCTTCGCCTACAAGTATGACTACCGCGACGAGTGGCTGCGGTTCATCGCCACCCTGTCCGGGCCGCGTCAGAGCGGCGAGACGTTGGAGAGCCGAGCCATCCAGGCGGTGTGCGACATCGTCGATTCCCCCGGTGGCGCGCTGTGGCTGCCCGATGACGATGGCGTTTTCACCATGGCGGCGCGCTGGAACTTCCGGACTGCGATGTCGGGACAGGAACCAGGGAGCGGCGCGCTGGTCCGCTTCCTGAACATCCGCCAGCGCATCATCGACTTCGACGAACTTCGTGATGGTCGGGGCGACTATGATGATCTGCGTACGCCGGCGTGGGCCAGCGAGGATGACCGGGCCTGGCTTGGCATTCCGCTTATCCATCGCGACGCGCTGGCAGGTTTCCTGGTGATTGAGCGATCGCGGGCGCCGCAGTCCCTCAACTGGGAGGATTTCGATCTGCTGCGCACCACCGGGCGCCAGGTGGCGAGCTACATCGCGGAACAAACCAGCCAGGCGGCGCTGATCGAGGCGCGGCAGTTCGAGGAATTCAATCGTCGCTTCGCCTTCATCATGCACGACATCAAGAACCTGGTGAGCCAGTTGTCGCTGGTCGCCCGGAATGCTGAACGGCACGCCGATAATCCCGAGTTTCAAAAGGATATGGTGCTGACAATTCGTGATTCGGTCGGCAAGATGAATGACCTGCTGGCGCGCCTGCAGCAGCACAATACCGGCAGGAAGGAGGCTGAAACCGTTGAGCTGTCGGTGCTGCTGCAGTCGGTGGTCGACCAAAAAGCGTTGAGTCACGGCATGTTAAGACTTCATTGCGACGGTGACGAGGTTGCCGTGCGCGGGGAGGAGGGGCGTTTGGAGCAGGTTTTTACTCATCTGGTCCAGAATGCGATCGACGCTTCCGCCGCGGATGCGCCGATCGAGGTCCGCCTGAGCCGCGTCGGCGAGTTGGCGCGGGTGGATGTCATCGACCAGGGGTGCGGCATGTCGGAGGAGTTTGTCCGCAACGACCTGTTCAAGCCGTTCCGCTCCACCAAGGCCGGCGGCTTCGGCATCGGCGCCTTCGAGGCGCGCGAAATCGTCAAGGGCTATGCCGGCAGGCTCGATGTGACGAGCCGGGTTGGCGAGGGAACGGTGTTTTCAGTTTATTTGCCATTGGCTTGAGGGGATGAGTAATCGCATGGCTGAGGGGAAGCCGAAGCTGCTGGTGGTCGAGGACGACCCGGGACTTCAGCGCCAGCTCAAGTGGTCCTACGAGGGGTATGAGGTGCTGATCGCCGGCGACCGGGCGACAGCGATCGAGTTGTTGCGCGCCGAGGAGCCGAAGGTCGC
>CAUJIW010000153.1 GCA_963205175.1 Pseudomonadota bacterium
GACGAGCTGGGCGACGCCTGGGCCGACTGCAAGGTCCGCCGGCCGCTGGTCAGCCACATCAACGGCCAGCCGTTCGGCACCCCCGACGCCGGCACCGACATGACCTTCAGCTTCGCCGAGCTGATCGCCCACGTCACCAAGACCCGGCGGCTGGGCGCCGGCGCCATCGTCGGCTCCGGCACGGTCTCCAACAAGGGTGCCGACGGCGGCCCCGGCAAGCCGGTGGCGCAAGGCGGCGTCGGCTATTCCTGCCTCGCCGAGATCCGCACCATCGAGACCATCCTGCATGGCAAGCCGGTGACGCCATTCCTCAAACACGGCGACCGGGTGCGGCTGGAGATGTTCGACGCCGACGGCGGCTCGATCTTCGGCGCCATCGACCAGGTGGTGGCGAAAGACTGAGACGGCGGCACGCCCGCGGGCTGGCGCCGGGCCGGCATCGGCTCTAGAACCGGCGTGTTCCGGGCCACGACGGCCGATCCCGGTTGCCCAATTTCGGCCGTCCGATCCTGCGGGGGGAGAGACCACCGATGCTGACGCTGTATTCCTACTGGCGGTCCTCCGCCGCCTACCGGGTGCGCATCGCGCTCAACCTCAAGGGGCTGGAGCACGACATCGTGGCCGTGAACCTGGTCAAGGGCGAGCAGGCCGGCGACGATTATCGCGCGCTCAACCCGCAGGGGCTGGTGCCGCTGCTGGTGGACGGCGACACCCGGCTGTCGCAGTCGATGGCGATCATCGAGTATCTGGAAGAGGTCCACCCGCATCCCCGGCTGCTGCCCGCCGACCTCGCCGAACGGGCGCGGGTGCGGGCGATGGCCGGGCTGATCGCCGCCGACATCCACCCGCTCAACAACCTGCGCGTCCTGAAATATCTCAAGCGCGAGCTGGGCCAGACCGATGATGCCATCAACAGCTGGTATCGCCACTGGATCACCCAGGGCTTCACCGCGCTGGAACAGCTGGCCGATGCCACGGGGCCGTATCTGTGCGGCGACGTGGTGACGCTGGCGGATGTGTTCCTGGTGCCGCAGATGGCCAACGCCCGGCGCTACGACACCGACCTCACGCCCTTCCCCCGGCTGGTGGCCGCCGACGCCGCCGCCCGCGCGCTGGAGCCCTTCGCCGCCGCCGCCCCCGAACGCCAGCCCGACGCGGGGTAAGGGGGCCAGCAGGGAGGTCGCCAGACACCCCCCAGCTGTCGCGTTTCTTTACAAAGGCAGGCGAGGCGCGAGCGCGCCATGCCCCGGAAAGGCGCGGCAATACTGGCTTGTTACGAGGTTGGCACGGTCCCTGCTTTGCCGGCGCCGAACAGATAACAAAGGGGCCTTTGCCATGCGTCACTTCACCAAACTGCTTGCCGCCGGCGCCATGCTGCTGGGCGGCGCCACCAGCGCCAGCGCCGCCGCCACCCAGGTCTTCGCCTGGGAAGATTCCTTCGATGTGTGCGCGACCATGAATGGCTGCTCGGTGTCGACCAGCGGTAGCGGTCTGTATGAGAGCGTCGAAAATTATGCCGGCATCAGCGACGGCAACGGCAACAGCTTCTCCGGCACCTTCATGCGCTCGAGCGGCATGCTCACCGTCAGGCTATATGGTCTGGCGGCTCACGACACGCTGAGTCTGGAATTCCTGCTGGCCGTCATCGACTCCTGGGATGGCCTGAGCAACGACGGCGTGTCGCCGGATACCTTCACCATCACGCTCGATGGCGACACCGTGTTCTCCGGCGGCTTCGACACCTTCGATCCGGCCGACCAGTCCTACGCCGGGCTGACCCAGCTGTCCTACGGCAGCCAGCTGGGCTTCAGCAGCTGGGCCGACGCCGCCTATGACGGCGCCTTCACCCGCGCCCACAGCGCCGCCGATGCGACCATCATGTTCATTGCCGGCGGCGCCGGCTGGCAGGGCCGCGACATCACCGATGAATCCTTCGCCATCGAGGACCTCAAGGTGTCCATCGCCAGCCGCACCACCGATGTGCCGGAACCGGCCAGCCTCGGCCTGCTCGGCGCCGGCCTCGCCGGTCTGGCGCTGGCGCGCCGCCGTCGCCGCTGAGCGACCACGCAGCGTTACCCGTACAACGGGCGGCCCTGGCGGGCCGCTCGTTCGCGTTTCAGGGCGCTGGCCCGGTTTAGCGCCATCCCGTACAACGACCCTGCGATTGACGCCGCGCGGACGACCCTCTAGCGACAGGGCCATGCGCTTCATTTCCGACAATACCGCCACCGTGTCGCCCGAGATTCTCGCGGCGATCGCCGACGCCAACGCCGCCCCCACCGCCGCCTACGACGGCGACCCGTGGTCGGCGCGGATGAACACGGTGCTGGCCGACTTCTTCGGCACCGAGGTCGCCGCCTACACCGTCGCCACCGGCACCGCCGCCAACAGCCTGGCGCTGGCCTGCCTGACGCCGCCGTTCGGCGCCGTGGTCTGCCATCGGGAAGCCCATATCGCGGTCGACGAATGCGGCGCGCCGGAGTTCTACACCGGCGGCGCCAAGCTGCTGCTGGCCGACGGCGACCGCGCCAAGCTGACGCCGGCGACAGTGGCCGAGGCATTGAAGGACATGCGCAGCGACGTGCATCAGGTGCAGCCACGCGCGCTGTCGCTGACCCAGGCGACCGAACTGGGCTGTGCCTACACCCCCGACGAGGTGGCGGCACTCACAGCACTGGCGCGCGCACGCGGGCTGCGGGTGCACATGGACGGCGCCCGCTTCGCCAACGCGCTGGTGCATCTGGGCTGCCATCCCGGCGACGTGACCTGGCGCGCCGGCGTCGACGTGCTGAGCCTCGGCGTCACCAAGAACGGCGGCCTGTCGACGGAAGCCGTGGTGTTCTTCGACACCGCGCTCGCCGCCGAGTTCGGCCTGCGGCGCAAGCGCGGCGGCCACCTGCTGTCGAAGGGGCGCTATCTGTCGGCGCAGGTCGTCGCCTACATCGAGACCGGTCTGTGGGAACGCAACGCCCGGCGCGCCAACGGGCTCGCCCGGCGACTGGCGGCGGCCTGCGGCGACCGGCTGCTGGTGCCGGTGGAGGCCAACGAGCTGTTCGTCCGCGTCGGCGTCGCCGGCGCCGCCAGACTGCGCGAGGCGGGCTTCGTCTTCTACGACTGGGGCGCCGAAGGCTCGGGCGAGATCCGCCTGGTGGTGTCGTGGGACCAGCCGGAGACGGACGTCGCGGCGCTGGCCGACGCGCTGGCCGGCCTCGACTGCTGAGCGGGGCGCGCGCCGTGCCGCCCTGGCTGTCCTTCCTTGCCGTGGTGACGATCTGGGGCAGCACCTGGTTCGTCATCACCACCCAGCTTGCTGTCATCCCGGCCAACTGGGCGGTGGCCTACCGCTTCCTGCTGGCGGCGGCGGTGCTGTGGCTGGTGCTGCTGGTCCGTCGCGAGAGGCTCGCCCTGACCATGCGCCAGCACGCGCTGGTGGCGCTGTTCGGGCTGCTGCAGTTTTCACTCAACTACCTGCTGGTCTATGAGGCGGAGACGCACATCTCCTCGGGCCTGGTGGCGGTGGTTTTCGCGCTGATGGTGGTCACCAACCCGGCGATCGCCCGGCTGACCATCGGCCAGAAGATGTCGCCGGCGCTGTATCTGGGTGCCGCGCTGTCGGTGACCGGCATCGGCCTGCTGTACGCGCGCGAGGTCACCACGCTCGACTGGCACGACCGCGGCATCGTCGGCCTGGCGCTGTGCTTCGGCGGCGTGCTGGCGGCGTCCGCCGGCAACATCTTCCCGGCCGCGAAAAGCCTGCGCGGGGTGAGCATCAACGCGCTCAACGCCTGGGGCATGGTCTATGGTGCCATCGGCTCCTCGATTTACGCCGCCTTCACCGACGGCCCGGCGCCGTGGAGCCTGGAGCCGCGCTTCCTGCTCGGGCTGGGCTACCTGTCCATCCTCGGCTCGGTGGTCACCTTCACTCTTTACCTCCAGCTCATCCGCCAGTGGGGCGTGGCGCGCGCCGGCTACACCAGCGTGCTGATCCCGGTGGTGGCGCTGGCGATCTCGACGGTGCTGGAAGGCTACCAGTGGTCGACACTGGGGCTGATCGGCGCCGGACTGGCGCTGGCCGGCACGCTGGTGGCGGTGGCCAGCCGGCGTTAGGGTCGGTTCGGGCACGACAACGGGGAGAACCTCACCGATGATCCACACCATCACCACCAGCGACGGCTGCGACATCGCCTATCGCCTGAGCGGCCAGGCCGAGGCGCCGGTGCTGCTGCTGCTCCACTCGCTGGGCGCCTCGATGGACATGTGGGCGCCGCAGGTGGAGGTGCTGGGGGACCGCTTCCGCCTGCTGCGCCCGGACGCGCGCGGCCACGGCCGCTCCGACGCGCCGGCCGGCGACTACACCCTGCCCCGGCTGGGCGAGGACGTGCTGGAGCTGCTGACGGCGCTGGCGATTCCGCGCGCCCATGTCTGCGGGCTGTCGATGGGCGGCATGGTCGCCATGTGGCTGGCGGTGCATGCCGCCCGCCACGTCGACCGGCTGGTGCTGAGCAACACCGCCGCCTGGATGGGACCGCCGGCGGCCTGGGAGGAGCGCATGTCGCTGGTGCGCGCCCACGGCATGGCCGCCGTCACCGAGCCGACGCTGGCGCGCTGGTTCACGCCGGCCTTTCACGCCCGGGCGCCGGCGGCGATCGAGCCCGTCCGCCAAACCCTGCTGGCGACCGAGCCCGCCGGCTACCTCGGCTGCTGCGCGGCACTGCGCGACATGGACCAGCGGCCGACGCTGGCGACCATCACCGCCCCCACCCTGGTCATCGTCGGCGAGGCCGACCCCTCGACGCCGCCGGCACTGGGGGAGGCGATCCACGCCGCCATCGCCGGCAGCCGGCTGGTGTCGCTGCCGGCCGCCCACCTCGCCAATTTCGAGCAGGCCGGCACCTATAATGCCACCCTGGCGGCGTTTCTCCAGTAGCCCGGCGTTGCCCGCCCCTGGTGTCGGAATTCTATACAATTGCCGACAGACCGTTTGCCGGAAAACATATCAATCCATTGTTTTTATTCAATTATCGCAAGTTGGCATCAATCCTGCTTAGATATCCGTAACGAATGCACGGTCGTCAGCGAGACTTGGCACCGTCCGGTTAGAGGAAGGAACTGTAGCGTGAGCAAGAAGAACTGGATTGCCGCAGCTGTCGTCGGTCTGGCGACGTCGGTTGCCTCGTTGAGCGCCAACGCGGACATGATCACCGAATGGTCGGTGAGCGTGAACAGCGGCTGGCAGGATTCGACCTGGTCGAGCGCGGGCCCCGGCTCGTTCGACCCGGCCGCCCCCTATGTGGTGTCCGGCGCGCTGCCGAATGGCGCCGACTTCAACGGCGGGCTCGACTATGACATCGTCAAGTGGGGCACCCCCCGCACCGCCAATGGCCAGAGCTTTTTGGGCGTTGATGACCAGTATGATGTCGGCGGCCTGCTGACCAACGATGCCGCCGGCGTTGCCGGTGCCAGCGTTTTCCATGGCAACTTCGTCCAGGCTTCGAGCTCGCCGGCCAATCCGGCCGAGAAGTATCTCGACAACACGACGCTGATCGCCTCGATCAGCTTCACCCCGACCAATCCGGCCGGTCCGTCGCTGGGTCCGATCTCCGTCGATTTCGCCATCGACTTCTGGGAGACCTCGAACATCAGCGCGTTGGAAACCTGCCCCGGCGCGCCGTGGCCGGATGCCACCGTGACCTGCCCGGACCGCTTCATCGTCAGCCTGGAGAACGCCTCCTACTCGACGATCGTTGACGGCTACATCTACACCTTCACCCTGTCGTTCGATCCGCTGGCCTCCAGCTTCCTGCGCATCGACGACAATGGCGACGGCACCGTCACCATCTGGACCGCCGAAGGCCAGCTGAGCAAGCTTGCCACCATCATCCACGTGACCGCCCGCGTGCCGGAACCGGCCACGGTGGGTCTGCTGGGTGCCGGTCTGGCGCTGGCGGGTCTGGCGCGCCGCCGCCGGAAGTAACCAGCCAAACGCTTAACGCCTTCCAAGAGAGGGGCGCCATCCGGCGCCCCTTTTTTGTTGCGCCTCGGCGGCGGACCCGCGGATCAACCGCCGATGGTCCGAGCCGCCCGTGGTCCGACCGGGCCGAGGCGCCTCCCTGCTCCGTCGATGCCGGGCCGCCGGCCACCCGACGACATGCCAGCAAGGGCGCGGGCGGCGGCGGCGGACGGATCGTCACGTCCGCACAGCGACGACAAGGCGGTCATGGCACCAGCCAGCGTGCACCGTCAGCCGCCGTCGCGCCGCGCATAAGCCAGGCGGGAGGCTGTGCGGGTGCCGCCAACGCCCTTCAGACCAACGTCCTTCAGGCCAACGCCCTTCAGACCACCTGCGCTCCGGCGCTCTCGGCCAGCAGCTGGCGCAACGCGTCGCGCACCAGACCGGGCTGTTCCATCGGGAAGAAATGGGTGCCGCCCGGCACCACGCTCAGGTGAACGTGCGGCCCCAGCCGATCCCGCGATCGGACCGCCCGCCCCGCCGTCGAGCCATGCTCGGCGGCAAGAATCCGTACGGGCACGCCGATGCGCCGCAACGCCGCCAGTCGATCATCGCCATGGGCGGCATAGGTGGCCGCCTCCCACGCCGGATCGCAGGCCAGCCGCACCGAGCCGTCCGGCAACGTAATCAGCCCGCCGGCGACATAATCCTCAAGAAAACCTGGCTGCCAGGTACGAAATGCCCCCCGTCCGCGATAGCTGGCCGTCACCGCCTCCGCGTCGGGGAAGATCGCCCGCCGCCGGATCGCTGCCTGCGCCATCGGGTTGCCGCGTCGCATCAGCTGGCGCAGACCGGGCAGGCGGGTGCCCCAGCGCACGCTTTCGGGCATCAGCACCGGGTCCAGCAGCAGCAGCCCGCGCCCCAGCCGCGGCTGGGCGGCCAGCGCCTGCAGGGCGACCACGGCGCCCATGGAGTGGCCGGCGAACACCGGCGGCCGGCCCGCCGTCACCAGCGCGGCAGCGGCGGCCGCCACGTCGCGTGCATAGAGCAGCCAGTCGCGCAGCCGGTCGGGCCGCGTGGGCAGCCGCGTCCGGCCGTGACCGCGCATGTCGAGCGCCACGACATGATGCTCCTCGCCCAATGGCGCCAGCAGCTGGCTGTAGGTGGCGGCGTTGAAGCCGGTGGCATGGACGAACAGCAGGTCGACCGGCCGTGCCGGATCGCCGAAGGCAAGCGCGTGCATGTCACCATCGGGCAGCCGGCACGTCAGCGATCGCGGTGTCGGCGAGGCATCAGGGGCGATTTCGGACGCACTCATGCGCCATGTGTGGCGGGACGGCGGACAACTGGCAAGAGCTTCCCCCCGCCAGCCACCCGTCGGGGCATCCCGATCGGCCTCACACCGAACGGCGACGCCGGACTTCGCTGGCGGCCCACAGGAACAGCGCGGCGACGGCAAGACCGGCGACAAACCGCAGACTGATCGTGCTCGCCGCCATCTGGCCGACCTGCCCCTGCAGCAGTTCCGCCAGCGCCGCGCGCTCCAGCACCTGTTCGCCCAGCGCAAAGCCCAGCCCCAGCGACTCGAAGCCCAGCCTGCTGGCGATCTCCTGCCACAGATAGTCGCTGTGGAAGGTCAGTGCCTCGAAGATGGCCAGCGCCACCGGGGGAATGACGACATAGAGCAGGGCCGAGCGGGGCGCCCAGGCGGAGGCCAGCATGATCCAGCCGTATACCGGCGCCGCCCAGCCGACATAGAACACGCAGGCTGTCATCAGCGTGGCGAAGGTGCCGAGAAGGACAGGCAGGCTGGTGACCAGCTGCCACTCCGGCGAGGCGCGAAACGGCCCGCCCACGCTTGCCAGAGCCATGGCGATCAGGGTCACCGCGATCGAGATCGTCACGGCGATCAGCAGCGTGCCGAAGGTGGCGGCGACGAACTTGGCCAGCACCACCTTGAAGTCGGAGACCGGCATCGACTTCCAGAACAGGATCGACCGATCAACCCGCTCCGCGTTCATCGACGACAGCAGCATGAAGAAGCTGACGATGAGCGCAATCAGGGTTGCCGGCAGCAGATAGAAGTAAGCCGAACCGTAGGCCATCGCCTGCAGGATCGGCGCCGCCTTCGTCTCGCCCTTCTCGGCCCGGACCGCATCATAGATGTCGCCAACGGTACGGATCTGCACCCCGCCGCTGTCGTTCACCTCCAGACTGATGACCGCCGAACCATTGAGGAAGGTGCCGACCACCACCAGCAGCAGCAGCAGCGCGCCGACCACCATCGGTGTCCAGAACTGGCCGCCACGATGTTCGATGAACTCGGACCTGATCAGTGTGACGAACGCCTTCATGCGACCTCTCCCGACGCGGCCTGCGGCCCCGCGATGGCAACAAACAGATCAGCCAGCGGCACCCGGCGCGGCTCGCCCAGCAACGCCACCTGTCCGGCCGGCAGGGAATCAAACACATAGGTCGTCCGCCCGAAGCTCTTGCGGGCATAGACCGGATTGAGCGCCTGGGCCTCCGCCGCGCGCGCGTCGACAACATCGACGGCGGTGAAGCGCTCGACCAGCGCGTCAATGCTGGCGTCGAGCACGATCTCGCCGCGGTTGATCATCACCACGTGCGTCAGCACATGTTCGATCTCCTCCACCTGATGGGTGGTGACGACGATCGAGCGCGATTCATCGAAGAAGTCCGACAGGATCGCGTCGTAGAACGCGCGCCGGTTGATGAGATCGAGCCCCAGCGTCGGCTCGTCGAGCACCAGCAGACGGGCATCAATGGCCAGCACGATCGCCAGATGGACCTGCACGATCATGCCCTTGGACAGCTCGCGCACCCGCGCGGCCGGACGCACCGAGGTGCGCGCCAGCCGCGCCTCGGCCGCGGCACGATCGAACCGGGGATGAATACCGGCAACAATGTCCAGCAGATCCCTGACCCGGATCCAGCGCGGCAGCGTGGCGACATCGGCGATGAAACTCACCTCGCGCATCAGCGCGGCGCGATCCGTCAGTGGCTCGTGCCCCAGCACCTTGAGGTCGCCATCATAGTTGATCAGCCCCAGCATGGCGTTGATCAGTGTGCTCTTGCCGGCGCCGTTGGGACCGATGACGCCGACAATGCGGCCGGCGGGAATCGACAGCGAACACGGGCGCAGCGCCGGTACCTTGCCGTAAGATTTCGACAGGCCGCGTGCCTCGACGATCATGGTCATGCCCCCTCCGCTTCCATGCGCTGCAACAGTTCCTCCGCCGACAGGCCGAGCCGCCGGATGCGTGCGACGATATCCGGCCATTCCTTTTCGAGGAACTGCTCCTTTTCCGCCGACGACAGCCGCGACAGCGCGCCGGGGATGACGAACAGGCCAAGACCGCGCCGCGGCTCGGCGATACCCGCCTGCTGGAGTTCCTGATAAGCCTTGGAGACGGTCAGCGGATTGACCTGAAGGTCGACGGCGACGGCACGCACACTGGGCAGGGCCTCGCCTTCCTTCAGGCTGCCATCCAGGATTCCGGCAATGATCCGGTCCCGGATTTGCCGGTAGATGGGCTGGTCTTCGCGCCAAATCTGGGTCATGGTCGGACGGTATCCTACGTGATCGAGTGTATTAGTATGGTAATACACCTAGGCTGTCAAGCCGCTTCACGCCGCGGCCATTGAGCGCACCAGCAGAACCACGACCGTTACCAGTAACCCACTGAAATATAATCCCGTCACCAGGATCGACTTGACCGCGGTGGCCAGCCAGCCCTGGCCATAGACCCGCTTGAGCGCCAGCAGAAAATGAGCGCTGTAGGCCAACCACAACACACCCAGCAGCCAGCCGCCGGGGATCAGGCCGCGACTCACCCAGGCCACCAGCACCATCAGCGTCAGGCCGATGAAGAAGGCGGTGTGAACGTTCAGGGCGAACAGCAGATGCTCGACGAGATAGCGCCGGCGCTGCGCCAGCCACAGCAACAGCGCCATCAGTGGCACCGCCAGCAGCATGAACCGACTGAGCGACTTGCCCACCAGCGCGTTGGCCAGCCGCGGATCGCGGGCCAGCGCATTGATGCCGTCGACAAGGCGGGTGATACTGCGCTGACCGGCTGCGTCGCCGGAATCAGCGGCGGCATCGAGCGCCTGATCGAGATCCCGCCGGTCGATGACAGGCCCCGCCTTGTCGCCAGGCGGCGCAACCGTCAGGACATCGATTGCCACCGCTCCCGGTGTCACGTCGAAGGTCAGATGGCCCTCGCCGACGACCAGCGCCGCCGGCCGAGCCGCCGCCGGCTGATCCGCCAACGCCGGACCTGCCTCCATCCGGCCGGACAGCCGCACCAGGGCGACGTCGCTGATCGCCAGCAGAATGACCAGCAGCAGAGACGTGAAGATGAACAGCCGGATCGGCGGCACATAGCGCTGCTGCCGGCCGGCCAGCCAATCAACGGTCATGGCGCCCGGCCGGCAGGCGATGGAGCGCAGGGTCGTCGGCACACGGCCGTCGAAATGCACCACGGAATGCAGGAAATCTTCCGCCAGTTCCCAGATCGGCCGATGCATGTGCCCGGCCTTCTGACCACAGGCGGCACAATAGGGCCCTGACAATGCCATGCCGCAATTGTGGCATTGTCCGGCCGGCACTGACGAATGTTTGTCCATTGTCGCCCCCGACAGACTGCTCTAACCCTAGCGGCAATCAGGATGAAGACAAGAGAGCGGAGCGAACGATGAAGGCAGGCTGTTGGGTGATTCTGGCAACCGGCATCGGCACCCTTGTCGCCGTGTCCTCCCCGTCGATGGCGCAGGTGGAACCGTTTCGCGCCTGCGCCGGCGTGCTCGATGACGGCGCACGGCTGGCCTGCTACGACAAGGCGGTCGCCGCGCTCGGCACCGCCGACGCCGCCGCCATCGAGGCCCGCCGGGTCGCCGCGGCTGAAGCCGCCGCACGTGCCGCCGCCGAGGCCGCCGCACGCGAGGAACAAGCCAAACGCGAGGCCTTTGGTGCCGAGAATGTTCCCGCCATCCGCGCGACGCAAGTGGATGACCGGCTGCCCGAGTTGCGGGAAACCATCACCGAGGTATTTTCCAGCGGCAGCGGCCTCGTCATCGAACTGGCCAACGGCCAGGTCTGGCGGCAGTCGGAAGCCGCCGTCCTGCCGCCGATTCGCGCCGGCGACACGGTGATCATCAAGCGCGGCGTCATCGGTGGTTACCGCATGACCTTCCAGAAGCAGCGCCGGACCATTTCGGTAAAACGTTACCGCTGAGTCCGTCGGCCAATAAGTCCGCCGGTCGGTGAGGCCACCGGTCGCTGAGTCTGCCTGAATGAGGATTGCCGCCATCAGCTCGCCCGGCACGCGAGCGGCGGACAGTGACGCAATATTCA
The DNA here is from genome assembly GCA_963205175.1 of Pseudomonadota bacterium. Lineage (GTDB taxonomy): Bacteria > Pseudomonadota > Alphaproteobacteria > Sphingomonadales > Sphingomonadaceae > CAUJIW01. Next base: position 11,331 of record CAUJIW010000153.1, read on the forward strand.
ATCCCGCTGGCAGTCACTGCCGCACAGCGGGCAAATTCCGCCAGCCGCATTGCCACGCCCCGCCGTGAGCCCGCGCCATAGCGACGACACAAAATTGCGCGACCATCAGAATGACGCTTGACCGTGCAGTGGTGTTTTATATATCTAATACACCATATCAGCAGAACACCATCGGGGCATCAATGACACTCCTTTCCCTCAGGACCGCGCACGCAGGTCGTGCCTGCCGACGGATCACCGCCGGTGTGGCGGTACTGGCGCTGGCGGCCTGCGCGCCAGCCTTGCAGGCGCCACCACTCACCGCCGACGCCTCGCCGCCCGCCGGCTGGGTTGCGGCCACGCCAGAGACCCCCGCCGACGCCTACAGCTACGCCGACACCGACTGGGTGGCCGACTTCCGATCGGAAGCCCTGTCGGCGCTGATCGCCGAGGCGCTGGCCCACAACCGAGACCTGCGCGCGGCCGCTGCCCGTGTCGCCCAGGCGCGCGCTCGTGCCCGCGCCGCCGGCGCCGACCTGTGGCCACAACTGTCGCTGGGCGTCACCGGCAGCGGCAGCCGCGTCGGCCTGAAGGATGGCGGCACCACCACCGAAAGCTATGGCGTCGGCGCCGACATCAGCTGGGAGGTCGACCTGTGGGGCCGGCTGGCATCGAGTGCCCGCAGCGCCGCCCTGACCGCGGAGGCAACGGCCCGCGACGAAGCGGCGGCCCGGCTGTCGCTGGCCGGCCAGGTGGCCGATGGCTGGTTCGGCGCCATCGCCGCCCGCCAGCAGCGCGACCTCGCCCGCGAGACAGTGACCACCTACGAGCGCGCCGAACATCTGGTACGCGCCCGCACCCAGGCCGGACTGACCTCCGAGCTTGATCTCAAGCTGGCGATCTCCAACCTCGAGTCGGCGCGCGCGCTGGCTCGCCTGCGCGACCAGCAATTCGGCGAGGCCCGCCGGCGGCTGGAAGTGCTGCTTGGCCGCTATCCCGCCGCCAGCGTCGAGACAGCGGCGCAGCTGCCGGCACTGGCCGGCGTACCGGCCACCGGCGTGCCCGCCGACGTACTCGCCCGCCGCCCGGACCTGCAGGCGGGCTACACCCGGCTGATGGCCGCCGGCTATGGCGTTGCCTCGGCCCGGCGCGCCCTGCTGCCGCGCCTGACCCTGACCGGTTCGATCGGTGATGAGGGCGCCAGCCTCGCCGACGCCTTCGACTTCCACAAGATGGTGGCAACGCTGGTTGGCCAGCTGACGCAGCCGGTCTTCCAGGGCGGGCGGCTTCGGGCCAATGTCGATCTCGCCAAGGCAACGCGCGACGAGTCCGTGCAGACCTACGCCCAGTCGGTACTGGTGGCGTTCCGCGAGGTCGAGGACGCGCTGGGCGCCGAGGCTCAGCTGGGCGCCCGGGAAGCCGCCCTTGCCACGTCGGCGCAACAGGCGGCTGCCGCCGAGCGCCTGGCTGAGTTACAATACACCAACGGCCTGACCTCGATCCTGACGCTGCTGGACGCCCAGCGGCGCAACCTCGACGCCCAAAGCCAGCTGCTTGATGCACGACTGGCCCGCCTCACCAGTCGTGTTCGCTTGCATGTCGCGCTTGGCGGCTCGCTTCAACCCCCATCCAGCCAGACCCAGGGGTAACCCATGTTGACTGATTTCACCTCCAGGTTCCGCCAGCTTTCCCCGCGCACGCGCTGGCTCACGGTCGGCGTTGCCGGCATCGTCGTCGCCTCCGGCGTCGCCATGATGGCGAACTCCAGTGCCCCCGAACCCGGCGCCGGGGAGCCGGAGATCAGCAAGGGCGGTGACGCGCAGGGCGTGGTGCCGCGTGTCACCGTGATCGTGCCCGGCGCCAGCACCCGTGCCGCCCAGGTGACGGTGACCGGGACCATCGCCGCCCGTTATGACATGCCGGTGGGCGTGGAAGGCGAAAGCGGCCGCCTTGCCGCCGTGCTGGTGGAAGCCGGCGACCGTGTCGCCAAGGGGCAGCTGCTCGCCCGCCTGAACACCGACCTGCTCAAGCCGCAGGTCGCCCAGCTGGCCGCGGCGCTGGAGGAAGCCCGCGCCAACGCGCGCCTCGCCCGCGCCGACTATGAACGCGTCAAGGCGATCGCTGAATCCGGCGCCGTCGCCAAGGAAGAGATCGACCGCCGCAAGGCCACCGCGGAAACGGCGGCCGCCCGCGCCAAGGTGGTGGAGGCCCAGCTCAACGAAACGACAGCCCGCCTGCGCCGGGCGGAAATCCGCGCCCCCGAGGCCGGCGTTGTCCTGGAACGCATGGCCGAACTCGGCCAGACCGCCACCATGAGCACCCCGCTGTTCCGCCTGGCCAAGGATGGACAGGTCGAACTGCGCGGCGAGGTCGCCGAGCAGGACATGCCGAAACTGGCGGAAGGCCAGGCGGCGACCGTCACCATCACCGGCATCGACCGGACGTTCACCGGCAAGGTCTGGCTGGTGGGGGCGGTGATCGATCCCAAAACCCGCCTCGGCAGCGTCCGCGTCGCGCTGACGCCGGACCCGCAGCTGCGCCCCGGCGCCTTCGCCCGCGGTGTCGTCACCACCGGCGCGACCAGCAAGCCGGTGTTGCCGCAATCCGCGGTGCAGGCCGATGGCCAGGGCTCCTATGTCTACATCGTCGGCGACGACAACAGGACCGAGCGCCGCGACGTCAAGGTCACCGCCACGGTGGAGCAGGGCCTGGTGATCGGCGCCGGTCTGACCGGCGACGAGAAGGTGGTGGCCTCCGCCGGCGCCTTCCTGCGCACGGGCGAACTCATCATCCCCATCCTTGATGGCAAGCCGCTGACGCGGACCGCCACCAAGGCCGCCGACAAGGGAGGCAAGGCATGAGGAACATCTCCTCCTGGGCGATCCGCAACCCGGTACCGCCCATCGTCCTGTTCGCCGTGCTGAGCTTCCTTGGCCTGGTGGCGTTCCTGCGCATGCCGATCAACAACATGCCCGACATCGCGTTTCCGCTGGTGCAGGTGACGGTGTCGCAGCCCGGCGCGGCGCCCACCGAGATGGAAACCCAGATCACCCAGCGCATCGAGGGCGCCGTCGCCAGCGTCGGCAACGTGCGCAACATCCAGTCGCGCACCATCGAAGGCAACGCCTTCCTGTTCGTCGAGTTCCAGATCGGCACGCCGATCGACCGTGCCGTCAACGACGTGCGCGACGCCGTGTCGAAAGTGCGCGCCGACTTGCCGGAAGGCATCATGGAGCCGCTGATCCAGCGGGTCGATGTGGATGGCGGTGCCATCGTCTATTACGCGGTGTCCACCAGCGACATGACCCAGGAACAGCTGAGCTGGTTCGTCGACAACAGCATCACCAAGCGGCTGCTTGCCCTCAATGGTGTCGCGCAGGTCAGCCGCTCGGGCGGCGTCAGCCGGGAGATCCGCATCGACATCGACCCCGTCCGCCTGCAGGCGATGGGGCTGACCGCCGCCAGCGTCAACCAGCAACTGCGGCAGCTCAACATCGACGCGCCCGGCGGCCGCGCCGAAATCGGCGGCGCGGAACAGGCGGTCCGTGTGCTCGGCGGCGCCAAGACAGCGCAACAGCTGGCCGAAACCCACATCGCCACCGCCGACGGCCGCGTGGTCCGGCTCTCCGACATCGCCACGGTCAGCGACAGCGTCGCCGAACAGCGCAACCTGGCCCGCCTCAACGGTCGCATGGTGACCTCCTTCGGCGTCTTCAAGGCCAAGGGCTCCTCCGACGTGACCGTGATGGAGCTGGTTGAGAAGGAGCTGAAGCAGCTGCTGAAGGAGAACCCGAAGGTTCAGATCACCCAGATCTACACCACGGTGACCGACACCCAGAGCAACTATGACTCGGCCATCCACGCGCTGTGGGAGGGCTCGGTGCTGGCGGTGCTCGTGGTGTTCCTGTTCCTGCGCGACTGGCGCGCCACCCTGATCGCGGCCATCGCCATCCCGCTGTCCGCCATTCCGGCCTTCTGGCTGATGGAACTGATGGGCTTCACCCTCAACACCATCAGCCTGCTGGGCCTGTCCCTGGTGGCCGGCATCCTGGTCGACGACGCCATCGTCGAGGTGGAGAACATCGTCCGCCACATCCGCATGGGCAAGACGCCCTACCAGGCGGCGCTGGAGGCCGCCGACGAAATCGGCCTCGCGGTGGTGGCGACCACCATGGCGATCGTCGCCGTGTTCCTGCCGGTCAGCTTCATGGGCGGCATCTCGGGCCAGTTCTTCAAGCAGTTCGGCCTGACCGTCGCTGCCGCCGTGTTCATGTCGCTGCTGGTGGCGCGCCTGGTCACGCCGCTGGTCGCCGCCCACTTCCTGAAACCGCACGGAATCAAGGCGCATGCCGACGGGCCGCTGATGCACGCCTACCTCAAGACCCTGCGCTGGTCGCTGCAGCATCGCTGGCTGACCATCGGCGGCGGCGTCGCCTTCTTCATGCTCGGCGTGGCGTTGCTGATCACCCTGCCCAAGGCGTTCCAGCCGCCGTTCGACAACGGCTTCACCCAGGTCAACATCGAACTCGCCCCCGGCGCCCGGCTGGCCGACACCGCCGCGGTCTCGGCACAGGCATCGGCGCTCATCCGCGCGCATCCGCAAGTGCGCTCGGTATTCGAGTCCATCGGCACCGACGACTCCGGGGAGCCGCGCCGCGCGACACTGTTCGTCAACCTCACCGATCACAGCGAACGCGAGCAGACGCTGCAGGAGATCGAGGAAGAGATCAGCCCGAAGCTCAAGGACATCGCCGACGCCCGCGTCAGCTTCCAGAGCCAGAACAACGGCTATGGCCGCGACTTCACGATCATGATCGCCGGCGATGACCCCGTGCTGCTGCAGCAGACCGGGCAAAAGATCATCGACGCCATGCGCGGCGTGAAAGGCGTGCGCGACCCGCGCATCAATGGCGATTTGCAGCGGCCCGAGATCATCATCAAGCCGCGCTTCGATCTGGCGGCCGACCTTGGCGTCTCGGTGGCGTCGCTCAGCCAGACCGTCCGCATTGCCACCATCGGCGACATTCCGCAGAATCTCGCCAAGTTCTCGCTGTCGGACCGGCAGGTGCCGATCCGTGTCAGCCTGGTGGAAGCGGCCCGGCGCGATCTGGCGACGCTGGAAAACCTGCCGGTGCCGACGTCCGCCGGCGTCTCGGTCCCGCTGAAGGCCGTCGCCGATATCAGCTTTGGCCAGGGGCCTTCGACCATCCGCCGATATAACCAGTCACGGCGGCTGGTGCTGGAATGCGACATCGAGGGCGTGCCCCAGGGAGAGGCGGTCAAGGCCATCATGAACCTGCCGGAAGTCACCAACCTGCCGATGGGCGTGCGTCGTGTCGAGGTAGGCGACCAGGAGTTCCAGGCCGAGCTGGTGCAGAACTTCGCGCTGGCCGTGCTGTCGGGCACGCTGATGGTGTTCGCGGTGATGGTGCTGCTCTACAAGCGCGCCTTCCAGCCGATCACCAACCTCGGCGCGCTGCCGCTGGCGCTGGGCGGCGCCATGCTGGCGCTGCTGATCACCGGCTATGAAGTGTCGATGCCGGTGTTCATCGGCATCCTGATGCTGTTCGGCATCGTCGCCAAGAACTCGATCCTGCTGGTGGATTTCGCCATCGAGGAAATCCGGCTGGGCACCGACCGTCTGAGCGCACTGTTGGACGCCGGGCCCACGCGCGCCCCGCCGCTCGTGATGACCCCCGTCGCCAGGCCCGCCGGTATGTGGCGGGTCGCCCTGGGGGTCGGCGCCCACACCTCGTTCCGGGCACCGATGGCGATCGCGGTGATCGGCGGGCTGATCACCTCGACCGTGCTGACGCTGGTGATCGTGCCGGCCGGCTTCACGGTTGTCGACGACATCGAGAAATGGCTCGGTCCCAAATTCGCCCGGCTGCTGACGTCGCACCAGCCCCACCAGCCCGAAGCCGAGCACCCCGCCAAACAGCCCGCTGAGTAACGCCTGCCGCGCGCGGCCTGCCGGGACGGCAAAAGTTGCCGGCCCGGCAGGAATTGCCCGGCAGGAATTGCCGGCGCGCGCCCGCGATGCCCCGTGCCGCGGCCCCGGCAGCGCAGCCGGGAAAAAAATGCGCGCGGCATCAGCCCGTTACGTACTTAACGAATATTCATCACATTGCTGGCATGGTGGTTGCTGATTTGACGGTGCGGACAAAAAGTCCGTGGGCAAAACGCCCGACTTTCACCTTTAGAAAAAGGGAGCCAAGAAAATGGCTATGTCTGTCAATACCAATGCGGGCGCGTTGATCGCCC
>CAUJIW010000154.1 GCA_963205175.1 Pseudomonadota bacterium
CTGCGCGACTGGTTCAAGGCGCTCTACGAATGCCTGTTCGGCCAGGCGCAGGGGCCTCGCATGGGTTCGTTCATCGCGCTCTACGGCATCGAGGAGACCCGGCGTCTGGTAGCCGGCGCGCTGGCGGCCTGAGCCCCCCGACGCGGGGCCTTCAACGCCGGCCGATCCCGGGTTAGGCTGCACGCCATGCCGCACCCACACGCCGCCCCGTTCCTGCTCGCCCTGATACTGGCCGTCACGCCGGCCGCCGCCAGTCCCGCGCGCGCGCTGTTCGAGGATGGCAGGTTCAGCGAGGCGGCCACCGCCGCCCGCGACGAGGGCACGCCGGACGCGCTGGCGCTGGCGGCACGGGCGACGCTGGCGGTAGCCGCCTTCGAGGCGCCAACCAAGGCCCGCGCGGAGGCCCTGATCCGCACTGCCATCGCCGATGCCGAGCGTGCCTTGCAGCAGGAGCCGCGCCAGCATGAGGCGCAGCTGCAGCGGGCAATCGCCAAAGGCTATCTCGCCAAACTGGGCAATTCCCCCAAACTCGGCCGCGAAGCCCGCCGGCTGATGGATCAGGCGTTGCGGCAAGCACCCGACAATGCGCTGGCGTGGGCCGCACTGGGGGGCTGGCACGGCGAATCGGTGGCGACACTGGGCGGCTTCCTCGCCGGTTCGCTTCTGGGCGCGCGGGAGTCCGAGGGCATCCGCCACTATGAGGAAGCACTGCGGCGCGACCCGGCGAGCCCCACCTTCCCGACCTTCTTCGCCTTCACGCTGGCGCGTCTCGACGATGACAACTGGCCACGCGTACGCACGCTGCTGGAGCGGGCCGGCAAACTGCCGCCGCGCGACGGCTTCGAGGCGCTGATGGCGGCCCAGGCACGCGACGTGCTGGCGGCGCTGAACGCCCGCGAAACAAAGCGGGCGAAGGTATTAATCCTGCGCTATCAACCCTTTGGCCAGTTTCTGGCAGGCAAGGCCCCTTAACCCGGCATTCATCGGCGCGGCCTAGAATGACGGGGTGGGGACCGTGCGATGAGGGGATACGGTGCAGAAGCTGGCGGCCTGCTTTGGCGCAGGCGACATTGACGACATTCTTGCCAGGCAGAATCCGGGTGACTGGACCACGACCACGGTCGCGGCCGGCACCGGGCGACTGGGGTTGCTTGCCCATCCGCGCGCGGCCGGGCGCTATGAGGGCCTGCTCGGCCCGGGCCTGCACCGCTGGGGCAATGACTGCCTGCTGATCGCCGGCGGGCCACTCAACGTGCCGGCGCTGGCCACGCTGCCGGACCTGGACGCGGCGGTGGCGGCCCTGTGCGCCGCCGACGGCACGTTCGCCGCCATCGGCTGGGACGCCCGGCGCCAGCGCCTGCTGCTGATCACCGACCCCATGGGCCTGCGGCCGCTGCACATCCGCCAGGAGGCCGGGTCGATCCTGGTCGCCAGCGATACCAAGGTTTTCCCCTACGAGCCCGATGCCGCCGGCTGGGCCGCCTTCATCCGCTGCGGCGAGCTGATCGGCGACCGCACCCTGGCCCGGGGGGTGCGCCGGGTCGACGGCGGCCAGGTAGTCAGCATCGACCCGGTGACCGGCGTTCAGGAAGCCCGACGCTACTGGCACTTCGAGGGCGAGGGCGCGCCGCCGGCGCTTGACGACGTCATCGACCTGCTGGTGGCCAACGCGCGCGACTATGCCCGCCACTTCCCGCAATCGCAGTGCCTGATGTCGGGCGGCTATGATTCCCGGCTGATCGCCTTCACGCTGGCGCGCGCCGGCATCCACCCGCCAACGCTGACGGTCGCCCACGCGGACGAATATGGCGACCTCGACGGCCGCATCGCCGGCCGCATGGCCCGACTGGCGGGGCTGGAGAACCGCCGCGTCCACCCCGGCGAGGACTTCTTCTCATCACCCGCCTTCCTCGACTATCTGTGGGCCAGCGACGGCACCACGCCGTGCCTGTACCTGTTCATTGCCCAGGTGGCGCAATTCCTCGACGGCACGCCGACCTGGGAGGGCAACCTGCCCGCTGGCCTATTCAAGGCGGTGCGCAACCCGCGTGGCCGAGGTCTTACAGCGCTCGCCGATACGATGATCGGTTCACCCGACAAGCCCGCCTGGCAGGCAGCGCGACGGCTGTTCAAGCCAGGCTTTGTTGCGGCGATGGAGGACGGCCTGCGCCATGACTGGGCACAGTCTGTCACCGACTTGCCCGACGATGCGGCGGGTGTCTGGCAGTGGGCAGCCTGCAACCATATGCGTGCGCGCCCCGGCATCAACCCGTTCCGCGTTTTCCCCAACCGTGGCGAGGTGCTGTCGCTGGGCGCGACGCAGACACTGTGGCAACAGATGGCCCGGCTCGACCCCCTTGAGCGGCTCGACGACGCTTATGTCCGGCGTCTTCTGGCGCGCCTGGATGCACGCGCCCTCTCACTGCCGCTGATGCACGGAAACTCCCTGACACCGCCGACGCACCGCTCGCTCCTGTACCGCGCACTCAATATCGAATTGCACCTGCGTCGTTTCATCGAACGCCATCCAAGCGCCGGTCGCCTGTTTGGCCTCACCAAGACCGGGGGCTTCGCCCCGAGCATTTTCATGGCAACCGACGCCCTGTGGACCGAAGACGATCCGTTGCTGGACATGGATGCCCTGCGGGTCCTGCGCCAGGGGCCACGTGATGTGATCACCGAACGGATGCTCCTTCATTGGCGCGCCACGCGCTGGCTGCATGAAAAGCGACTCTTTACCCAGTTCAATGCGCCTACCGCCCCCACCCCGCTAAGGACCAGTTAGATGCAAAAGATTGCTCTTGATCTCAGCGGCACCAGCGTGGCCGACATGCTACGTGCTCAAGACCCGGGCGACGGCTGGGTGACGGATATTGAAGCAATCGGCCGAGGGCAAATCGGTGTGCTGCACCGGCGGGACGATCCGGCAATGGTCCGCGCCGGCATCGGGCCGGGCCTGAAACGGCTGGGCGACGACATTATCGCATTCTCGGGCCTTCCTCTTGATCCGGCGCGCATCGCAAGCCTTTCGTGTGCCCGTGATCTTGTTACCATGATGCCGGATTGCGACGGCTATTTTGCCGCCGTCGGCTGGAGTGCAGCCGAGAAGCGGCTCTATGTGGTCGGCGATTTCCTGGGGCTGCAACCGCTATATTACCAGATCGACGCCAACTCGCTGCGCCTTGCCACTGAAACCAAGGCATTTCCATATACGCCCGATCCTGCCGGCTGGGGCGCCTGGATGGCCTGCCAGTACGTTATCGGCGACCGAACGCTGAACCGGGGTGTGGCACGACTTGGCGTGGGTTCCACCGTCGTCATTGATGCTGATCGACCACGCTGGGAGCCCCGCCGCTATTGGCACTGGCCACAGGTCGCGCCCCAGACGCCTGACCTTGATGCGGTGCTGGAGCCGCTGCGACGCAACCTCGCCGATTACGCCGCCATCGTGCCGGATGCCACCGTGCTTGTATCTGGTGGCTTTGATTCTCGCCTGATTGTCGGCCTTCTGGCGGAAAGCGGGCGTCATCCGCCCGCCATGGGCATGACCCATCGCAATCAGAATTTCGACATGGACCATTCCCTCGCGAAGAAAGTTGCCTCGGCGGCCGGCCTGAAGCTTGCGGTCACGAACCCGGCGGACGATTTCTTCTCTACGCGCGCGTATCTCGACTATGTCTGGGCCAATGAGGGTGCCACGCCCAGCCTTTACCTTTACATCAGTCAGTTGCAGCAATTCCTCGGCGGATTGCCCGGCATCTGGGAAGGACTGATTCCTGCACATACCCTGCGCAATGTTCATCAGCCGGCCGGGGGCTTCGCCGCAATGCGCCGCGAGGAATTCCTGCCGGAAGACCACCCCTATTGGCAGGCTGCCAAGCAGATCATGCAGCCCGCGTTCTATGGCGCCATGCGCAACGACTTTCTGGCTCTTCTCGATCGCACTGTTGCGGCACACGACGACAACGATACCGGCACGTGGCAATGGATTGTCGAAAACCGGATGCGGAACCGTACCGGCCCTAACCCGGCCAAGGTATATGCACAAAAGACCACCCCGCTCATCCTCGGCACCAGCCAGGCGTTGTGGCAGGCTGTGGCGCCAATGCCGCATGATGAACGTAACTACCGGTTCTACCTACGTTTGATGGATGCAACCTTTCCCAAGCTCGCGCGCTATCCCTTCGACAGCGCTGGCGAACTGTTCGTTGGTAGGCACGCACGCCTGTGGGGCATCTATTACAAGGCGCACCAGTGCTTCTCAAACACCATGTTTGCACGACCGAAGATCGCTAAACTACTCGGTGCAGAGCCGTTCGTCTGGCCAGCCTCACGCTTCCTTGAGGCGCCAGCAATCCTCGACGAGGACGACCCTTGTCTCAACATGGATGCACTCCGTGCACTTCGACGTCAGGGTTCACTTCCCAAGTCGATAGCCCGCCTGCTGTTTCACTGGCGGGCGGCACGCTGGGTGCACGAAGGCCGCCTCCACGCCACGCTCATCCCCAACGCCTAGCCGCTTTTCATAATCGCCTGAACGACAACCGGCGCCGTCTCGCGACGGCGCCGGTGCCATTTACAGCGCAGGATTTACGCCTTGGCCTTCTCCGCGGCGATCCAGGCGCGAATCTTCGTCTCCAGCACATTCATCGGCAAGGCGCCGGTATCGAGCACCTGGTCGTGGAAGGCGCGCACGTCGAACTTGCCGCCCAGTGCCGCCTCGGCCTCGGTACGCAGCCGGCGAATGGTGAGCTGGCCGATCTTGTAGGCCAGTGCCTGGCCCGGCATGGCGATGTAACGCTCCACTTCATTGGTGGCGTCGGTCTTGGACTGGGCCGAGGTATCCAGCATATACTGGATGGCCTGATCGCGTGACCACCCCTTGGCATGAATGCCGGTGTCCACCACCAGCCGCATCGCCCGCAGCATCTCGTCGTCGAGATGACCGAACCGCTGGTAGGGGTCGGTAAACAGTCCCAGTTCCGGCCCCAGCGATTCCGCGTACAGCGCCCAGCCCTCGACATAGGCGGTGTTGCCGCCGAAACGCATGAAAGGCGGCAGCGCCGTGTTTTCCTGCGCCAGGCTGATCTGGAAGTGATGTCCGGGCTCCGCCTCATGCAGGAACAAGGTCTCCATGCCCGGCGAGGTGCGCGACGGCAGATCGTACGTATTGGCATAGAAAACGCCGGGCCGCGATCCGTCTGGCGTGCCCTGCATGTAGTAGGCGCCGGCCTGGTTCTTCTCCATGAATTCTGGCACCGGGCGCACCTCGAACGGCGTCTTGGGCACCTTGTTGAACAGCCTGGGGATGCCGGCTTCCGTTCGGGCCTGGATGTCGGCGTAGCGCGCGATCAGGGCTTCCTTGGTCTTGAACTTGAACTTGGGGTCTTCGCGCAGATAGCCGAAGAACTGCTTGAGCGTACCCTTGAAGCCGACCTCGGCCTTGATCGCCTCCATCGCCCTGGTGATGCGTGCCACCTCGTCAAGACCGATCTGGTGAATCTGTTCCGGCGTCAGGCTGGTGGTGGTGTGCTGCTCGACCAGTGCCGCATAGAGCCGCGGGCCGTCCTGCATCGACAGCAGACCGGGAACGTCGCGCGAAGCGTTGAGATAGTCGGTTTCCATGAAGGTCTTGAGGCGCTGGTAGGCCGGCACGATCTTGCCATCGATGGCCTGCCGGTAAGCCGCTGTCAGCCGCGCCTTGTCCTCGGTGCCGATATCAGCCGGCATTGCCTTGATCGGCATGAAGAACGGGCTGTCCTCGGCCTTCATCTTTAACAAGGTGTCGAGCTGGCCGATGACATTGCGGGTGACAATCTTGGGCTGGACGTGGCCGGCCTCCATACCCTCGCGCATCCGCCCGATCGCCCGGTCGAGAAAGGTGACAAAGCCGTCAATGCGGCTCAGCCCGTTCTCATAGTCCTTTACCGTCTTGTAGGGCGCCGCGGACTGGCCGGAGGAGATGTCCGGAAAGAAGACATGGACGCCGTTGAAATGATCAACCGGCAGATGCGCCTGCACGGTCGTCAAGCCAGTGGTGAAATAGCGTAGCGCTTGCTGCGTCTGATACTTGAAAACGTCGTAGGCGATCTGGTCGGTGGGAGACAGGGCGGCCCGGTCAATGGCGAGCAGGCCGTTTAGGTCGGCCTCCTGCTTGGTCCGAACAGCCGCCAGATAGCCGTCGCTGATATAGTCGCCGAACTGATCGGCATAGCGCATGTCACCACGGAACAGCGCATTGAGCGGAGAGAGCTTGAGATCGGCCTCATCGCTGTTGGCGAACAGCGCCTTGAGCCGCTCACCTGGCGCCGGCTGCGGTGCCACGGCGGGGGCAGCGACGGCCGCCGGCGGTGGGGTCGCCGGCGCGCTGGCGCAGGCCGCGATCAGCAATGGCAGAAAGGCGACGCTGGCACGCAGCGACGAGGAGATTGTCAGCATGGAGTTGCCCCTTTGATATCTGGTTGGGCCGCCCGACGCGGCCGGATGCACAATCTGGCAGCGCTGTCGGCGCGCCGTCGCAAGCCTCACGCGATGAAATGCCAGAGAATCACGCCCAACGAACCGAGCAGGCAGACCAGCATGGGCAACGCCGTAAGAGCGAAGCCCAGCTCCCGCTTCTCCGCCGCGCGGGCATAGCCGATGACGTACAGCACGCGACCGACACACCACACCGCCGCCGCCAGCGCCGCCCAGCAATCACCGACGGTGAGCGCGAACAGCCAGGCCGCCGGCAGAAACATCACGATCTGCTCGTGCGTGTTCACATGGGCACGATAGATGCGGTTGAACTCGTCTGGGCCGGCGGTCGCCGGCGCCCGCACACCAAGCCGGCTGCGAGCGCGCGCGACGACGATGCCAGTCCAGAAATAGACCAGCAGGCACATCAAGGTCAGCGCGCCAGTCAGCGGATACGCCAAATTCTCCATGATTCCCCCCTTGTTCAGATCACATCACTGCATCGGCACGACACGGCCGGCGGCCATGACGAAGGCCACATGCTGCAGACTGCGGACATCGGTGAGCGGATCGCCGTCCACCGCGATCAGATCGGCCGCCTTGCCCGGTTCCAGCGTGCCGGTCTCGGCGTCAACGCCCAGCAGGCGGGCGGCCACCGTGGTCGCCGATGCCAGAGCCTCGCGCGGGGTGAGGCCACCATAGTCCACCATCATCTGCAGCTCCTCGGCGTTGCGGCCGTGCTCGAACACACCGGAGTCGGTGCCGAAAGCAATCGGCACGCCCAGCCGTTTGGCCGCCGTCAGCGACTTGCCGAGTTCCGCCAGCGCTTTCTTCGCCTTGGCCTCGACCTGCGCCGTGTAAACACCCTTGCCGATGCGGTCCTTCAGGCCGGTGAAGGCCATCAGCGTCGGCACCATGTAGCTGCCCGAGGCCTTCATCGCCTTCAGCCCTGCCTCATCGGCGAAGGTGCCGTGTTCGATGGAATCGACACCAGCCTTCGCCGCCGCCTCAATGCCACGCGGACCGTGGGCATGGGCCGCCACCCGCAGCCCCAGCGCGTGGGCCGTCGACATGATGGTGCCCAGCTCGTCGTCGGTGAAGTGCTTGTCGAGACCGCGCGCCTGCTGGCTCAGTACGCCACCGGTCGCCGTGATCTTGATGACGTCGGCGCCGGCGCGCGAGGCCTCGCGGACGCGGGCCGCGCACTGGTCCTTGCCGGTGCAGGTGTTGTTCGCCGACAGCACGTCCACCACCTCGCGGCGGAAGCCCGACACGTCGCCATGGCCACCGATGATGGAGATCGCCGGGCCGGACGCGAGAATGCGCGGCCCGTGAATAACACCTTCACGTACCGCGTCGCGCAGCGCGAAGCCGACATTGCGGCCAGACCCGACGTCACGCACGGTGGTAAAGCCGGCGCGCACAGTCACCAGCGCGTTCTTGGTGCCGACCGCCGTCGCGTATTCATCACTCAGCACCGCCTCCTGCCACCACGGCGTGCCGGGGTCGCCGGAGAGGTGAACGTGCGAGTCGATCAGGCCGGGCAGCACGGTCTTGCCGCCCAGATCAATAACCTTCACCGGCTCGTCGGCCTTGAGATCCTTCACCACCGCGGCGGCCTCGGGCGCGCCGGCGGCGACCGTCACGATGCGGCCGTCGCGCACGACAATGGTGGAGGCACCCAGCGCGGGCTTCGCCGCGTCAGTCACAACCCGGCCGGCGCGCACTAAAATTACCTCTGCCTGGGCGGCCGGCGCCAGCGCCGCGCCGAACATGAGAGTGGCAAGCAGGATGGACTTGGTCATGACGCGCTCCCTGGTAATTTTGTTGCGCAAGCTGCCCCGCCGGCGCCCCGCGCGCAAGAGGCTTGTTGTCCATGAAGCCGCCTCCCCCCCCCACCGTGCCGGACGCTTGCTGCTGCCATGACCACGCCGCCCATGGTAGAGTGGCAGGTGATGGCGCCCTTTCATTGGCCATCAATCAACTATTCCAAGATGATAGATTTGTGGGAGGATGTATTGGACTTTGACCTGCCGGCGGCGCTGACCGCCTATCTCGCCGAACTTGACCAGTTCATCGCCGACCAGATCGCGCCGCTGCAGGCGGCTGACGACAACGAGCGCTTCTTCGACCATCGTCGCGAACATGCCCGCACCGACTGGGACCGGGGTGGCCTGCCCCGCCACGAGTGGGAAGCCCTGCTGGGCGAGGCCCGCCGCCGCGCCGACGCCGCCGGCCACCTGCGGTTCGCCCTGCCGTCCGAGTTCGGCGGCAAGGACGGCGGCAACCTGTGGATGGCGGTGATCCGCGAGCATATGGCCGCCAAAGGGCTCGGCCTGCACAACGACCTGCAGAACGAGCACTCGATCGTTGGCAACTTCCCGCAGGTGCTGATGTTCCGCGACTTCGGCACGCCCGAACAGCGCGCCGAGTTCATCCCCGGCATGATCGAGGGCCGGCGGGCGCTGCCGTTCGGCCTCACCGAGCCCGACCATGGCTCCGACGCCACCCACATGGAAACCCGTGCGGTGCGGGAAAGCCGCGGCGGCGTGGCCGGCTGGCGCATCGACGGCGAGAAGATGTGGACCACCGGCATGCATGTGGCGACCCACTGCATGGTGTTCGCCCGCACCTCCGGCCGCGATGGCGACGCGCGCGGCATCACCTGCTTCATCGTGCCGGCCGACGACCCGGGCGTCGAGGTGATGGAATATCTGTGGACGTTCAACATGCCCACCGATCATCCGCGCGTCCGCTTCAGTAACGTCTGGGTGCCGGACTCGGCCATTCTCGGCGAGGCCGACGACGGGCTGGCGCTGGCGCAGCACTTCGTCCACGAAAACCGCATCCGTCAGGCCGCCTCGTCGCTGGGCGCCGCCGCCTACTGCGTGCGCGAGAGCATTGCCTACGCGCGCGAGCGCAAGCCGTTCGGCAAGCCGCTGGCGGCCAACCAGGCGATCCAGTTCCCGCTGGTCGAGCTGTCGACACAGATCGAGATGCTGCGGCTGCTGATCCGCAAGACCGCCTGGGAGATGGACCGGATGAGCAAACCGGAAGTCGCCAGCCGTCTTTCCGACAAGGTGTCGATGTGCAACTACTGGGCAAACCGGCTGGTGTGCGAGGCGGCGGACCGCGCCATGCAGGTGCATGGCGGCATCGGCTACTCCCGCCACAAGCCGTTCGAGCACATCTACCGCCATCACCGCCGCTACCGCATCACCGAGGGCGCGGAGGAAATCCAGATGCGCAAGGTCGCCGCCTGGCTGTTCGGTTTCGCCGGACCAAACAAGGCGGCGCACTGACACACAGCGCCGCGCGCCCGGGGTTCGAAGCCTCGCGGCCACTCTTTACGCGGCTTAATGGGACTTTGCCGCCCTACGCGGCAGGGCATGCGTCACGGCAACGATGACGCCGCCGATGAGAAGCCCGACCACCGCCGAGCCGGCGGCCGCCACCACCCACTCGACCGCCGCCGCCGCCACGGGCACAGCCCGGGCGGCGGCCGAGGCCGCGCCATGGACCCAGTGCGGAACCGTGTGCAGGCCGAACACCTCCAGCCCGTGAACGATGATGCCACCGCCGACCCAGACCATGGCGGCGGTGCCGATGCCCGACAGGCCCCGCAGCAGCCTGGGCATGGCGGCGACGAGGAACCGGCCCACCGCTTGCGCCAGCACCCCGCTGCGGCGCGCCAGATGCAGGCCGATGTCGTCCATCTTCACGATCAGCGCGACAGTGCCGTAGACACCCACGGTGATGGCGATACCGACCGCCGCCAGCGCCGCCGCCTGCATCGGCAGCGACATGTGCGGCAGTTGCGACAGCGCGATCGCCATGATTTCCGCCGACAGAATGAAGTCGGTGCGCACAGCGCCACTGACCTGACGCGCCTCCAGCATCTGGGGATCGGTGATCTCGGCCACGTCCTCGTCCGCGTCGCCCCGGTGCAGCACGATCTCGACGATCTTCTCGGCCGCCTCGAAGCAGAGGAAGGCGCCGCCCAGCATCAGCAGCGGCGTGATCGCCCACGGCGCCAGCGCGCTGAGCAGCAGCGCCACCGGCAACAGAACGAGCAGCTTGTTGCGCAGCGACCCCAGCGCGATCTTGGCGATGATCGGCAGTTCCCGGTCCGGCGTCAGGCCGACGACGTAGCGCGGCGTCACCGCCGTGTCGTCGATCACCACGCCCGCCGCCTTGGCGCCGGCCTTGCCGGCGGCACCGGCCACATCATCGAGCGACGCCGCCGCCAGCTTGGCGATGGCCGCGATATCGTCGAGCAGGGCGAACAGTCCTGA
>CAUJIW010000155.1 GCA_963205175.1 Pseudomonadota bacterium
AGCCGCCACGGGCTGGCACGCGCTGGCGATCCTTCGTGCCGATGTCAGGATCGATGCCATATTGAGCGATGTCATCCTGGCAGGTGTTGCCAACGGGCCCGATGTGGTGGCCAAGGCCCGCGCGCTCAGGCCTGGCCTGCCCGCCGTGTTCATGTCCGGGTACACGGATGGCGCCCTGAGCCCGGACAGTGGCTTCACGCTGCTTGAAAAGCCCTTTCGTCGCCAGCAGTTGATGGATGCGCTGCGACATGCGATCGAGGGGCGCGCGTGAACATCGACCAACCATTCCGTCCACCTCATCTCGCCGGTTGACGCCCACCGATTTTTCAGCCAGCACAGGCTGATAGCAAGGGTAGGCGTTGATTGCTTTGTCTACAGTGGAACAATGGTCCTCTCGGCCGACCGCGTGTGGCCCAGGTGAGAGCGGAACATGATGCGCAGGGACGCACAGTCGATTTCGTCACGTAGCGACAAGGTTGTACAGGGGCCAGACCCGATCGGGGTTGCCGAATTGTACGAACAGGCCATCCGGGTAATCTACAGTGAAGCGTTTGCCGCCGGCCTCAATCCGGCGCAATGGAACGCCCTGCGCTACCTCTCCAGTGCCTTGCCGGAACGGCGCACGCCCTCGGCGTTCGCCCAGTACCATCACGTGACCCGCGGCACGGCCGCCCAGACCATCAACGCGCTGGAACGCAAGGGTCTGGTCAGCAAGCGCCCCGACGAGACCGATGGTCGGGCGGTCCGTCTGGAACTGACCGAGGCAGGTCACGCCATGCTGTCGAAGGATCCGCTCAACCTGCTGGCGGAAGCGTTCGCGCAACTGCCGCGAAATCGTCTCGAAGCCGCAATGATGATCGGTCAGCAGGTCACGATGGAAGTGTATCGCCGCGTCAGTCGACGATAGGCTGAGGGCAACATAATGAAAGATAAGCCATGGCGACTATCCTGATTGTCGAGGATGACAACGATTTCCGTGCCGTGATGCGCGATGCCCTGTCGGGTGTCGGGCACGATGTCACGGAAGCCCGTGACGCGGCCGAGGCCCTGGAAAAGATCGCAGGTTGGTCCTATGATCTTGTTATCACGGACATTTTGATGCCACAGGTTGATGGATTGTCGTTGATCCGGGAGATCGAGACCGTGGCGCCCAAGACGCCGGTCATCGCCATTTCGGGGGGCGATGCCGCCATACCGCCGGCCGTCAGCCTGACAGCGACCAAGGCGATGGGCGTCAGTCATCGGCTGGCCAAGCCCTTCCGGCTCAAGGAGCTGCTGTCAACAGTCGACGAAGTGCTCGGCTGACGTCGACCTGGTTACTGGCATTTCGTCCACGGTCCCATATCCACATGGATGTGGTTGCGGTGGAAGCGGTCCGCGTCCGGCCCCAGCACGACGGAGAAATACCGGCACGCGCCTTTGTGGATCTCCCGCAGGAAGCCGCGGGTGGTCGCGTACGGGCTGATCCAGCCTGCTTCCACCGGAATACGGCGGCCGTCGGCGAGGATAAAGCCCGAGACGTCGAGGGCGTTGGCGGTCGCGTGCTCGGAGATGCGGGTGCCCGGCTGGCCGTTGCGGTTGCGACAGGCGAAACTGCCGAAGGTTTCGATGGACTGGACATCCGTGCCGAAGTGCCGCCGGGCCGCCGGCTGCACCACTTCCCGCGTCCACAGGTGGAACCCGGCGATCATCGGGCAGGTCAGGGGCACCGGCCTCGCCAGCGGGATGGGCGCCCGGGTGATGCGCGCGGCGTCTGTCAGGCCGCAGCCCGGCCCCTCCCGGGTGTCGGCCAGACGCATCACCGAAAGTCCGTTAGCGCGATCGAGCAGGGCATGGCATAGCCGGGCATCGTTGTTCAGTTGTCTGAGCTGGTCGCCGATCCGCGCCCCGGCGGGCGCGTTCAGGTCCGGTGGCGGCAACCGGACGGGCGGGCGCTGTACCGGCGCCGGCCGCCCGCCGCACGCCGCGAGCAGCAGTGCCAGACACGACGCCAGCAATATGGTCACGATGGTGGACGGAACGCGGACGGGCGAGATTGTCGCTGCAGGAGCCATGCCCTACACTATCGCCTGGTATCGGGGCGGTACAAGACCATGGCATATCCGAACAGGGGCGCGGCGGTGATGGCGGTGGGCGTGCTGTTGAGCGCGGTCGCGCGTGCGCAGGCGCCCGAGCCGGCGCTGCCGCCGGCGCCTCGCCCGGTCACCCTTGATCTGCCCTGTACGCTGCCGGTGGGGAAGCCACTGCGCTATCGGCACGAGACGACACGCGACATGAGGCAGGGCGGCCAGGCGTTGTGGCGCTTCAAGGTGACATCGGACGAGAGCTTCACCTTCGTCAGTCAGGACGCCATGGGAGCGGTGGTCAAGCTGGTCGTCGAGCGTGTTGACTGGCAGGCACCCAGCCGCGGTGTGGAACCGCCCTCGGCGACGCTGATGCTGGTCAATACGCCGATCATGATCCGCCTCGATACGGCGTTGCGTCCTGTCGCCATCCTCAACTGGCCCGAGGTCCGTGCCGCGTATGTCCGGGGCGCTGAAGACAAGGCCGCGCGGGGCAAGGGGTTGCTGGACGCGATGCCGCCGGAACGGCGGGCGGCGGCGGCGCAGGCGCTGGCGCACAACCTGCGGCAGCTGCGAGCGATGAGTGTGGAGGCCGGCACACGGGAGGTCACACAGGACATGGCGGACCTGTTCGGTCTGTGCGGCGCGCGATTGTCGCCGGTCGGTCCGACGCCGGTCGTCAAGGCCTATCCGTGGATCAGTCCCGATGTGCCGATCCGCGCCAGGGGGCATCGCACGGTGACGACGCAGGATCACGATACCGGACTGCTGGTGGTTGACACTGTGCTGGCCACCGACGCGGCGGAGCTGTCCCGCGGCGTGCAGGCTGTTCTGGCGCGCAGGCTGCAGGGCAAGGGGGCGCAAACGGTATCGGCGCGGACCATCGAGTCGATCCGCGCGGTCGAGCAGGTCGTCATCCGCGAGACGCAACATGCCGAAGTGGATGTCGCCACGGGTCTGCCGCGCCTGATGAGCTTCGCCAGCGATATCGCCGGCCCGGCGTTGCAGCGCACGGTTTTCAGCCAGTTCAAGCAGTTGCCCTGATGTTGCCGGCGAAGATCTTTTGTCGCGGGTCGCCATTTCGCTGTTGACGCCGAACGATGTTTCTGCGCTTTGGGCGGCGGGCCACGCCGTCCCAACGCGGCGCGTGCTCTCTGAGAGGAGAGAAACATCATGACGACGACGACCGCCGCCACTGCGGCGCTTCCCACTGTCCGCCCCCAAAATCCCAACTTCTCGTCCGGCCCGTGCGCCAAGCGCCCTGGCTGGTCGCTGGATGCGTTGCAGGATGCGCCGCTCGGCCGCTCCCATCGCGCCAAGGTCGGCAAGACCAAGCTCAAGGCCGCCATCGACAAGACCCGCGCCGTCCTCGGCGTGCCGGCCGACTATCGCATCGGCATCGTGCCGGCCTCCGACACCGGGGCCGTGGAGATGGCGCTGTGGTCGCTGCTGGGCGCCCGCCCGATCACCATGCTGGCCTGGGAGAGCTTCGGCGCCGGCTGGGTGACCGATGTGGTCAAGCAGCTCAAGCTCGACGCCAAGACAATCGAGGTCGGCTATGGCGCGCTGCCGGATCTCGCGGCGGTCGATACCGATACCGATGTCGTGTTCACCTGGAACGGCACCACCTCCGGCGTGCGCGTGCCCAACGGCGACTGGATCAAGGCCGATCGCGCCGGACTGACGATCTGTGATGCCACCTCGGCCGCCTTCGCCATGGACCTGCCGTGGGACAAGCTCGATGTCGTCACCTTCTCCTGGCAGAAGGTGCTGGGCGGCGAGGGCGCGCACGGTGTGCTGATCCTCAGCCCGCGGGCGGTCGAACGGCTGGAAACCTACAAGCCGGCCTGGCCGCTGCCGAAGATCTTCCGCATGACCAAGGGCGGCAAGCTGATCGAGGGCATCTTCCAGGGCGAGACCATCAACACGCCCTCCATGCTGTGCGTCGAGGACTATCTCGACGCGCTCGACTGGGCGGCCTCGGTGGGCGGGCTCACGGGCCTGATCGGTCGTTCGGAGGCCAACGCGGCGGCACTGCAGGCGTGGATCGACGCCAGCGACTGGGCGGAAAACCTCGCCGTTGAGCCTGCCACCCGTTCCTGCACCAGCGTCTGCATCAAGATCGTCGACCCCTGGTTCACGGCCCTGCCGGCCGACAAGCAGCCCGACGTGCCGAAGCAGATCGCCAGCCTGCTGGAAAAGCAGGGCGTGGCCTTCGACATCAACGGCTACCGCGATGCCCCGGCGGGTCTGCGCATCTGGTGCGGCGCGACGGTGGAAACCGCCGACGTCACGGCGCTGACGCCCTGGCTCGACTGGGCGTATGCCGAGATCAAGGCCGGCTTCGCCGCCTGAGCTGATCCATCCCCCGTATCGGACCGGCGCCGCCGGCCCTTCCCGGTTTCCGCCGCGCACGGCGGGACCGCAGATAAGAAAGTTGAGAAACATGCCCAAGGTGCTGATTTCCGACAAAATGTCCCCCAAGGCCGCCGAGATCTTCAAGGCGCGCGGCATCGAGGTCATCGAGGACTTCGACCTGCACAAGGACAAGGACAAGTTCATCGCCACCCTGCGTGAGGTGGATGGCCTGGCCATCCGCTCTTCCACCAAGGTGACCAAGCAGATTCTTGAGGCGGTCGCCGGCTCGAACCTGAAGGTCATCGGCCGCGCCGGCATCGGCGTCGACAACGTCGACATTCCGACCGCCAGTGCCGCCGGCATCGTCGTCATGAACACGCCGTTCGGCAACTCGATCACCACGGCGGAACATGCGGTCGCCATGATGTTCGCGCTGGCCCGCGACATCCCGGAGGCCAACGCCTCCACCCAGGCCGGCAAGTGGGAAAAGAACCGCTTCATGGGCGTCGAGCTGACCGGCAAGACGCTGGGCATCATCGGTTGCGGCAACATCGGCTCGATCGTCGCCGACCGTGCCCAGGGCCTGAAGATGAAGGTGATCGGCTTCGATCCGTTCCTGACGCCGGAGCGTGCCCAGGATGTGGGCATCGAGAAAGTGACGCTGGACGAGTTGCTGGCGCGCGCCGACTTCATCACCCTCCACACGCCGCTCACTGAATCGACCAAGAACGTGCTCAGCCGCGAGAATCTGGCCAAGACCAAGAAGGGCGTGCGCATCATCAACTGCGCCCGCGGCGGCCTGGTTGACGAGGTGGCGCTGAAGGAAATGCTGGATGCAGGCCATGTCAAGGGTGCGGCGCTGGACGTGTTCCTGGAAGAGCCGGCCACCGAGAACCCGCTGTTCGGCACGCCGGGTCTGATCTGCACGCCGCACCTGGGTGCCTCCACCTCGGAGGCGCAGATCAATGTCGCCCTGCAGGTCGCCGAGCAGATGGCCGAGTATCTGACCACCGGGGGCGTCTCCAACGCGCTGAACCTGCCGTCGCTGACGCCGGAGGAAGCGCCGAAGCTGAAGCCGTACATGAAGCTCGCCGAACAGCTCGGCCTGCTGGCTGGCCAGCTGGCGCACAGCATCAGCGGCGTCACCGTCGAATATGAAGGTGCCATCGCCGAACTCAACACCAAGCCGGTGACGGCGGCGGTGCTGGCGGGCCTGTTCATGCCGCATTCCGATACGGTGAACATGGTCAACGCGCCCTTCATCGCCAAGGATCGCAACATCGACGTCACGGATGTCCGTCACGACCGCGAGGGGGACTACCACACGCTGGTCCGCGTGACGGTCAAGACCGAGGAGGGCGAGCGGTCGGTCGCCGGTTCGCTGTTCTCCAACCGCGAGCCGCGTCTGGTCGAGATGTTCGGCATTCAGGTCGAGGCGGATCTTGCCGGCCACATGCTGTTCGTCATCAACGAGGACAAGCCGGGTTTCATCGGTCGCCTCGGCACCCTGCTGGGCGAGGAGGGGGTCAACATCGGCACCTTCCACCTCGGCCGTCGCGCCACCGGTGGCGAGGCTGTGGTGCTGCTGTCGCTCGACAGCCCGGTCGCTGATACCCTGCTGACCAAGATCAAGGCGCTGCCGCTGGTCAAGGAAGTCAAGACGCTGTCGTTCTGAGGGACGATTCCCCCTTCGACAAAGCCGTCTCAAGCGGATAAGAACGCCCCGGCCGCGAGTCTCTCGCTCGGCCGGGGTTTGTCTGGAAAGGCTGCACGACCGTGAGCGAGCCATTGTCCCTGGGATTGCTGCCGGAAGGCCTGCGTGACGTGTTGCCGCCGCAGGCGGAAGCCGAGGCGCGGCTGCTGCGTGATCTGCTCGATCATCTGCGTGCCCACGGTTACGAGCGCGTGGGCACGCCGCTGATCGAGTTCGAGGCATCGTTGACCAGCGGTTTCGGCGCCGCCCGCGCCGCCGACCTGTTCCGCCTGACCGATCCGATCAGCCAGCGACCGCTGGCCGTCCGCTCCGACATCACCGGTCAGATCGCCCGTGTCGCGGCGACCCGCATGGCCCACTTCGCCCGACCGTTGCGGCTGTCCTATGCGGGCCCCGTGCTGCGCATCAAGGGCTCGCAGTTGCGGGCTGACCGCCAGTTCTCGCAGGCCGGTGCCGAATTGATCGGTACCGACAGCGCGGCTGCGGTGGCTGAAGTGGCCGGTCTGGCGATCAAGGGCCTGCTTGACCTTGGTCTTGAGGCTGTCGGTGTCGATTTTGTCCTGCCTGATCTCATCGGCCGTGTCGGCATCGCGCTCGGCATGACGCAGGCGGAAATCGCGGCAGCGGCCGAGGCCCTGGACGCCAAGGATATCGCCACGGTGGCGGCCCTGCCTCATGCCACGGTGTTCTCCGCCCTGCTCAAGGCGGCGGGCGAGGTGCCGTCGGCGAAGGCGTTGCTCGCCGCGACCGAGGGCATGCCCGCCATCGTCGGTGATCGTATGGGGACACTGGCGGAGCTGGTGGCGGTGCTGCCGGTAGACCCGCGCCTGTCTCTCACTGTCGATCCTGGCGAGACGCGCGGCTTCGGCTATCAGACCTGGATCGGCTTTTCCCTGTTCGCCAAGGGTATTCGCGGCGAGGTGGGCCGTGGCGGCGCTTATGTCATCCGCCGACCGGACGGCAGTGAGGAGCCGGCGGTCGGCTTCTCGCTTTATCTCGATGGTCTGGTCGAGGCCGGGCGCGGCGTGGAGGTTCGTCGCCGCATCATGGTGCCGTACGGCGCCAACTCGGACGTCGGGACCTGGCTGCGGGCGGAGGGCTGGGCCACGGTCGCCGCGCTGGAGGCGGGCGATATTCAGGCCCAGGCCAAGGATCAACGTTGCACCCACTATTGGGACGGAAAGACCATTCAACCCGTCTAGTCACGGGGCCCGCCACCTGCCCCGATGATGGTCGGTCATGCCCGGCCGTTCACCGGATGGCGGTGGCGCGCGGGCGCCGGCTGAAGGAAAGGAATACAAGTCATGGCCAACGTCGTTGTGGTCGGCGCCCAGTGGGGTGACGAGGGCAAGGGCAAGATCGTCGACTGGCTGTCGGAGCGCGCCGACGTCGTCGCGCGGTTCCAGGGCGGTCACAATGCCGGCCATACACTGGTCATTGGCGACAAGACCTTCAAGCTGTCGCTGCTGCCCTCGGGCATCGTGCGCGGCACGCTGTCGGTGGTCGGCCATGGCGTGGTGCTCGATCCGTGGGCGCTGAAGGCCGAGGTCGAGAAAATCCGCGGGCAGGGAGTGGAGATTACGCCGGAGAACCTGCAGGTTTCCGAGCAGTGCCCGCTGATCCTGCCCTGCCATCGCGACCTCGACGCGTTGCGCGAGGACGCCAGCGGCAACGCCAAGATCGGCACCACCCGGCGCGGCATCGGCCCTGCGTATGAGGACAAGGTGGGCCGGCGGGCGTTGCGGGTGTGTGACCTGGAAGACCTTGATGCGGCGTCGGGCCAGATCGACCGGCTGCTCGCCCACCACAACGCGCTGCGGGCGGGCTTCGGTCAGCCGCCGATCGATCGTGCGGCGCTGATTGCCGAACTGAAGGACATCGCGCCCTTCATCGCGCCGTTCGCGGCGCCGGTGTGGCAGACGCTCGACGAGGCGCGGGTCGGCGGCAAGCGCATCCTGTTCGAGGGTGCCCAGGGCATCCTGCTGGATGTCGATATGGGCACATATCCCTTCGTCACCTCCTCCCAGACCGTGGCCGGCCAGGCGGCGACCGGCACCGGTCTCGGGCCGTCGGCATTGGGCTATGTGCTGGGCATCTGCAAGGCCTACACGACCCGCGTCGGCTCCGGGCCTTTCCCCACCGAGCAGGACAACGAGGTCGGCCGGCTGATCGGCGAACGTGGGCATGAGTTCGGCACCGTCACTGGGCGGGCGCGCCGTTGCGGCTGGTTCGATGCTGTGCTGGTGCGCCAGTCGATCGCGGTTGGCGGTATCACCGGTCTGGCGCTGACCAAGCTCGACGTGCTCGACGGGCTGGACGAGGTGAAGATCTGCACCGGCTACATGCTGGACGGCAAGCCGATCGACCGGCTGCCGCCCCGCGCCAAGGATCAGGCCCGCGTCGAGCCGGTCTACGAGACCTTCGAGGGCTGGCGGGAATCGACCCAGGGCGCGCGCTCCTGGGCGCAGTTGCCGGCGCAGGCGATCAAGTACATCCGTCGTGTCGAGGAACTGGTCAACTGCCCGGTGGCCCTGGTGTCGACCTCGCCGGAGCGCGAGGACACCATTCTGGTGCGTGACCCGTTCGTTGACTGACAGCGCCGCCGCCGCTCACATGGCGGCGTGTCGCCACTCGGCCAGCCACTCCGCGACCTCCTCCTCGACGGCGATCCGCGCTTCGTCGCGGGTCAGGCCGTGCTTCTGCATCAGCCTGTCGTAATCGGTGAGCTGATGGCGGATGACGGCGCGCGCCATCTCCTCGACCGCCTTGTGTTCCAGGGCCGGTGGACACGGGGTTGCGGCGAGGCGCCGGACAATCTCGTCCCGATAAAGCCCCGGACAGCGGGGCAGGCGGATGCGCACCAGCGCCGCAAGGCGCGCGCGGGTCGCGCTCATGCGCCGAGTAGCATGAAAGCGATGCCGCCGCAGACCAGCATCGCGGTGAAGCCGCCGGTGGCCAGCAGGCCTGCCCGGCGCTCGGCGAGGGTGACCGCGATGCCGGCCTTGACCAGGGTATTGATGGCGACCGCCAGGCAGATGGCGGCGTTCAGCACGTCGTAGTGCTGTTCAGTGCGGGCAAGCTTGCCGACCGACAGCACCACTGAGTCGACATCGGCCAGCGCGGACAAGGCCGCGACGGCGAACAGCCCGCTTTCGACGTAATAGTCGACCGCCCAGCGCGCGGCAACCAAGACCACCGTAAGGAACGCCGCGAATAGCAGGGCGG
>CAUJIW010000156.1 GCA_963205175.1 Pseudomonadota bacterium
TCGCCGCGCCTACGCTGAACCGCGAATACGGCGCATAGGCACGCGCGCGAACCGCCTCGGCGGCGGCAAAGAGATCGGCGTCGGACGCCATGTTACCGCTCCTTGGTATAGGGCAGGCCGGAAGCCTTCGGCGCCACCGCGCGCCCGATGAAGCCGGCGAGCAGAATGACGGTGAGCACATAAGGCAGCGCCTGCATGAACTGCACCGGGACACGGCCGATGCCCGGCCATGGCTGGCCCTGGAAGCGGATCGAGGCGGCTTCGAGGAAGCCGAAAAGCAGGCAGGCGAGCATGGCCGGCACCGGCTTCCATTTCGCGAAGATCAGCGCCGCCAGCGCGATGAAGCCGCGCCCCGCCGTCATGTCCTTGATGAAGCCCGCTTGCAGCGCGGTCGCCAGATAGGCCCCGGCAATGCCGCACAGAACGCCACAAATCCCGACCGCGACAAAGCGCAGGCGCACCACCGAGATACCGGCGGTATCGACGGCGGCCGGGTTCTCGCCCACGGCGCGCAGCCGGAGGCCGAAGCGGGTCCGGAACAGCAGCCACCACGCGGCCGGAACGCAGAGCGCGGCCAGATAGACAATGAAGGTATGGCCCGAGATCAGCTCGACATAGACCGGCCCGAGAAACGGGACATGGCCGATCTGCTCGGTGAAGGGCAGGGTGATGTTCTGGAACCGCGCGGCCCCGGCCAGCTGCGGCGTGCGGCCGCCCTGGCCGAACCAGTCCTGCGCCACCACCACGGTCAGGCCGGCGGCAAGGAAGTTGATGGCCACGCCCGAGATCAGCTGGTTGCCGCGGAAGGTGATCGAGGCAAGCCCATGCACGAGCGACAGGGCCAGCGAAGCGCCAATCCCGGCCAGCAGGCCCAGCCAGACCGAGCCCGAGACAAAGGCGATGGCGCCGGAAAAGAACGCCGCCGCCAGCATCTTGCCTTCGAGGCCGATGTCGAAAATGCCTGCGCGCTCGGAGAACAGCCCGGCAAGGCAGGCCAGCAACAGCGGGGTGGACAGGCGGAAGGTCGAGTCGCCCAGCTGCAGGAAGGTCATCAGGTCCATCGGTTACTCCCCCGCAGTGGTGGCGGACTGCCCGCGGCGGATCGCCAGGAACAGCTTTTCAAGCGGCATGCGCACCATGTTGTCGAGCGCGCCGGTAAACAGGATCACCAGCGCCTGAATGACCACGATCATCTCGCGCGGGATGTTGGTCCAGAGCGCCAGTTCGGCCCCGCCCTGATAGAGGATGCCAAACAGGATCGCCGCCAGGAACACCCCCAGCGGGTGCGAGCGCCCCATCAGCGCCACGGCGATGCCGATGAAGCCCGCGCCCTCGGTCGAGTTCAGCACCAGCCGCTCGGCCTCGCCCATGACGTTGTTGATCGCCATCATCCCGGCCAGACCGCCGGAAATCAGCATCGACAGCATGATGATCCGGGTCGGGCTGATGCCGGCGTATTTGGCGGCACTCTCGGAATGTCCGAAAGCCCGGATCTCGTAGCCCAGCCGGGTGCGCCAGACCAGCAGCCAGACGCCGACGCAGGCCAGGATCGCCACCAGCAGCGCCACGTTGGCGGGTGCGGCCTTGGAAAACGGGATGCCGAAGGCGCCCAGAATGTCGTGCAGCGAGGGCAGATGCGTCGGGGCCGGGAACTTGGCGGTTGCCGGGTCCATCGCCCCCATCGGCTTGAGCACGTTGACCAGCAGGTAATTGAGGAAGGCCGCGGCGATGAAGTTGAACATGATCGTGGTGATGACGATGTGGCTGCCGCGCCGGGCTTGCAGATAGGCCGGCAGCGCCGCCCAGGCCGCGCCAAACAGCGCCGAAGCCGCCGTGGCACCAATCAGCGCCAGCGACCAGTGCGGCCAGGGGATGAACAGGCAGACATAGGCCACGCCAAGCCCGCCCAGCATCGCCTGCCCCTCGCCGCCGATGTTGAACATGCGCGAGTGAAAGGCGATGGCCACGGCCAGCCCGGTGAAGATGAAGTTGGTGGCATAATAGAGCGTGTAGCCCCAGGCATAGGACGAGCCGACCGACCCCGAGATCATCAGCTTGAGCGCCTCCCAGGGGTTTTCGCCAATGGCGAGGATCACGAGGCCGGACAGGATGGCTGCCAGCAGGAGCGAGATCAGCGGGATCAGGACCACATCGGCCCAGGCGGGCATCTTCTGCATTACGCGGCCTCTCCTCTGATACCGGCCATCAACAGGCCAAGCTCTTTTGCCGTGGTTTCGGCGGGCATGCGTTCGCCCATGATCTGGCCGTCGAACATCACCGCGATCCGGTCGCTGAGAGACAGGATCTCGTCCAGTTCGACGCTGACCAGCAGGATCGCCTTGCCCTGATCGCGCAGGGCGACCAGTTGCTGATGGATGAATTCGATGGCGCCGATATCGACCCCGCGGGTCGGCTGGCCGACCAGCAGCAGGTCTGGGTTGCGCTCGATCTCGCGGGCCACCACCAGTTTCTGCTGGTTGCCGCCCGAAAAGCTCTTGGCCAGCAGCATCGGGTTGGGCGGGCGCACGTCGAACCGCTCCATCTTGCGCTCGCAATCGGCCTTCATGGCCGCGTGGTCCATCAGGAAGCGGTTCTTCTGGTATTCGGGCCGGTGGTGGTAGCCGAAGGCGACGTTTTCCCAGGCCTGGAAATCCATGATCAGGCCTTCGCGCTGACGGTCCTCGGGCACATGGGCGATGCCCCGGTCGCGCCGGGTCCGGCCATCGGATTTCGAGCCGGTCAGGTCGATCGGCTGGCCGTTGACCAGGATGGTGCCGGTGGCGGACTGATAGCCGCCGAGCGCTTCCAGCAGTTCGGACTGGCCGTTGCCGGCCACGCCGGCGATGCCAAGGATCTCGCCCGCGCGCACTTCGAAGCTGATGTCCTTGATGCGCTTGACGCCCTTGTCATCGGTGACGCTGAGGTTCCTGACCTCCAGCACCTTGTCGCCGGGTCGTGCGGGCGCCTTTTCGACCCGGAGCAGCACCTTGCGCCCGACCATCAGCTCGGCCAGTTCGGGCGGCGAGGTATCGGCGGTGCGCACCGTGGCTGTCATCTCGCCGCGGCGCATGACGCTGACGGTGTCGGTGATCTCCATGATCTCGCGCAGCTTGTGGGTGATCAGGATGATGGTCTTGCCCTCGCGCTTGAGGCTTTCGAGGATGCGGAACAGGTGGTCGGCCTCGGCCGGGGTCAGCACGCCGGTGGGCTCGTCCAGGATCAGGATATCGGCCTGCCGGTAGAGCGACTTGAGGATCTCGACCCGCTGCTGCATGCCGACGCCGATATCCTCGATCAGCGCATCGGGATCGACGTTCAGTTCATATTCCTCGGCCAGCTTCTTGAGCTGCGCCCGGGCGCGGGCCAGAGTGGGGCGCAACAGCGCGCCATCCTCGGCCCCCAGCACCACGTTTTCCAGAACGGTGAAATTCTCGACCAGCTTGAAATGCTGGAACACCATGCCGATGCCGGCGCGGATGGCGTGCTGGCTGTCGGGGATCTCGGTCTTCTTGCCGTTGATCCAGATCTCTCCGGCATCGGCCTTGTAGAAGCCATAGAGGATCGACATCAGCGTCGACTTGCCGGCGCCATTCTCGCCGATGATGCCGTGGATGGTGCCCGGCATCACCCGGATCGAGATGTCCTTGTTGGCCTGAACCGGCCCGAAAGCCTTGGATATGCCTTTGAGTTCAATCGCTGGGGTGCTCAAGTCTCGCCTCCGGTTTCCGGTCGGGGTTCGGCGTGACGGCCAGTGACGGGTTCAGAGTGACGGGCTCAGAGTGCCGGGCCCGGTCAATCGTGTCACGGCGGCGCCGATGCGGAAGGCCGCGCCGAAAGATCAGCGCGGCCCTCCAACTTCTGTGAGATTGCCGGCCTCAGAAGGTCAGGCCGGGGCAGGTCTCGTCGGACATGTAGTCATGCACGACCAGTTCGCCCGAAGCGATCTGGGCCGAAGCCGCATCGACGGCGGCCTGCATGTCGGCGGTCACCAGCGCGGCGTTGTTCTCGTCGAGCGCGTAGCCGACGCCGCCATTGGCCAGACCCATGACGTTGAAGCCGGTCTCGAGATCCACGCCGGCCGTGAACGCTTCATATACCGCGTTGTCGACCCGCTTGGTCATCGAGGTCAGCACCTGGCCCGGATGCAGGTAGTTCTGGTTGCTGTCCACGCCGATCGACAGGATGCCGCTGTCGGCTGCGGTCTGCAGAACGCCCACGCCGGTGCCGCCGGCGGCGGCATAGACCACGTCCGCACCCTGGCTGATCTGGGCCAGCGTCAGTTCCGAACCCTTGACCGGGTCATTCCACGCGGCCGGCGTGGTGCCGGTCATGTTGGCGATGATGGTCGCGTCGGGGTTGGCCGCCAGCACGCCCTGGGCATAGCCGCAGGCAAACTTGCGGATCAGCGGGATGTCCATGCCGCCGATGAAGCCGACAGTGCCGGTCTTGGAAGCCATGGCGGCCAGCATGCCGACCAGATACGAGCCCTCATGCTCGCTGAACACCACCGAACGCACGTTCGGCTGGTCAACGACCATGTCGATGATCACGAACTTGGTGTCGGGATAGTCGGCGGCAACCTCGTCAAGCGCGGTCGCGAAGCCGAAGCCCGCCATCACGATGGGGTTGTTGCCGGCCTCGGCAAAGCGGCGCAGGGCCTGCTCGCGCTGGGCGTCAGACTGCAGCTCGACCTCGGCAAAGGTGCCGCCGGTTTCAGTTGCCCAACGGGTCGCGCCGGCAAAGGCGCTTTCGTTGAACGATTTGTCGAACTTGCCACCAAGGTCGAAAATGATTGCCGGATCGGCAAGGGCCGCGCCGGCAGACAGGGCCAGGGCAGCCGAAGCGCCGAGCAGTTTCGTCATGAAAGTCATGTTGATCTCCCAACTGTTACAACCTGGGTTGCCAGAGTGGCGTCCAGAGAGGCGACATCTGCGTGTCATGCAGGCGATTAGTGCGTGAAGAACGTGACGGGTCAACCGATTCCTTGAACCGGGACGAAAATATTGGACCATTTGGTCAAATATCGGGCGGCTTGTGCTGCGGGCGGTCAGTCTGGCGGGGTTCAGGCGGGGGGAAGGGGCTTTTCCAGCACCAGGGCCGCCACCGCGGGCCTGTCGGCGCGACGATAATAGCCCGCCCGCCGTCCGATCTCCGAGTAGCCCGCGCCCAGATAGAGTGCAAGGGCCGCGGCATTGTCTCCCGCCACCTCCAGGAAGATTTTCCGGGCGCCAAGGCGGGTTGCCGCCGCTTCAAAACGCCGCAGCGCCGACCGGGCATGGCCGCGGCGCCGCAGGTCGGGATGGGTGGCCAGCGTCAGGATCTCGGCCTCGTCCAGCGTCACCCGTCCCAGAACGAAGCAACCGGCGTCGCCGGTCAACACGGTGCCGGCTTGGTCCAGCAGCGCGGCGATCTCGGCTTGCGACCAGGGGCGGTCGTCACCGAAGGCGGCGGCATGGGTCGCCGCCAGCGCGCCGGCATCGGT
>CAUJIW010000157.1 GCA_963205175.1 Pseudomonadota bacterium
GAAGCGCTGCATCAGGTCGGGGCCCATCACGCCCTCGACGTCGGCGGGCCAGTTGTCCACGTCGGTGGTGGTCATCAGCTGGCCGCCCTGCGCGATGCCGGTGATCAGCACCGGCTTGAGGTTGGCGCGGGCGGCGTACACCGCGGCCGTGTAGCCGGCGGGGCCGGATCCGAGGATCAGAACTT
This sequence comes from Pseudomonadota bacterium, assembly GCA_963205175.1. Taxonomy (GTDB): domain Bacteria; phylum Pseudomonadota; class Alphaproteobacteria; order Sphingomonadales; family Sphingomonadaceae; genus CAUJIW01. The sequence goes on from CAUJIW010000157.1 coordinate 186, forward strand.
GGGCATGCAGAGGGCTGGAACTCATCGGAAACACCTGGGCAATGGGCTGAAATGTGGGCGAAGACGCCACAACTTGTGGGCACAAGTCTGACATGGCTCGGGAATCCCCTAGCGTCATTTCTCGTAATGGTGACAATAGTGCCCGTCGGTGAATTGTGGCTTTTTCACGGTGGCGCCGGCCAAGACGACCGAAACAACACAGAGGAAACAACGTATGGCGATGCTCTCCAACCTGGACCTGATCCGGCGCGTTCCGCTGTTTTCGATGCTCACGAACGATCAGGCGCAGAGCATCGCCGACAGCGTGGTCAAGCGGCGGTTCCGCCGAGGCGAAATCATCGTCGAGCACAACAAGAAGTCGAACGCCTTGTTCATCCTGCTGACCGGCCGCGCCCGCGTTCTGACCTCGGATTCGCGCGGCCGCGAGGTCATCCTGGCCGTGCTGCAGCCCGGCGACTACGTCGGCGAGATGAGCCTGATCGACAACGAGCCGCATTCCGCCACGGTGCGCGCCGAAGTGCAGACCGACATGCTGATCCTGGGCCGCGCCGAATTCGCGCGCTGCCTGCCGGAGAACTCCAGCCTCTCCTACGCCATCATGCGCGGCCTGGTGCAGCGCCTGCGCAGTGCCGACCGCCAGATCGAGTCGCTCGCGCTGCTCGACGTCTACGGCCGCGTGGCGCGCGCGCTGCTCGACATGGCCGAGATGGAAGGCGAAGTGAAGATCATTCGCAACAAGGTGTCGCGCCAGGACCTGGCCAAGATCGTCGGTGCCTCGCGCGAGATGGTCAGCCGCGTCATGAAGGACCTGGAAGAGCGCGGCATGGTTCACACGCAGGAAAACGGCTCGGTCATCATCAAGGAGCAGCTCACGGGCTGATCGAACGGCGGCTCGTCCGCCGGCCGTGTGACCTGCGGTAAGTTGTGCGAACCGGGCGCGTGAATCGCGCCCGTTCTGCTTTCTGACTCTCCACAATCCGGTTCGTAGCGATTCGACAGGAGAGAACCCTGGCTGCCACCGATCGACGTGAAGCGCTCGCCGTGCTGGCGTCGCTGTTCCTGGCCGCGTGCGGCGGCGGTGCCGAACCGGCGCCGGTGGCTGCATCACCGGGACCTTCGCCTTCACCGGCGCCATCGCCCGGGCCGTCTCCGGCACCTTCGCCTGGGCCGGCGCCGTCGCCGGGGACCACGGCCTACGGCGATTTCCGCGCTGCGGCTTTGGGCGCGGGTGCCGCGCTGAACGGTGCGATCGCCTTCCCAGCGAGCAATGCCTGGAACCGAGACATCTCGGCCGATCCCGTCGACCCGAACTCGGACGCCATCATCGCCAGCATCGGCGCCACCACTGGCCTGCACCCGGATTTCGGCGCCGGGCTGTACAACGGTGCGCCGCTGGGCATTCCCTACGTGGTGGTGGCGGGCACCCAGGCGCCGGTGTCGATCACCTGGACGGCTTATGGCGACGAGAGCGACCCCGGGCCCTACCCCGTGCCGCCCACGGCGCCCGTCGAAGGGGGCTCCGGCTCGAATGGCGACCGGCACGTGCTGGTGATCGACCGTGACAACAACCGACTCTACGAGTTGTATCGCGCCTTCCTGCAGGGAGATGGCCGCAGCTGGAACGCAGATTGCGGCGCGCTCTTCCACCTCGACAGCAACACCGTGCGCCCAGGCGGTCAGGCCGGCTGGACGAGCGCCGACGCAGCCGGCCTGCCGATCTTCCCCGGGCTGGCGCGTTACGAAGAGGCGGCGCTCGGTCCCGGAGGCATCCGCCACGCGCTGCGCTTCACCGTGTCGCGCTCGCGCAATGCCTACGTGCCGCCGGCCACCCATGCCGCGTCGAACAGCACCAGCGCCAGCCTGCCGCCGATGGGCATGCGCGTGCGCCTGAAGGCGACTTATGCGATCCCGGCCGGCTTCAGCGCTGAAACGCGCGCGTTGCTCACAGCCATGAAGACCTACGGGATGATCGTCGCGGACAACGGCAGCAACTGGTACGTCAGCGGAGCACCCGACGACCGCTGGGACAACGACGCGCTCGTGTCCGAACTGGCCCAGGTTCGCGGCAGCAACTTCGAGGTGGTCCGCATGGATGGCCTCGTCGCTGCCTGAGCCGCTCTACTCCGCTCTACTGCTTGAATGTCGCCCAGGGCGTGCCGATGATGCTTGCGTCCGGGGTGGCCGAGTTGTTGGTGACGAGGAAGAAGTCGCGGTCGACCAGCGTACCGCGAGCCGTGATCACCAACCGGTCGCCCTGCACATCGGTGATTCGCAGCTGGCCGCTCGCCGGATCGCCGACGCTTGTGTCGAACGCGGTGATCTGGGCGACCACGTAGATGTCGCTGCCGAGTTGCACGCTGCCGTTGAGCTGGCTGAGCGTGATGGTGGTCACGGTCTCGTCGACATCGAAGTTCAGCACGGCGACCTTTTCGCCGCCGAGGGTGTTCGTCCGGGAGACCATGTCGTTGTAGCGCACGAAGCTGCGTTCGGCGCCGGGCACGGGCGCCACCCACAGCCGCGCGGTGCCGTCCAGGCTGCCCAGGCCCTCGACCGTCAAGGCGCTCATCGTCACCGTCGCGTCGAACGCTGTCGGCTGCTGCTGAGCATCGAGTACCAGCACATTGAAGACCATGGAAAAGCTGCCGTCGATGGCTGGCGAACCGGCCGGCTGGATGCAGTTCACGAAACTGATGGTGGCCGAATCGCCGGCCGTGAGCACCCCGTTGTTGTCGGCGTCGTTGGCAGTCAGGGTGATGTAGCCGCTCGGGTAGTTGCTGCACATGAGCGTCTCGGGCGGCAGCGCGGCCATGGCCCGGGGGCGTGATGCGGCCGCGACGCGCGAAGCACTCCGCGTGGCGGCCCATCGGCCAAGCGCCGCCGCCCGCGCACGTCCGGCTCCCAGAGGCTGTGACAGGGCCTCGCCGCCGCCGATGGTCGAGAGCAGCGCCTCGACGGCATCTCCCGACAGCACCGGGAAGTTGGCCACTGTCGTGTCGGCCCCGGCGGAGGCGGTGCCGACGCGTGTCTGGCTCGGGAAGCTCACGGTGGGCTGGCTGCCGCCGCCGCCACCGCAGGCCACGAGCGAGGCAGCGAGCATCAGGGCAGCGAAACAAGTTGTGGAACGGGTAGGCATGGCGGTCAAGTGGCGTTCGTGGGCACGATGGACAGTGTGGCCCTCCGACAACCGACTGTCTTGCGGGAGTTCACCACCCCGGCGCATCACCCCCCAATCTGTAGGTCGGGCGCGACCAACGACAATCGCGCACTGTGACCACCGCCCTCGACACCCGCCGCGCCCCCGTTGCCGACCGGCCCCTGACCGGCTATCGGCCGTACTGGGCCAAGCGCTTCGGCACGGCGCCCTTCATGCCGATGAGCCGCGCCGAGATGGAGGCGCTGGGCTGGGACAGCTGCGACATCGTCATCATCAGCGGCGACGCCTACGTCGACCACCCGAGCTTCGGCATGGCGGTGATCGGCCGCACGCTGGAGGCACAGGGCTTTCGCGTGGGCATCATCGCGCAGCCCGACTGGCAGTCGGCGGAGCCCTTCAAG
>CAUJIW010000158.1 GCA_963205175.1 Pseudomonadota bacterium
CGCCAAGCGTCCAGAGGGGTACACCGGCCTGGACGGCGGCGAGGCGGGCGACTTCAATAAACGGCGCGGCGGCGATCAGCAGCACCGGCGCGGCGTCCTCCAGCTGTTCGACCAGCTCGTTGACGGCCAGCCGGGAATTGAGCGGCACGAACACCCCGCCGGCGCACTCAGCCGCGAACGGCATCAGCATGTAGGTGATGCCGTTGGGCGCGATGAACGCCACCCGCGCGCCGTCGTGCACGCCGGCATCGTGCAGCACCCGCGCCATCCGTCCGGCGCGCCCGCAGGCCTCGCGCCAGCTCAGAGTCTCTCCCCCGCCGCTGATGGCGGGCGCGTCCCCACGCAGGCGCGCCGCCCGTTCAAGCTGGGTCCACAGCGTATGCATGATCGTCTCCCCAATGACGAACGTCTTGACGCATTCCCTGAATTATTGTCAAGTCACTTTACATTTAATGCGACCTCGGCCATGATCGTCGCCATAACAAAAAGGGGTTGGACGCGTGCTCGAAAGCACCCGCGATTTTCTGTCGGGCCATTATCTTGACCTGAAGTTCGTGCATCTGACGGCGGTGATGGTGTGGGTGTGGAGCACGTCGGTCGCCTATGCCTTCTACCTGGTGCCGGTGTTCAAGGCCTGGCGCCGGCATCCCGAGGATGCCGAGATTTTGCGCATGCGCAACTGGGTGATGGAGCGCTTCGATCAGGGCGCGATCTACGAACATGTGTCGCTGCCGATCATTCTGATCACCGGGCCGCTGCTCTACTGGGTCGGTGGCTTCACCGCCGACACCGGCTGGCTGATGCTCAAGCTGCTGATCGTGGTGGGCATCTTCCTGCCCATCGAGATCGCCGATTATCATCTGGCGCATCTGGGCCGCGCGAAGTGGCGCTTCCGCAAGACCGCCGACTGGCAGGGCTATGAACGCGCTGTGCACTGGCACTGGTGGTTCCTGCTGATCACCAGCCCGCTGGTGGTGGTGTTCGCGGTGTTCGTGCTGTTCCTCGCCATCACCAAGCCGTTCTGAGCGACCGCCGTTCCAGGGGAGGAAATATCGCGATGTCCGAGCATGATCCGGAAATCACCACGGCAACAAGCGGCACCGGCGAGACGAGCGTCCGCCTGCCGTTCAGCGGCAGCCCGGCGCGCTATCGGCGCATCGCCCTGTGGGGCAGCCTTGGCCTGCATCTCTATCTGTTCGTCGGCTACTGGGCGATCCGCACCTTTCTGGTCGGCGAGCCCTGGCCGGCCAGCTGGGTGACCCCGGCGCTCACCGTGGCCTCCAGTCTGTGGTTCGCCCATTTCGCCTACCGCTACATCATGCGGCTGGACGCGCAATACGGCAGCGGCGGCGGCTGGGTGCTGCACTCGACCCGGGTCAAGCTGCCGTGGGAAGCGGCGCACGAACGATAAGGCGCCACCCACGCTGACGCCACACACCATCGGGAGGACAGACCGTGACCGACGCCGCCCCCTTCAACCTGCGCGACCCCGACTGCTTCGCCACCGGCCATCCGCACGCCGCCTATGACCGGCTGCGCCAGGAGGCCCCGGTCTGCCGTGTCGAGGGCGACGGCGCCCAGCCGCCGTTCTGGCTGCTGACCCGCCATGAGGACATCCGCGCCGTGTCGCAGGACCGCAACCGCTTCAGCTCGGCCTCGGGTTTTCGCATCCAGACGCCGTGGCGCGCGGCGATGGCGCCGGAGATCGGCCAGGTGCTGCGCCGCTTCATGCTGGCGATGGACGAGCCGGAACATGGCGACTTCCGCGCGCTGGTGAGTTCCAGCTTCATGCCCGGCGCGCTGGCCCGGCTGGAGCCCGTCATTCGCGCCAACGCCGCGGCGCTGGTCGCCAGCCTGCGCGGGCGGGACGAGTGCGAGTTCGTCAGCGAGATCGGCGCCAGCGTGCCGATCAAGACCGTCTGCGCGGTGATGGGCGTGCCGGCGCAAGACGAATGGCGGGTATTCGAGTTCACCAACGCGGTGTTCGGCACCGATGATCCCGATTACGCGCCATCGCTGGAGGTCGCCAACGAACGCTACCTCGCCATCTTCGATTATGGCTGGTCGCTCTTGGAACAGCGCCGCCGCGACCCGCGCGACGACCTGCTGACCCGCATCGCCACCGCCCGTCTCGGCGATGGCCGGGCGCTCGACCGCACCGAGCAGATCAGCTTCTTCTCCAACATGATCGCCGCCGGCAACGAGACCACCCGCAGCTCGCTATCCGGCGCGATCTGGGCGCTGGCCCATCACCCCGACCTGCGCCGCCAGCTGGTCGCCAACCCCGGCCTCATCCCCAACGCCGTGCAGGAGTTGCTACGCTGGTTCGGCCCGGTGTTCCACATGGCCCGCACGGCGTTGTGCGACGTCGAGGTGGACGGCCGGACCGTCGCCGCCGGCGAGCAGGTGGCCCTGCTGTACGGCGCCGCCAACCACGATCCGGCGATGTTCGCCGATCCGCACCGGCTGGATATCCATCGCGCCAACGCCAATCGCCACATCAGCTTCGGCTATGGCGTGCACCATTGCCTGGGCGGGCGGCTGGCGGTGATGCAGTTGGCGATCCTGCTGGAGACGTTTCTCACCGCCTTCCCCGATTATGAACTGACGGCGGAGCCGGACTATATCCGCTCCAATTTCGTCGGGGCGATGAAACGGCTGCCGATCCGCCTCAACGCGCCCGGCACGGCGCGGGCGGCGTGACCCGTCCGGCGGGAGGCCGGGCGGTGATGTCAAGTTGATTGACAGGTCGTCGGTGCGACCTACAGTGTCGGCCGCCGGCCGTTTGACGAGGGAGAGAAAGTCATGGCCACACAGACGGATATTCGCCCGATTCTCGGTGTGCATCACGCCGCCTACCGCTGCCGCGACGCCGCGCAGACCATCTGGTTCTACAGCGATGTGCTGGGGCTGGTGGACAAGACCGGCATCGTGCTGGAGGACGTGCCGGGCACCGGCGCACACGACCCCTATCTCCACCTCTTTTTCCGCATGAACAATGGCGAATACCTGGCCTTTTTCGACGCGCCGGGCTCGGCGACGCCCGAATGGTTCAAGCGCAAGGAAAGCTTCGACATGCACTGGGCGTTCGAGGTCGCCAGCGAGGAAGACCTGCTGGCGATGCAGGCGCGCATCAACAGCTTCGGCATCAGCGCGCTGGGGCCGGTCGATCATCATTTCGTCAAGTCGATCTACATGTACGACCCCAACGGCATCCAGGTCGAACTGACCTATCGCACCCGGGATCACGACGCGATTCTCGCCGACGCCACGGCGAAATTCGACGGCATGCTCGCCGAGTGGACCGCGCGGACGCGCCCGATGAAGGAAGCCAAGTTCGGCGCCGCCGCACTCGACCAGCGCGGCCGGCACGCCGGCGCCGCGAAATAAGAACAGCAAAGAAGAAATCAGGGAGGATCACCAATGTCGGCCAAATATGAACGCATCCCCTATCTGGTGCTGTTCAACGAAGCCAGCGCCTTCAAGGACACCTATGGCGGCGAGATCGGCAAGGTGGCGGTGGAGGCGCATCTGCTGAAACCCGCCACGCCGTCGGACAGCGTGGTGATTTTCTCCCACCCCATCGGCGGCGGTGCCTATCTGCCGCTGGTGGGCGCCATCGCCCGTGCCGGCGTTCACACCATCTATTGCAACACCCGCTATCGCGGCAACGACACCGCCCTGATCATGGAGCGGGCAGTGATGGACCTCGCCGCCTGCGTGCGCGATGCCAAGGAGCGGCTGTGCTACAAGAAGGTCTATCTCGCCGGCTGGTCGGGCGGCGGCGCGCTGTCGCTGTTCTATCAGGCCCAGGCGCAGGACCCGCGTGTCACCCAGACACCGGCTGGTGACGCCTACGACCTGAACGCCGCCAACTTCATTCCCGCCGACGGTCTGATGCTGCTGGCCGCCCACCTGTCGCGCAACCTGACGCTGACCGAATGGCTGGACCCGTCGATCACCGACGAGAGCCGGCCGTTCGAGCGCGATCCGGCATGGAACATCTTCGACCCCGCCGGACCGAAGCCGCCGTTCTCGGCGGATTTCCTCGCCGAATACCGCGCCCGGCAGATCGCCCGCAACCGCCGCATCACCGCCTGGGTGAAAGAGCAGCTGGCCGATCTCAAGGCGCGCGGGCTCGACAATCACGAGCGCTGCTTCACCGTGCAGGGGACGATGGCGGACCCGCGCTGGGTCGACCCGGCGGTCGATGCCAACGATCGCAAGCCCAACTGGTGCATGCTGGGCGACCCGTTCGTCGTCAACGACGGCCCGGTGGGTCTCGCCCGCTTCTCCACCCTGCGCAGCTGGCTGTCGCAATGGTCCTACGACGATTCCAACGCCGATGGCCTGAAGTGTGCCGCGCGTATTTCCGGCCCGATGCTGGTGATCGAGAACAGCGCCGACGATGCCTGCACGCCCAGCCACGCCGCCCGCCTGATGGCCGCCGCCAGCGGCTGCACCATCGAGCATCACGTGGTGAAGGGCGCCAACCATTATTATTTCGGCCAGCCCGAACTGGTGCAGCAGGCGGCCGATGTGGTGACGCGCTGGGTCGCCGCGCGCGGATGACGGCGCCGCTGGCCGAGGAGGCGGCGCTGGCATCGGCCATCGCCGAGGCGGCCGTCGCGGCCGGGCATGCGGGCGCGCGCGTCAGCGGCCTGAAGCGGCTGTCGGGTGGCGCCAGCAAGGAGAGCTGGGCCTTCGATCTGGCCCACGCCGATGGCAGCCTGACCCCGCTGGTGCTGCGCCGGCAGCCGCCGGCGCTGCGCTTCGCCCGCAACGGGCTCGACAGTCTGCTCGCCGAGGCCGCCGTGCTGCGCGCGGTGGCGCCGTGCGGCATTCCGGTGCCACAGGTGGCGTTCGAGCTGCCGCCGGGCTCGCCGGCCGGCGAGGGCTACGCCATGGCCCGCATCGCCGGCGAGACGGTCGGCACGCGCATCCTGAAAGACGCCGCGCTGGCCGAGGCACGACCACTGCTGGCCCGCCAGTGTGGCGGGATTCTGGCCCGTCTTCACGCCATGCCGGCCGACCGGCTGCCGCCGCTGCCCGCCGTTGCACCAGCAGAGGCGCTGGCACAGATGGCCCGGCGGCTGGAAGCCACCGGCCAGGCGCGGCCGGTGTTCGAGTTCGCGCTGACCTGGCTGCGCCGGCACCTGCCGATGGACGGGCCATTGACGCTGGTGCACGGGGATTTCCGCAACGGCAATCTGGTCGTCGGGCCGGAGGGTGTGCGCGCGGTGCTGGACTGGGAACTGGCCCATGTCGGCGCGCCGCTGTCCGATCTCGGCTGGCTGTGCGTGACCAGCTGGCGCTTTCAGGCACCCGCCTTGCCGGTGGGCGGCTTCGGCATCCGCGAGGACTTGCTGGCGGGTTATCGCGAGGCGGGTGGCGGCGCGGTGGACCCGGTGGCCCTCCATGCGTGGGAGGTGTTCCAGACGCTGAACTGGGGCCTGATGTGCGCCGGCGTCGGCGCCACCTTCATGAACGGCGTGCGCACGGTGGAAGGCGCGTTGATCGCCCGCCGCGCCTCGGAAACCGAGTTTGATCTGCTGCGGCTGCTGCTGCCCGACCATGAGGCATGGAATGCAAGATGATCCCGAGGCCAGACTGATCCTCGTCGAGGTGCGTGACGCGCTCTATGCCGGCGTTCCCGCCGGGTTCCAGCAGCGCGTCGCCGGCAATGCGGTGGCGCTGGCGCTGCGCGAGGACACCCTGGCGGCCGGCTTCGCGGCGGGCGAGGCCACCCGACTGCGCGCCCTGCTCGGCCGCGACGCGCCGCTGGCCGCGCTCAATCAGGCGCTGGCGGCGGGCCTGCGCGATGGTTCGGTCGCCGCCGACGACCCCATAGTGCAGCACCATCTGATCCGCACCACCGTCGAGAAGATGCGGGTCGATCAGCCGCAATATCCCGCGTTCCGGCAATGGTGGGCCGACACGCCCACCGACGCCGGCTGAGAAGGGCAGACATGTCATGCAACTGACCCAGGGCATCCACCGCGCCGCGCGGATCAACCCGCGCGGCATCGCCACCATCGACGGGGCGCGACAGCGCACCTGGGCCGACGTCGCCGACGATATCGCCCGCACCGCCGCCTGGCTGACCGCGCAGGGGGTTGAGGCCGGCGACCGGGTGGCGGTGCTGGCCGCCAACAGCGACCATTATTTCGACGCCTATTTCGCCATCTTCTGGTCCGGCGGGGTGATCGTGCCGCTCAACACCCGGCTGTCGGTGCCGGAGCTGCTGTTCCAGATCCGCGACGTTGACGCCCGGCTGCTGCTGGTGGGCGACGGCTTTGCCGAGCAGGCGGTGGCGCTCAAGGCGGAATGCCCGACGCTCACCATCGCGGCGTTCGACGAGGCGGGCGGCGACTTCCGCCGGCAGGTCCGGGCGCTGGCGCCGGCACCCGACGCTGGGCGGTCGGACGGCGACCTTGCGGGGATTTTCTTCACCGGCGGCACCACCGGCCTGCCCAAGGGCGTGATGCTGACCCAGCGCAACCTGGTGTCGGTCGCCTGCAACCTGGTGATGATGATCCACTTCACGCCCGACTGCATCAACCTGCACTGCGCGCCGATGTTCCATCTCGCCGATATCGGCCTGTTCACCGTGACCATGGTGGCCGGTACCCACGTTTTCATGCCCAGGCTGGACGCGGCGTCGATCATGGAACATGTGGCGCGTCACCGGGTGACGCACGCCTTTTCGGTGCCGGCGGTGATCGACGCCATGACCCGCGCCGACCTTGCCGCCCATGACCTGTCGTCGCTGCGGATGCTGGGCTATGGCGGATCGCCGATGCCGGCGGCCACCATCGAGCGGGCCCGGCAGCGGCTGCCGGACGTCGCCTTCATCCAGGGCTTCGGCATGACCGAGATGCCCTCGCTCACCTTCCTGCTGCCGGAACTGCACCGCCCCGAGGGCGGCTTCGGCAAGCTGCGCTCGGCCGGCGTGCCGGGCTATGGCTTCGAGGTCATGGTGGTGGACCCGCAGGGCCGCGAGGTGCCGCGCGGCCAGATCGGCGAGATCGTCGGCCGGGGGCCGTGCGTGATGGCCGGCTACTGGAACCGTCCCGCCGAGACGGCGGACGCGCTGCGTGGCGGCTGGATGCACTCGCAGGACGCCGGCTACATGGACGAGGACGGCTTCATCTACGTCACCGACCGGCTGAAGGACATGATCGTCTCGGGGGCGGAAAACATCTACTCGATCGAGGTTGAGAACGCCTTGAGCCTGCATCCGGACGTGCGGGAGTGCGCTGTCATCGGCGTCCCCGACGAGCGCTGGGGAGAGCGGGTGCATGCCATTGTCGTCACCGTGCCGGGCGCGTCGCCGGACGAGGCCACGCTGCGGGCGCACCTGGAACCCCGGCTGGCCCGCTACAAATGCCCCAAGAGCTGGGAGTTCCGCGCCGAGCCGCTGCCGCGCAGCCCGATCGGCAAGGTGCTCAAGGCGGAGCTGCGCAAACCCTACTGGGCCGGCGCGTCAAGTGCTGTCTGCACCTGAGCCAGCGGCGCCGCCCGCTCAGTCCTGCGGCGGCCAGTGGCGCAGGGCCGTCCGCAACGCCAGCATCTGGGTCTTGCCGAGCGCGCGCTCCATCTCGCCTTCGAGATCACGCAGGATCTTCTGGGCGGCGATGCGGATTTCTTCGCCCGCCGGCCCAAAGAACACCACCTGCGCCCGTCGGTCCGCCGGGTCGGGGGCAGTGTCGACCAAACCATTGTTGACCATCTCGGCCAGCAGCTGACTCATCGCCTGCCGCGACACGCCAAGGTTGGCGGCGATCCGCGAGGCGCGGGTTTCGCCGTTGGCGACGTTGGCGAGCACCAGCGATTGCGAGCGCGTCACCGCCGTGAATCCCTGCTCCGCCAGCCGGGAGCGCAGCTGTTCGTCGAACCAGTAGAAGGCCCGCACCAGATCGAGCATCAGCAGGGAGTTTTTCATGCCCTTCTTATTCCCACTTCGTGTGGGTCGCGCAAGGCGGTTTGTCGCGGTCCTGTTGGTGACATAATGTAAATAATATTGACAACATCCATGGTCGCAGGGCAATCGTTATCGACCGGCGGTGACACGCGACCTCCGGTGCTGGAGAGAATCAGGGCGTGACGGGGAAGTGCCATGCTCGCGGAAAACGGAGAAAACTGGTCGCAGTGGGCGGATGCCTTCGCCGACCGACTGGCCGCCCGGGCAGTGGCAGCCGAGGCGAGCCGGACCTTGCCGCCCGAAACCATCCAGGAAGCGCATGACGCCGGGTTCTTCGGTATCCTTGCGCCGGCGGGCGTCGGCGGCCAGGGCGTGACCTTCGCCACGTTCATGGACGTGGTACGCCGGCTCAGTCGCGGTTGCGCGTCGAGCGGCTGGACGCTGTCGTTCCTCGCATTGCACGCCTGGATGCTCGCCAAGTTAGGCGCCGAGGCCCAGGCGGTGCTGTTCAAGGATGGCGCGATGCCGCTGGCGCCGGCGCCGCTGGCGCCCACCGGCAAGGCCAAGCGCGCGGCAGGCGGCTTCCGGATTGCCGGCCGCTGGGAGTGGGCGACCGGCGTCAACCATGCCAGCTGGGTTCTGGTGAACGCGGTGGAGGCCGACACCCAGGAGTTCCGTTTCTTCGCCCTGCCGATCGGCCAGGTCGAGATCGAGGATGTCTGGCATGTTTCGGGCATGGCCGCGACGGGCAGTCAGGCGGTTGTCGTGCGCGACGTGTTCGTGCCGGAACATCTGAGCCTGCCGGCCCGCCAGATGGCGGCGGGGGCGTCGCCGGGTGAAGCGCTGCACCCTGGCTCGACGCTTGGCTACCCGCTGCGCGCCGCGCTGGCGCTGGTGGCGGCGACACCGGCACTGGGCGCCGCCGAGGCCGCGCTCGACTATTACCGCGATCGGATGCGGACCAAGCAGCAGGCGTTCAGTGGCGGCGCACGCCAGGGCGAGTTGCAGTCGACCCACCTGCGGCTGGGTGAGGCGCTGGCCGAGGTCAACGCGGCACGGCTGGTCTGGGAGGAGGCGCGGCAGGCCCTGGAGCGTGAAGGACCGAACGGCGCTCAGGCCTCGGTCGAGATACAGGTGGCGATGCGTCTGGCTGGCGCGCAGATCGTCCGGCTGGCGAACACCGCGGTGGATCGCCTCGCCGCGTCCGCCGGCGCCAGCGCGGCCATGCTCGACGCGCCGCTCCAGCGCCAGCTTCGCGACCTGCAGGTCATGCGCGGCCATGTCATGTTCGACTGGGACCGCACCGCGATTCTCGCCGGCAAGGTTGCGTTGGGCTTTCCCACCACACCGGCCGATCTGCTGTAGACCCGGCGCCGGCGATCGGTTGGTCGCACGTTTCACCATCAAGGAACAGGGTTCGACATGCGGCCGCTGCCTGACTTCAGCCTGATCAATCCCGACAGTTTCATCAACGGCCACCCCCACGCGGCCTATGACGTGCTGCGTGAACATGTGCCGGTCTATCATCACCCCGGTTCGGCGATACAGCCCGGCTTCTGGGCGTTGAGCCGCTACGAGGATATCAGGTCGGTCTCGCTTGATGCCGAGAACTTTACCTCCACTCAGGGCTTTCGTATTCCGCCTGACACCTTCGCGGCGATGGACCCGGAAATCGGTCTCGTGCTCAGCCGCTTCATGCTGGCGATGGATAACCCCGAGCACAACGCCTTCCGGTCGCTGGTGAGCCATGCCTTCACGCCGGCGGCGATCGCCCAGGCGGAGACTCGCGTCCGCGCCTCGATCGATGCGCTGCTCGCCGGACTGGCCGGGCGCGACGAGGTGGATGTTGTCACCGAGGTCGCCGCGATCGTGCCGATCAAGACAGTGTGCGCGATCATGGGCGTGCCCGAGGCCGACGAGTGGCGGGTGTTCGAGTTCACCAACGCCGTTTTCGGCATCGACGACCCGGAGCTGTCGCCCACCCTTGAGGTCGCCAGCGAGCGCTTCATGGCGATCTTCGACTATGGCTGGGATCTGCTGGAAGCACGGCGGCGTGAACCGCGCGACGATCTGATGACCCGGATCGCCCACGCTACCGTCGACGGCCGGCCGCTGACGCCGGTGGAGCAGAAGAGCTTTTTCTCCAACATGATCTCGGCGGGCAACGAAACCACCCGCAGTTCGCTCGCCGGCGCGATCTGGGGGCTTGGCCACCATCCTGACCAGCGGCGGCTGCTGCTCGACGCGCCGGCGCTGATTCCCCCGGCGATTCATGAACTGCTGCGCTGGTTCAGTCCGGTCTATCAGATGGCACGCACGGCGACCCGTGACGTCGATGTCGGTGGCACCCGCATCCGCGCCGGAGAGCGCGTGGCCATGCTCTATGGCGCCGGCAACCATGACCCCGCGATCTTCGCGGATCCGCACCGGCTCGACCTCGGGCGCGCCAATGCCCAGCGCCATCTCGCCTTCGGCTATGGTGTGCACCATTGCCTCGGCTGGCGACTGGCGGTGCTTCAGCTGCGTCTGATTCTGGAGGCCTTCCTGACGGCCTTCCCCGACTATGCGCTCGCCGCCGAGCCGACCTACGTCCGCTCCAACATGGTGCGGGCGATGAAGACGCTGCCCATCCGTCTGCGCGGCTAGACCGACACCCTTGCATCCGCCTGCTGAAACGCAAGCGCGCGGCGTCTTCGTGCGCACCTGCGTGTCCGGCTTGATCAGCCCCGTCCGATGAAAAAGCCCTCCCGGTGGGTACCGGGAGGGCTCGTCGCAGGCCAATGAACAAATCAGGGAATAACTTGAATGAACAGGCCTCAGAAATCCTTGCGTACGCCGATGGTGATGGTGCGCGGGTCGTTGAGCGCGCCGACCACGCCCATGCCGATCGGGCTGCCAAACGCGAAGGTGCGATAGACCTCCTTCGACAGGTTGGCGCCGGCGACGTAGACACTCAGACGCGCCGGCTCGTAGGTCAGCTGCACGCGGGCGCTGAACACGTCATAGGGCAGGCTCCAGTTATCGCCCGGCGCCGAGGCCGGCTGGTGCAACAGACTGGAGGAATGCACCCATTGCCCGAAGCCCGACAGCGTCATCGTGTCTGACAGCGCCACGTTGTAGCGCAGGCCCAGCAGCGAGGTGAAACGCGGCGAACGCTGCATCCGTTCGCCATTCTCCAGTTTCGCTTCCGGGTTCCAGGCAAGGTTGCCGTAGGCCGTCAGCGCCGCGTTGATCTTGAACTGGCCTTCCGCCTCGAAGCCGCTGCTCTTGGCATCAAGCGAGCGCACCTGGAACGCGCGCGCGGTCGAATTGTAGAAGCTGTCCTGATAGTCCTTGATGTCGAGGTGGTAGGCCGCCAGCGAAATATAGGCGCGATTGTCGAGGAAACGTCCCTTGATGCCCGCCTCGAAAGTGGTGGCGCGTTCCACCGGTACCAGGAAGGTGGTGGGCCACGGCGCCGCGAGCGATGCCTGGTTGACGAAGCCCGAACCCTTGTTGCCCTGACCGGCGGAAATGTAGAGCGTCGAGCCGGGCGTCGGATTGTAGCTCAGCGTGCCCGAGAAATCGAACGTGGTGTCACGCACATCCTCCTCATGCAGCGGGCCGTTGCCCACCAGCGCCACCAGCCCGGTCGGATAGCCCAGATCGTCGATGACGGTCTTCTTGAAGTCCGCCTTCTTCTTGTCGGTCGTCAGTCGACCACCGACCATGAACTGGAGCGTCTCCGTCATGTGCCAGGTGGCCTGGCCGAAGCCGGCGAAGGTGTCTTCCTTCTGGTTGAACCGCTGCGAGATGGTGCCGTACAGCCCGCCGAGCACGGGGAAGGCGTTATAGAAGGTCAGGTAGTTGTACTTGGTCTTCGAGTGCAGGTAGAGCGCGCCGGCGATGAAATCCACCGTCCGCCCGGCCGGCGAGGTCACCCGGATTTCCTGGGTGAACTGATTGAACTTCTCGTTGAACTGCGAGAACAGATACGTCTGTGGCGTCGAGTCCGAGTCGAAGGAATTGGTGAAGTCGAACTTGGTGTAGCCGGTGGCTGCCGTCAGGGTGTAGTCTCCGCCGAGGTCGTAGTTGATCTCCAGCGAATTATCATAGCTCTTCTGGTAGTCCATGACCTCGCCGGCATCGCCCGCCGACTCATACTTCACGTAATTCGACAGGCCGCCATCGGCCACGCCCAGGGCTTGCAGGGCCGCAGTATTGGTGTCGGTGATGAATTCGAAATTGGTGCCTGTCATGTCGAGCCGGCTGATCTGCGCCTTGGCGCGGACCGACAGCCGGTCGGTCACATCCCACACCGCGACACCGCGCATCACGTAGCGCTCGCCGGACTGTTCGTCGCGGTCCTCGGTGTAGTTGCGCACGAAGCCCTTTTGATCGTCGTACATGCCGGCGATGCGGATGCTGAACGTGTCGCTCGCCACGACGTCGAGAGCACCCTCAAGGCCATAGCTGCCATAATTGGCCTCGACCTGGCCCTGGACGTAGCCACCGGTCTCCGCGCCCGGCCCGCGCGAGATCACGCTCACGGCACCAACGCTGGTGTTCTTGCCGAACAGCACGCCCTGGTTGCCCTTGACCACTTCCACCCGCTCGATGTCGAACAGGGCGTCGCGATACTGGCGGGCGCGAGGGTGATAGATGCCGTCGACGAACAGGCCGACCGACTGCTCGAACACCTGGCTGCCGGCCGAGGTGCCGACACCGCGGACGCTGACGCCGCTGAGACCGCCAGGCGATTCATGCATTGTCAGGCCCGGCACGTTGGCGGACAGATTCTTGATCTCCACCATGCCCATGGCCGCCACCTGATCACCGCTGACGACATTGAGGGTCATCGGCGTGCGTTCGAGCTTGGTCTCGCGCTTCTGGGCGGTGACGACGATTTCGGCCAGACCTTCAAGGTCGACGCTCTGCTGCTGCGCCCAGGCGCCCCCCGCGTGGGACAGCACAAGGGCGGAAACCGCCGTGCCCATGATAGTGCCGTGCGTTCTTGCCATATTTTCTTCCTCCCCAAGAGCTGGTTTCCAGCTTCTACAAGTCAATTATGTTGACTATTTCCCCCTTCGCCCGGTTTGTCAACTTTATTGGCGTCATCGGTCTCCGGCCGGTGCGGAGAGGGAGCGTCCCTCAAACCAGCGGATGGTTGGGAGCGAGACCGAGATGATGGCGCCCGACCAGTTCACACGTCGAGTCCCAATCCCAGAATGCGTGCGAGCAGACGGTGTTGAGATCCCGCCAGATCCGCTGCAGCGCCTGCCCGGTATGGAAGCTCGACGCGCCGGCCGCCGCCATCATCCGGTTGACCGTTTCCCGGCAGTGACGGGACACGAAGGCTGTGTGCCCTTTGATGGCGAGGCGATCGTCGAAGGTGAAGGGCCGGCTGTTCAGGATGTCGATGGCACGCCCATAGGCGGCGCGCGCCATGTCGCTGGCCACCCGCGTGGCGATTTCCATTTCGCCCAGCGTCACATGGGCATGCTGCTGGTCCCGCACCACGACGCCGCTGAAGTTGCGCACCCTGCGTTCCACCAGCTCCTCGAACGCGTGTAGCGCGCCCTTCAGGCTGCCGGTGAGCACCGGCAGGATGGTGCAGTAGGCGGCGATCAGAAACGGCACCGAATAGAGCGGATTGGCGTGGCCGCGCGAACCCTCGGTGGCGCCGCCATGGAACTCGGCGGCGGTCAACACGTGATGATCGGGCACGAACACGCGATCGGCGACATAATCGTTGCTGCCGGTGCCGGCCATCCCGGCATAGTGCCAGGTGTCGAGCATGGTGACGTCCGCCACCGGCATCAGGAAGGAGCGCGGGCCATCCTCGGCCTTGCCGCTCATCAATACCCAGTCGGCATGAACGATGCCCGACCCCCAGGCCGCCCGGCCACTGACCTCCCAGCCGCCGGACACCTTGCGCGCCTCCATGTCGGCGGCGGACGCCGCTGGCAGCAGCACGTAGCCCTTGGGCCCGAACAGCTCCTCCTGCGTCCGCTCGGGGAACTTGGCGACGTAGATGTTGTGACTGATGTAGAAGGCCGCGATCCAGCCGGTGGACGGGCAAGCGGCGCTCAGGATTTCCACCACCTCCATCATCGTGGCGAGACTCGCCTCGGAACCGTTCCAGCGCCGGGGCACCAGCATCTGGATGATCTCGGCGTCGATCAGTTCGCGAATGGTGTCGTCATGGGGGCGGCGCTGTTCGGCGGCGGCGGCGGCGCGGGCACGAATACCGGGGGCAAGATCACGGGCACGCTGGATCAGGTCGGCGTCAGTGGCGGGCATTGTCAATTTCCTTGTCGTTATCGCCCCTTCATGGCAAAATAATTTCCACTTGTCTATTTTTTCGTGCCAGGCCTTGACCGCTTCCCTCTGGCACGATCAGGCTCTAGGGAAGAGGCATGATTTCCACGCTCGCCAGACGCCGTCGCGGCCGTCCCAGCCTTGCCGATCCCTCGCCGGCGCCCGATGCCCTGTGCCTCGACACGGCCCTGACCGCCTTCGCCGAACGCGGCTTCGAGGGCGTGTCGGTGCGCGACATTGCCAGCGCCTGCGGGGTCAGCCACAGCCTGCTCAATGCCAAGTTCGGCTCGAAGCAGGGATTATGGGCGGCGGCCGTCGATCACGGCATGGGTGGCCTGCACCGACGGATGACGGCGGCGCCCACCCGGCTGCCCGCCGGGGCCGGCGTGGAGCAGCGCCTGCGCGCCGCCTGCATCGATTTTCTGGGCGCCGTCGCCGACTGCCCGGCCATCGTCCAGTTGATGAACGTCGAGGGCGCGCGCGCCAGCGCGCGGCTCGACTATATCGTCGAGACCTATTTCTGCCGCCTCGACTGGCCGATCACCGCGCTGCTGCGGGAAGGCCGCGCCAGTGGCGTGTTCCGCGACGTGCCCGTCACCATCGCCTTCACCCTGCTGGCGCACGGCGCCGGCGCGCTGGTGGCGCTGCGACCGCTGATCGAGGCGGTCAATGGCCAGCTCAAGGCAACGCCCGCCACGCTGGACCAGACCGTCGAGATGGCGGCGGACATGATCGTGCGCGGCCTGCTGGCGTGAAGACTGCGGACTTGACCGCGTCTAGCCGGCCAGCCCCGCCGCCGCCAGGGCCGCCTGCGCGACCTCCATGTCGTGGCTGTAATGGCCGCCGCTGACGCCGATGCCGCCGACCACGGCACCGTCCACCTTCACCGGATAGCCACCCCCGAACACCACCAGGCGGGGGGTATGGACAATGCCATGCAGCAGCGGCGGATCGTTCTTGATGAAATCGTGCCACTCGTGGCTGGGCATGCCGAAGGAGACGGCGGTGTAGGCCTTGTCCTGGGCGATGCCGACGCTGAGCAGCGGTGCGCGGTCCATGCGTTTGAACTGGACCAGCACGCCGGCGGGATCAACGATGGCGATGCACATCGGCACGCCCATCGCCTCGGCCTTGGCCGCCGCGCCGGCCATCAGCGCCTCCGCCAGTTCGTTGGAAATCACCTGCGTCGTCAGCGTCAGCGCCATCGTTCCACTTTCTGTCCCGTATTAATAATCGGGGCAATCACCATGCCTGCCCGCAACGTCGACCGTAGCCAGATCACCCCGGTCACGCCAACAACAAAATGGTAAAATTAATTGACATTAAGAAGCGCCGGGGTGACTGTCGTCGCCGGTGCCGGGCCGGATCGGACAACGCATAACCCCGGACTGCGGTGCTTTCGAGGGAGGACGAATTCGCGATGCAGTACCGCCATCTCAACATCAGCCGCGATGGTCATGTGCTGCAATGCCGGATGAGCAATCCGCCATTGCAGACGCTCAATTCCCGGATGCTCGCCGAGCTGCACCATCTGCTGACCGACATCGAGAACGACGCGGATGTGCGGGTGTTCGTCGTCACCGGCGAAAATGGCGTGTTCCTGCGCTGGATGGACCTGACCGAGATGCAGGCCTATGCCGAGGGCACCCGCGAGGTCGAGGTCGGCGGCCGCTCGGCGGCGGAGGAAATGCTGGAAATCTACCAGCAGATCCCCGAGCTGGTCAGCAGCATCCACCAGCTGGCGCTGCGCATCCAGAATCTGCGCGCGGTGACGGTGGCCGCCATCAACGGCGTGGTCGGCGGCGGCGGCTGCGAATTCTCGCTGTCGTTCGATTTCCGGCTGATGATGGACCACCCGGAGGCGACCTTCGCCCTGCCGCAGACCAGCTTCGGCCTGGTGCCCGGCGGCGGCGGTGCCTGGCACTGCGTCCGCCTGCTCGGCCGGGCCCGCGCCCTCGACGTGCTGCTGCACGGCGAGTTCATGGCGCCGGCCACGGCACTCGGGATCGGCCTGATTTCCCGCCTCTACCCGCCAGCGACCTACGAGGCCGACGTCGCCGCCTTCGTTGCCAACATGGCCGGCCGCGCGCCGCTGGCGCTGCGCGGCGTCAAGGCGCTGGTGGGCTTCGGCACCAGCCAGGGCCAGCTCGACTTCTTCGCCCGCGAGCAGGAGGAGCTGAACAAGGTGATCCACAGCGAGGACGTGCGCAACGCGCTCGCCATGTGGCTCGCCAACCCCGACCCGGCGGCGTACCAGCCGGTTTTCAACGGTCGCTGACACCATGGCCGGTCTCGACCCGTTCGCCGGCAAGGACGTGCCCTGGCTGCTGCGCGCGCAGGCGGACCGCCGGCCGGACGCGCCGTTTCTGGCATGGGAGCCGTTCACCGGCAGCCCGCGCGTCTGGAGCTACACGCAGTTTTACGGCCAGGCGCGCGATCTCGCCGCCGGCCTGCGCGACCGCGGCCTGGCGCCGGGCGACCTGCTGCTGCTGCATGCCGGCAACTGCCCCGAGTTCCTGCTGACCTGGCATGCCTGCGCCATGCTCGGCGTTGTCGTGGTGACCACCAACCCGCGCTCGGCGGCGAAGGAACTGGCCTATTTCATCAGCCACTCCGGCGCGCGGGCGGCAATCGTCGAGAGCGCCTATCTCGATGTTCTGGCCCAGACCGGCGCCCGGCTGGACTGGGTCGCCCAGATCCCGTCCACCGATACTCCCGCCGATACTCCCGTGGTCGCGCCGGCCGCCGGCATCCTCGACTTCGCCGACCTCGCCGGTAATGGCGCCACGATCGAGACCGGCACCTTCGACCCGATGACGCCGGTGTCGGTGCAATATACCTCCGGCACCACCTCGCGGCCCAAGGGCGTGGTGTGGACCCATGGCAACGTGCTGTGGGGTGGCCAGATTGGCGCGGCGCACAACCAGCTTGGCGCCGACGATTGCGCGCTGGTGTTCACGCCGCTGTGCCACACCAACGCGATGAGCTGGGGGCACTTCCCGGTGTTGTGGTCGGGCGGACGGATGGTGCTGCAGCCGAAATTTTCCGCCAGCCGTTTCTGGCCGGTGGCGCTGAAGCACGGCTGCACCTGGGGCAATGTGATTCCCTTCGCGCTGCAGGCGCTTGCCGGCCAGGACGTGCCGGCCGACCACCGCTATCGCCACTGGAATGTCGGTGCCGCCAACATCGGCGGCCTGGAGGCGCTGTTCGGCCTTACCATCGTCGGCGCCTGGGGCATGACCGAGACGGTGACCCACGGCACCTACACGCCGCCGCAGCTGCCGGCGCCGCCGATGTCGATGGGGATGCCGGCGCCGGAGTATGAGCTGAAGATCGTCGGCCCCGATGGCGCGCCTGTCGCGCGTGGCGAGACCGGCCTGCTCAAGATTCGCGGTCCGCGCGGGCGGGCGCTGTTTCTGGAATATCTCAACGACCCGGCGGCGACGGCGGCGAGCTTCGATGCCGAGGGCTGGTTCGACACCGGCGACCGGGTCTACCAGATCGCCGAGGGCCATCTGCGCTTCGCCGATCGCGCCAAGGACATGCTGAAGGTCGGCGCGGAAAATGTCGCGGCCTCGGAAATCGAGGCCGTCATTGTCGGCGTCGCCGGCGTGCGCGAGGCCGCGGTGGTCGGCCGGCCGCACCCGATGCTGGACGAAGTGCCGGTGGCCTTCGTGCGCGCCGACAGCCCAACCGACGTGCTGCGCGCGGCGATCGACGCCGCCTGCCGGGACCAGCTGGCCGGCTTCAAGGTGCCGGCGGACATCCGCTTCCTGGACGAGTTTCCGCGCGCGGAGCTGAACAAGGTGGCCAAGAACAAGCTGCGGGAGCTTGCCCGCGCCGGCTGAGACCGCACGGCGAACCGGGACCGACACCTGAATCAAGGAGGACAACGCGATGACCACGACCCCGCATCCCGATGGCCAGCATCCCGACGGCGTGCATCACATCGCCTTCATGGCCGGCGACATGAAGAAGCAGCTGGAGTTCTTCACCCAGGTGCTCGGTTTTCCGCTGGTGGCGATCTTCGAGATGCACGGCGTCGAAGGCGCCATCCACGCCTTCCTGCGCATGAACGACAACAGCCTGTTCTCGCTGGTCTATGTGCCCGGCGGCGAGAAGATTCCCACCACCATGGGCGTGACCCACGCCGGCCGGGGCGAAATCCCCTGCGCGCCGGGCGTGTTGCAGCATGTCGCTTTCCACGTGCCCGACGAGGCCGCGCTGCTGGCGATGCGTGACCGCGTGCGCAGCCATGGCGTGCCGATCATCGGCCCGATCGACCATGGCTTCTGCAAGTCGCTGTATTTCGCCGGGCCGGAGAACATGACACTGGAAATCGCCACCTCCTATCGCACGCTCGACCCCGCCGTCTGGGTCGACCAGGCGATGCTGGACCGGCTGGCGATCTCGGAGGCCGAGGCAGCGACAATGCTGGCGCCGGCGCCCTATGCCGGGCCGTCGCCGGTACCGCAGCCGGCGTTTGACCCCGCCCGGCCGCATCTCCAGTACCCGGAGGCGCAGTATCAGGCGATGCTGGCGACGCCGGACAGCGTTTTCGAGAAGATTCCACCCTATGAGCCGCCGGCGCGGCCGTCCTGAGGCGGACCCAGACCATCGGCCTGGTCGCGTGCGACGGCTCCTTGCCATCACGCCCTAGCAGTGAGAAGCTATTGGTTCCAGGTATTATAAATTCACCGAGGCGATTACAGAGACTTTAATAATTAATTTTACCAATCAAATGCTTCTTCCTACCATCGCTTTACACGCAACAGCCCGGTGACAGTGGATCCGGTTTGGCAAGGGAGAAGGCACATGAGCGAGATGAAGTCGACCGGCGGCAAATGTCCGGTGATGCATGGCGGCAATACGGCCGCCGGCATGTCCACGATGGACTGGTGGCCCAATGCGCTGAACCTCGACATCCTGCACCAGCACGACACCAAGACCAATCCGCTGGGTGCGGATTTCAATTATCGGGAAGAAGTCAAGAAGCTGGACTTCGAGGCCCTGAAACAGGACATGCGCGCACTGATGACCGACAGCCAGGCCTGGTGGCCGGCTGATTGGGGTCATTATGGCGGCTTGATGATCCGCATGTCATGGCATGCCGCGGGCACCTATCGCATCGCCGATGGCCGCGGCGGCGGCGGCACCGGCAACCAGCGCTTCGCGCCGATCAATTCGTGGCCCGACAACGTCAGCCTCGACAAGGCCCGGCGCCTGCTGTGGCCGATCAAGAAGAAGTACGGCAACAAGGTGAGCTGGGCGGACCTGATCGTGCTGGCCGGCACCATCGCCTATGAAACCATGGGTCTGAAAACCTATGGCTTCGCGTTCGGCCGCCCGGATATCTGGCACCCTGAGAAGGATGTCTACTGGGGGTCGGAGAAGGAATGGCTGGCCAAGGATCGCTACGAAAGCGAGGATGAAGCCTCGCTGGAGAACCCGCTGGCCGCTGTCCAGATGGGCCTCATCTACGTCAATCCCGAAGGCGTCAACGGCAAACCTGATCCGCTCAAGACGGCACAGGCGGTGCGGGTGACCTTCGCCCGCATGGCAATGAACGATGAGGAGACCGTCGCGTTGACCGCCGGCGGCCATACCGTCGGCAAGTGTCATGGCAATGGTGATGCGTCGCGGCTGGGCCCCGACCCGGAAGGGGCATCGGTCGACCAGCAGGGGCTGGGATGGAAGAACCCCGGCGGCAAGGGCATGGGGCGCGACACCATTACCAGCGGGATCGAGGGCACCTGGACCACGCACCCGACCAAGTGGGACAATGGCTATTTCTACCTGCTGTTCACCTACGACTGGGAACTCAGGAAGAGCCCGGCGGGTGCCTGGCAATGGGAGCCGGTCAATATCCGCGAGGAGGACAAGCCGGTCGATGTCGAAGACCCGTCGATCCGTTACAACCCGATCATGACCGATGCCGACATGGCGATGATCAAGGATCCGGCCTATCGCGCGATTTCCGAGCGTTTCTATAAGGATCCGGCCTATTTCTCCGAAGTGTTCGCCCGTGCGTGGTTCAAGCTGACCCATCGCGACATGGGGCCAAAGGCGCGATACATCGGCCCGGACGTGCCGGCGGAGGATCTGATCTGGCAAGATCCGGTGCCGGCGGGGTCGACCGGTTACGATGTCGCGGCAGTGAAGGCGAAGATCGCCGCCAGTGGCCTGACCATCGGTGACATGGTGGCCACCGCCTGGGACAGCGCGCGGACCTTCCGCGGTTCCGACATGCGCGGCGGTGCCAATGGCGCCCGTATCCGGCTGGCACCCCAGAAGGACTGGGCGGGCAATGAGCCCGCGCGTCTGGCCAGGGTGCTGGGGGTGCTGGAACCGATTGCCGCGGCGGCTGGCGCCAGCGTGGCCGACGTCATCGTGCTGGCCGGCAATGTCGGTATCGAGCAGGCGGCAAAGGCCGCCGGCGTGCCGGTCACGGTGCCGTTCGCGCCGGGTCGTGGCGACGCCACCGACGCGATGACCGATGCCGAGAGCTTCGCGCCGCTGGAGCCGATTCACGATGGCTACCGCAACTGGCTGAAGAAGGACTACACGGTCAGTGCCGCCGAACTGATGCTCGATCGCACCCAGTTGATGGGGCTGACGGCGCCGGAGATGACGGTGCTGGTGGGCGGCATGCGGGTGCTGGGCACCAACCATGGCGGCAGCCGGCATGGTGTGTTCACCGACCGGGTCGGCGCACTGACCACCGACTTCTTCGTCAACCTGACCGACATGGCCTACACATGGGCGCCGGCGGGCAATGGCCTCTACGAAATTCGGGATCGCAAGACCGGCGCGGTGAAGTGGACGGCGACCGACCTTGACCTGACCTTCGGCTCCAACTCGATCCTGCGGGCCTATGCCGAGGTTTATGCCCAGGACGACGCGCGGGAGAAGTTCGTCGCTGATTTCGTCGCGGCCTGGACCAAGGTGATGAACGCCGATCGCTTCGATCTGGCCTGACCCGTCTGTCGTTGCCGTTACCCTGCCCCTCTCCGGCGCCACCGGGGAGGGGCTTTTGCGTCGCCTCGAAGTCGCGCGTCGGGGGGGCGACACGCCATCCGCAGCGACGCGGACCTCAGGCGAGAGGTTTTTCCTCGGTCTCGATGGCCGGAATGTTGGTGCGTTCCACGGGCGTGGCGCCACACAGCAGCTCGACAGCGCGGTCGGCGGCATCCTGGAAGGGCTCAAGCACCATATCGGCGCCGGCAGCCTCAAGCGTGGCAGTGTCCTGGCGGCTGTGGGAGGTCACGGCGATGGCGCCGCGGAACCCGATGGCCCGGCTCAGCTGGATCAATGTTGTTCGCGTATCCTCATGGCTGAGGCCGGTGGGGTGCGTCGGAATGGTCGATACGATCCAGGTCGCGTGCTGTAGCGGCAGCTCGGCCATGAACTCGGGATCGGTCGCGTCGCCAAACTCGCAATCCAGGCCCAGCGTCCGCCATCGTCGCACGGCCAGGGGGTTGAAATCGATGCCGAGCACCCTGGTGCCCCGTTTCGCGAGGCGCAGGCCGATGGCGGTGCCGAACCGGCCCAGCCCGAAGATGACGACGCCGTAGGCGTCATGATAATGCGCGCCTGGGTCGTTGGGTTCGCGCGGTGTACCCTTGCGTTCGAATACACCCAGCAAGGGCTCGAACAGCGCGTAAAGCCGGTGGGAGTAGGTGATCATATAGGTCGATGCGGCGATCGTGACGAGGCCCACCATGGTCACAAGTCCTAGCGCGTCCTCCCCCACATGGCCGAGGGACACTCCCATGGCGACGAAGATCAGCGAGAATTCGCTGATCTGGGCCACGGTCAGGCCGGCGAGGAAGCCGGTTCGTTTGCGATAGCCCATGGCACCCATGATCGCGAGAACGATCAGCGGGTTGCCGATCAGGACGAACAACGAGAAGATGATAGCTCCCGCGATGTGGGTGCCCAGCAGCGACAGGTCGAGCGTGGCGCCCAGTGCAATGAAGAAGAAGAGCAGCAGGAAGTCGCGCAGGGGGGCCAGCCGGGCGGCGATTGTCTCGCGATAGGGCGTCGAGGCGAGGGAGATGCCCGCCAGCAGGCCGCCGACCTCCTTGCCCAGGCCGACGGAATCGCCGATGGCCGCGAACATGGCCGCCTGGGCGATGGCAAAGATGACCAGCAGCTCGGGCGCGCTTGCCAGGCGCTCGGTCAGCGGGTCGGCGACATAGCGCACGAACAGCGTCACCAGTACCACCATCGCCACGCCTGAGGTGACTACGGTAAGCACTGATCCGCCGCCATGACCGTCGACAGTCGCACCGATGCCGATGGCGGACAGGGCGATCATTGCCACGACCACGACGATATCCTGCACGATCAGGAAGCCGAGCGCGATCTGTCCGTGGAGCGCGTCGATTTCACGCTTGTCGGACAGCAGCTTCACGATGATGATCGTCGAGGAGAAGGTGAGCGCCACGGCGACATAAAGGCTGGCGATATGCCCCAGCCCGAGCGCGAGGCCGATCAGATAGCCGAACAGAGACGTGAACGCGACCTGCCCGAGGCCGGTGAGCAGCGACACCGCGCCAAGTGAGCGGATGAGTTTCACATCAAGCTTTATGCCGACAAGAAACAGCAGCACGGCGACGCCCAGTTCGGACAGCAGGTCGATCTGGTCATTGGAGCGCACCATGTCGAGGACCGACGGACCGGCAATCAGGCCGACTGCGATGAAACTCACGATGAGGGGTTGTCGAAGGGCGATGCCGACAAAGCCGGCTGCCGCGGCCATGACCAGCAGGACCGCCACTTCACCAAATACGGATGCAATCAGTGTTTCCATCAGAGCGTCCGGTGCGCCTGTTGCATTGCCACCACCCTCGCGCAATGCGGATGAGTAGTGTCCATCCGGTGCGTTGACGCGACATTTTGTCTCCGCTCAGGTGTCATGATCGCGGACCTTCCATTGCTGATGTTGGCGCGGGCGGCCACTGTGTCGATTGCCTGTCGAGTGGTCGCATGCCGGCCAGGGGCCGTTTCCCCGAGCGCCATCAGAAGCGCTTTCTCTTGCAAATGCCATCGCACGTAAAGTCTATTACACATCGGGGGCCGGAGTGTCTCGGGGCGATCACGGCGGAAAAGGTGAATGCGATGAAGACAATCATGGTGGCGATGGACTTTACCGAGCGCTCCGATCGGACGCTACGGCGGGCGGTCCTGCTCGCGCGGCAATTCTCCGCCAGCCTCGCCTTCGTGCATGTGGTTGACCAGGAGCAGTCGCATCGCGCCATCGACAACCAGCGAGCAATGGCGGAGCAGTTGCTCGGTGAGCTTGCCGCCACGCTCCGGCAGACCGACGGACTGGCCTGTGGGTGGCAGGTGCCGGTGGCCGAGCCGGTCGCGGGAATCGTGGGCGCGTCGGAGGAACTGGCGCCGGACCTGATGGTGATCGGGCGTCACCAGCGGCAACTGGTCAAGGATGCGTTTGTCGGCACCACCGCTGAACGCACGATTCGTACCGTGGCGTGTCCGGTGCTGATGGCCAACAGCTTTCCGGTGGGCGCCTATCGTCGTGTGTTGCTGACTACGGACCTTTCAGACTGTGCGCGGAACGCCGTTACCCGGTTCACGCAGCTGGACTGCATTCAGTCAGCCCTCACAACGATGCTCTACGTCTTTGATGCGCCTGCTATCCGGCTCGCCATGAGTCATTCGATTCCGGCGGATGACCGGGAGTATTACATTGAGGAGGAGCGTCGGGAGGCCGGGCGCGCACTGGCGGCATTCTGTGTGTCCACGGGGCTGGACAATGTCGAGCAGGTTGCGCGCTTCGGTGAAACGGGAGCGGCGAGCGAGATTCTGGCCGAGGCGTCGCGTGTGGATGCCGGCTTGATCGTCGTGGGGACGCAGGGACGGAGCGGACTGGCGAAACTGTTTCTTGGCAGTGTCGCCGAGGAGGTGCTTCGCAGCGCCGATCGTGATGTCCTGGCCATCCCGCCACCCGGCAACCTCTGAAGCCTCGATCATCGCCGGCATTCG
The DNA here is from genome assembly GCA_963205175.1 of Pseudomonadota bacterium. Classification (GTDB taxonomy): domain Bacteria; phylum Pseudomonadota; class Alphaproteobacteria; order Sphingomonadales; family Sphingomonadaceae; genus CAUJIW01. The sequence continues at coordinate 24,236 of CAUJIW010000158.1, forward strand.
ACTTCTCTTGGTGGGGGCGGTTCATCCGGGGATACGAGAAAAGCCGGCGGGTTGATGCCCCGCCGGCCAGTTGCTTCTCTATCTGTGTGTCCGATCTTGCCGGCAATAGCTGCCGGGTATGCGATGTTGCCCGGTCAGGCCTGCCGGTTCGGAGAAGCCGGTTCAGGCCTGCTGGTCGA
>CAUJIW010000159.1 GCA_963205175.1 Pseudomonadota bacterium
GGGGCGCCTGGCTGCGGGCGGGGGGGTTTATTTCGGGTCGGGGGGGGGGGGGCGTGCCGCGGGGGGGGTGGGGGGGGGGGGGGGGTACGGGCAGGTGAAGAAGACATCGACAAACATCCGGACATTTTTGCAGGGCGGATAGAGGGCGGATATTGCACCGCATCATGTTGCCAGCCGGGCCGGCGCCCGGTAAAGCACCTCCCATTACAGGGAGGCTGTCCATGAATAAAGTCTATCCCAATGCCGCCGCGGCCCTTGAGGGTCTGCTGTTCGACGGCATGACCGTGATGTCCGGCGGCTTCGGCCTGTGCGGCATCCCGGAAAACCTGATCGCCGCACTGCGCGATTCCGGCGTCAAGGGCCTCACCGTCATCTCGAACAACTGCGGGGTTGACGATTTCGGCCTCGGCCTGCTGCTGAAGACCCGGCAGATCGCCAAGATGGTCTCGTCCTACGTCGGCGAGAACAAGGAGTTCGAACGCCAGTTCCTCGCCGGGGAACTACAGCTGGAGTTCAACCCGCAGGGCACGCTCGCCGAGCGCATCCGCGCCGGTGGGGCGGGCATCCCGGCCTTCTTCACCGCGACGGGTGTCGGCACCGTGGTCGCCGACGGCAAGGAGCTGCGCGAGTTCAACGGCCGCACCTATGTCATGGAAACCGGCCTGGTCGCCGACCTGTCGATCGTCAAGGCGTGGAAGGCCGACACCGAGGGCAACCTGGTGTTCCGCAAGACGGCGCGCAACTTCAACCCGATGATGGCCACCGCCGGCAAGACCACGGTGGTCGAGGTGGAGGAAGTGGTGCCGGTGGGCAGCCTCGACCCCGACCACATCCATACGCCGGGCATCTTCGTGCAGCGGATCGTCGTCGGCACTTACGAGAAGCGCATCGAGCAACGCACCGTGCGCAAGCGGGAGGTGGCATAATGGCCTGGACGCGTGACGAACTGGCGGCCCGCGCCGCCCGCGAGCTGAAGGACGGCTTCTACGTCAACCTCGGCATCGGCATTCCGACGCTGGTCGCCAACTACATCCCCGAGGGCATGCACGTGGTGCTGCAGTCGGAGAACGGCATGCTCGGCATGGGGCCGTTCCCGTTCGAGGGCGAGGAGGACGCCGACCTCATCAACGCCGGCAAGCAGACCATCACCGCGCTGCCCTATTCCAGCTATTTCTCGTCGGCCGACAGCTTCGCGATGATCCGCGGCGGCCATGTCGACCTCACCATTCTGGGCGCCATGGAAGTCGGCGAGAACGGCGACCTGGCCAACTGGATGGTGCCGGGCAAGCTGGTCAAGGGCATGGGCGGCGCCATGGACCTGGTGGCCGGCGCCAAGCGCGTCGTGGTGGTGATGGAACACACCGCCAAGGACGGCTCGGCCAAGTTCAAGGAGCGCTGCGACCTGCCGCTCACCGGCACCGGCGTCGTCGACATGCTGATCACCGATCTCGCGGTGTTCAGCCGCGACGCCAAGAACGGTCGTTTCGAGCTGATCGAGATGGCGCCGGGCGTCACCGTCGCCGAGATCCGCGCCAAGACGCTGGCGGCCTTCAAGGTGGCGCCGGGTCTCGCCTGAGCGGGGCCGGGGAGCCTTGAGGAGAATGCCGGTGACCGACTTCACCTTCTGGCACAACACGCGCTGCTCCACCGCCCGCAAGACGCTGGCGCTGCTGGAGGAGCGCGGGGTCACGCCCGCTGTCCGCTTCTACCTCGACGACGCGCCGACGGCGGCCGAACTCCAGGCGGTGGCCGCCCGGCTGCCTGGCGGCATCGCGTCGCTGGTGCGCTGGAAGGAGCCGGAGGCCGCCGCGCTGAAGGGCGCCGACGACACCGCGCTGATCGCCGCGCTGGCCACCAACCCGCGGCTGATCGAGCGGCCGGTGCTGATCGGCCCCGCCGGTGCCCGGGTCGGCCGGCCGCCGGAAAGCGTGCTCGACCTTTTGTAAGCGCGAGCGCGCTCGACCCGCCACGGGTTCGGGCGCGCAACGACCGCCCGCCGCAGCGGCCTTGACCGGGGCGGCGTTTCAGTAGAAATATCCACAACTTTGCGAGGGCGGCGGCCACATTTAGAGTGGTGGGGCCGGTGCCCTCCGATATACTGTGTGCCATAGGGTCCACGGCCACGGGGCCGGACTGCGCGGAATGAGGGTTCGATGAGGGTAACGGTCGAGCGGGCGGCGCTTCTCAAGGCTCTCGCGCATGTGCAGTCGGTGGTCGAACGCCGCAACACCATTCCCATTCTCTCCAACGTGCTGATCGAGGCCGAGGAAGATGGCCTGCGGCTGATGGCGACCGACCTCGACCTGCAGGTGGTGGAAACGGCGCCGGCCAACACGGTGCAGCGCGGCGCCACCACGGTGGCGGCCCACACCATGTTCGACATCGTGCGCAAGCTGCCCGACGGCGCCCAGATCGAGCTGGCCTCGGCCGACGGCCGGCTGGCGGTGTCGGCCGGGCGCTCGCGCTTCCAGCTCGCCACCCTGCCGCGCGACGATTTCCCGGTGTTTGCCGAGGGCGACCTGCCGTTCGGCTTCACCATGCCGGCGCCGACGCTCAAGCAGATCATCGACAAGACCCGCTTCGCCATCTCGACGGAAGAGACCCGTTATTATCTCAACGGCATCTTCCTGCATGTCACCGACGAGGCCAACCCGGCGCTGCGGGCGGTGGCCACCGACGGTCACCGGCTGGCGCGCGTCGCCATCCCGCGTCCCGACGGCGCGGTGGGCATGCCGGACGTCATCGTGCCGCGCAAGGCGGTGGCGGAAGTGCGCAAGCTGCTCGACGAGCTGGACGGGGATGTCCACGTCACCCTGTCGCAGTCGAAGATCCGCTTCGCCTTCGAGAACGCGGTGCTGACGTCGAAGCTGATCGACGGCACCTTCCCGGACTATTCGCGCGTCATCCCGACCGCCAACGACAAGCTGCTCAAGGTCAACGCCAAGCAGCTGGCCGAGGGCGTCGATCGCGTCGCCACCATCGCCACGGAAAAGACCCGCGCGGTGAAGATGAGCGTCGACAAGGACAAGGTGACGCTGTCGGTGACCTCGCCGGAGGCCGGCACGGCGGCGGAAGAGCTGTCCGCCGACTATGGTTCGACGCCGCTGGAGGTGGGCTTCAATTCCCGCTACCTGCTGGACATCCTGGGCCAGATCGAGGCGGAGAACGTCGAGCTGCACATGGCCGACGCCGGTTCGCCGACCCTCATCCGCGAGGGCGACGACTCCCCGGCGCTCTATGTGCTGATGCCGATGCGGGTGTGAGCGGTCGGCGCGACGGCGCCCGGCCCGGACGGCGCCGCGTCAACGCCACCACCGCTGAACCATGACCGCTGAACCGCAATCCCGCTGGGTCTCCCGGCTGATCCTGACCAGCTTCCGCTCCTACGCCGAGGCCGTGGTCGAGGTCGGCCCCGGCCCGGTGGTGCTCGCCGGCCCCAACGGCGCCGGCAAGACCAACATTCTGGAAGCGCTGTCGCTGCTGTCGCCGGGCAAGGGCCTGCGCGGCGCCGCCTATGGCGAAATGGCGCGCCGCGGGCCGGCGGCGGGCGGCGCCGACTGGGCGGTGGCGGCGCGGGTCAGCGGCGGCCTGGCGCCGGTCGATATCGGCACCGGCATCACCGCGAGTGCGGCCCCCGGCGGGCCTGGCGATCCGTCGACCAGCCGGCGGCAGATTCGCATCGACGGCGAGACCGCGACCGCCGCCGCCTTGCAGGCCACACTCGGCCTGCTGTGGCTGACCCCGGCGCAGGACCGGCTGTTCGTCGAGGGCGCCAGCGGCCGGCGGCGCTTTCTCGACCGGCTGGTGCTGGCGCTCTATCCCGACCACGCCGGCCATGTCGCCCGCTACGAGGCGGCGATGCGCGAGCGGGCCCGCCTGCTGGAGGCTGGCAACGCCGATCCGCTGTGGCTGGCCGCGCTGGAGCGGCGGATGGCCGAGCATGGCGTGGCGGTGGCCGCGGCGCGCCGCCATGGCGTCACCGCCCTGCAGGCGCTGATGGACGCCGCCCCCGACGGGCCGTTCCCGCGCGCGCTGCTGGCGCTCGACGGCGCGCTGGAGGCAGCACTGGAGACCGCCAAGGCGCTCGATGTCGAGGACTGGGCGGCCGGCGAGCTGGCCAGCCGGCGCGGCGTCGACCGGGCGGCCGGGCGGGCCGGCTTCGGCGCCCACCGCACCGATCTCGCCGTCACCCACGCGCCCAAGGCGATGCCGGCGGCGCTGTGCTCGACCGGCGAGCAGAAGGCGCTGCTGATCGGCCTGATCCTGGCGCAGGCGCGGCTGGTGGCTGGTGAAACCGGCCGAAAACCGCTGCTGCTGCTCGATGAAATCGCGGCACATCTGGACGCGGACCGTCGCGCCGGGCTATTTGACATGCTGATGAACATGGGCGTGCAGGCGTGGATGACCGGCACCGATCTCGCCCTGTTCGAGGCCCTGGTCGCGCCGCTGCGCGGGCAAGGCCAGTTTTGGACGATCGACGCCGGACGCCCCGTCCGGCTGGACATTTGAAGGACATGCCAGTGAGCGACGAGACGCTGCCGACCGAGGACAGCTATGGCGCGGAATCCATCAAGGTTCTCAAGGGCCTGGATGCGGTGCGCAAGCGGCCGGGCATGTACATCGGCGACACCGAGGACGGCTCGGGCCTGCACCACATGGTGTTCGAGGTCACCGACAATGCCATCGACGAAAGCCTGGCCGGCTGGTGCGATCGCATCGATGTGGTGCTGAACCCGGACGGCTCGGTGACCGTGCGCGACAATGGTCGCGGCATCCCCACCGACATCCACCCCGAGGAAGGCGTGTCGGCGGCGGAAGTGATCATGACCCAGCTGCACGCCGGCGGCAAGTTCGACCAGAACAGCTACAAGGTTTCCGGCGGTCTGCACGGTGTCGGCGTGTCGGTGGTCAACGCGCTTAGCGAGTGGCTGGAACTGCGCGTCTGGCGCGCGGGCCAGGAACATTTCATGCGCTTCCGCCATGGCGAGGCGGAAGCCCCGCTCAAGGTGGCGGGGCCGGCCGACACCGACGATCAGGGCCGCGAGAAGCGTGGCACCGAGGTCACCTTCATGCCGTCGCCGGCGACCTTCAAGATCACCGAGTTCAGTTTCGAGCGGCTGGAGCATCGCTTCCGCGAGCTGGCCTTCCTCAACTCCGGCGTCCACCTCTATCTCACCGATGCCCGCCACGCCGAACCCAGGACGGTGACGCTATACTACGAGGGCGGCATCACGGCCTTCGTGAAGTATCTCGACCGCACCAAGACGGCGGTGATCCCGACGCCGGTCGCCATCCGCGGCGAGCGCGACGGCATCGGCGTCGACGTGTCGCTGCAGTGGAACGACAGCTACTACGAGCAGGTGCTGTGCTTCACCAACAACATCCCGCAGCGTGACGGCGGCACCCATCTGGCCGCCTTCCGTTCGGCGCTCACCCGCACGCTGAACAACTATGCCGACAGCTCCGGCCTGCTGAAGAAGGAGAAGATCGATCTCTCCGGCGAGGACATGCGCGAGGGCCTGACCGCGATCGTCTCGGTGAAGGTGCCCGACCCCAAATTCTCCAGCCAGACCAAGGACAAGCTGGTGTCCTCCGAGGTCCGCGCGCCGGTCGAGAGCATGATCAACGAAAAGCTCGCCGAGTGGCTGGAGGAGAACCCCGCCCACGCCAAGGCGGTGGTGCAGAAGATCGTCGATGCCGCCATCGCCCGCGAGGCGGCGCGCAAGGCGCGCGATCTCACCCGCCGCAAGGGGGTGCTGGATGTCGCCTCGCTGCCGGGCAAGCTGGCCGACTGTGCCGAACGCGATCCGGCCAAGTCCGAACTGTTCCTGGTCGAGGGCGACAGCGCCGGCGGCTCCGCCAAGCAGGGGCGCAACCGCGGCTTCCAGGCGATCCTGCCGCTCAAGGGCAAGATCCTCAACGTCGAGCGGGCGCGCTTCGACAAGATGCTGTCCTCGAAGGAAATCGGCACGATGATTTCCGCGCTCGGCACCGGCATCGGGCGGGAGGATTTCGACCTCTCCAAGCTGCGCTACCACAAGGTCATCATCATGACCGACGCCGACGTCGACGGCGCGCACATCCGCACCCTGCTGCTGACCTTCTTCTATCGCCAGATGCGCGAGCTGATCGAGGCCGGCCACCTCTATATCGCCCAGGCGCCGCTCTACAAGGTGACCAAGGGTCGCTCGGAAGTCTACCTCAAGGACCAGGCGGCGCTGGAGAACTATCTGATCGAGGCCGGTCTGGGCGACGCGGTGCTGGAGACCGCCCAGGGCCAGCGCGGCAGTGCCGATCTCAAGCATCTGGTCGACCATGCCCGGCGCATCCGCACCCTGCTCGACTATGTGCCCAAGCGCTACAAGCTGCTGCTGGTGGAGGAGCTGGCGCTGACCGGCGGCCTCGACCCCGCGCTGCTGGCCGATCCGGCACGGCTGGGCGCGCAGGCGGCCAAGGTCGCCGAGCGGCTCAACGCCTCGGGCGACGCCGGCTGGACCGGCGAGGCCAGCGCCGAGGGCGGTTACCACTTCGTCCAGACGGTGCGCGGCGTTGCCGACCATTATGTGCTCGACAAGGCGCTGCTGGGCTCGGCCGAGGCGCGCAAGCTGCACGCCACCGCCAGCGAGGAGGCCGCCACCTACGCCCGGCCGGCGATGCTGGGCTCGGTCACCATCCGCCGGCCGTCGGCGCTGCTCGACCATGTGCTGGAGGGCGGTCGCAAGGGGCTGAGCATCTCCCGCTACAAAGGTCTGGGCGAGATGAACCCCGAGCAGCTGTGGGAGACCACGCTCGACCCCGCCAACCGCACCATGCTGCAGGTGAAGATCGAGGACGCCGGCTCCGCCGACGAGATGTTCACCAAGCTGATGGGCGATGTGGTCGAGCCGCGCCGCGAGTTCATCCAGGACAACGCGCTGACCGTCGCCAACCTCGACGTCTGAGGCGGCATCGGGCCACCGCCCGCGCGGCGCTGCTTCACCCGTCCGCCTGCGGCGGCCCGGCGCGCTGAAGGCCGAGGCGGTCGCTGATGGCGCGCGCCTCCGCCATCACCGTGGCGGCGAGCGCGGCCTCGTCGCCGGTCGGCGGCTGATCGGCGGCGTAGGCCAGCACCAGGCAGCCAAGCAGGGTTGCGTCCTCGCCCAGCAGCGGCGCGGCGATGCCGGTGATACCGGGGTCGAGTTCGCCGCGCGAGATGTAGTGGCCGGCCTTGCGCACCGCCTGCAGGGTGCGGCGCAGCGCCAGCCAGTCGGCACCCAGCCGGGCGAGATCGGGGTCATCCCGGTGCGTCGCCCACAGCCGGCGCAGCTTGCGGGTCGGCGTGAAGGCCAGCGCGACGCGGGCCTGCGAGCCGCGGAACAGCGGCATCGTCCGGCCGCGCAGGAAGGTGAGCGCCAGCGGCTGGCGGCCGACGGCGTGGTGGACGTTGACCAGCCCCTGGCCATAGACCGCGCACAGCAGCACATGGCAGCCCGTGCGTTCGGCGATCGCCGCCATCGCCGACGTGCCGGCGCGCAGCACCGGGTCATAGGACTGGATCAGGTAGTCCAGCTCGATGATCTTGGGGCCGGGCAGGAAATGGCCCGCCCGCCGCGCCAGCAGGCCGATGTCGCACAGCTCGGCGGCATAGCGGTAGGCGGTGGCCTCGCTGGCCTCCAGCAGGGTGGCGAGGTCGGCCAGCGTCAGCTGCGGGCGCCGGTCCGAGAAGCCGTTGAGCACCGCGCCCACCCGCTTCAGCACTGAAGTCTCGCCACTCATCGCCGGCTCCCCAACCGTGACACCGGGCCTTGCGTCCCGCACCGCGCCCGTGCCCTGTCGGGCACGGCTGGCCGTCATCAACACCAACCATCCGGTATTTGCAAACCCCTTGCGCGGCCGCCCATGAATGTGACACAATTCGTATTATACAATAATTCAGTCGATAATCATCGGAGAACAGGGGATCGTGACAGCGCCGCCCGCCGACGGGGTTGCCCCGCAACACCACGCCGCCCGCCTACCGGCGCTGACCGCGACCGGCGCCGACCCCACCGCCCACCGGGTGGCGATCATCGGCGGCGGGCCGGTCGGGCTGGCGCTGGCGCTGGCGCTGGCCCGGCAGGGCGTCGCCTCGCTGGTGATCGAGGCCGCCGACGGCGTATGCAGCGGCAGCCGGGCGATCTGCCTGTCGCGGCGCAGCCTGGAGATCCTCGACCGGCTGGGCGTCGCCGGGCCGTTCCTCGCCCGCGGCCTGGCCTGGACCGGCGGCCGCAGCTTCTATCGCGACACCGAGGTGCTGCACTTCACCATGCCGCACGACGCCGACCAGCGGCTGCCACCGATGATCAACATCGCCCAGAACGACATCGAGCAGTATCTGGTCGACGCGGTGGCCGGCTATCCCGACCTCATCGACCTGCGCTGGGCGACCACGCTCGACGATCTGGCGGTGGACGCCGATGGCGCCACTCTGACGCTGGCGGCGGCGGGCACCCGCTACACCGCGCGGGCCGACTGGCTGGTGGCCTGCGACGGCGCGCGCAGCCGGGTGCGTCAGGCGCTGGGGCTGAAGATGGCCGGCACCGCCTACGAAGGCCGCTACATCATCGCCGACATCGCCATCGAGCTCGACTGGCCGACCGAGCGGCTGTGCTGGTTCGATCCGCTGTCCAATCCGGGGCGCACGCTGCTGATGCACCGGCAGCCGGGCAACGTCTGGCGCATCGACTATCAGCTCCACGACGACGAGGACGTCGAGACCATGGTGGCGCCCGAGCAGGTGCTGGCGGTGGTGAGCCGCCATCTCGCCATGCTGGGCGTCGACGCGCCGTGGCGGCCGTTGTGGATCAGCAGCTACCGCGCCGCCGCGGTGGCGCTTGACGATTTCCGCGCCGGCCGGGTGCTGTTCGCCGGAGATGCCGCCCATCTGGTGCCGATCTTCGGCGTGCGCGGCCTCAACAGTGGCTTCGAGGATGGCTTCAACCTCGGCTGGAAGCTGGCCGGCGTCGTCACCGGTGCCTGGCCCGAGGCGCTGCTCGACAGTTACAGCCCTGAGCGGCGCGGCGCCTGGGCCGACAACATCGCCCAGGCGATGAAGAGCACCGAATTCATGGCGCCACCGTCGCGTGGCTTCGCGCTGATGCGCACCGCCGTGCTGTCGCTGGCGGCCCGCCATCCGGCGCTGGCCAGTCTGATCAACCCGCGCCAGACCAGCGCCAGCCACTATGGGCACTCGCCGCTCAACGACCCGCACGCCGACGCGCCGGCCTTCGCCGCCGGGCCGTCGCCCGGCGCGGTGGTGCCGGAATGTCCGCTGGAGGATGAGGGCGGCCGGCCGGTGCACCTGACGGCGCTGCTGCCCGATGCGTTCACGCTGCTGCTCTACGGCGCGACCCCCGGCCTCGATGATGTGGCCGGCGCCATCGACGGCGTGCGCGTTTGGCGCGTGGCGGCCGCCGACGCGCCGCCGCCGGTCGGCGGGCTGCGGGACGCCGCCGGTCGCTTCGCCGCGCTCTACGACGCCCGCCCCGGCACCGCCTATCTCGTTCGCCCCGACGGCCATGTCGTCGCCCGCTGGCGCCGGCCGTCGCCGGACGCCATCGCCGCCGCGCTCGCCCGCGCCCAGGCGCGACCGCTTGCCCGCGCCCAGGCGCGACCGCTCGCCACCGGAGACGCCCGATGACC
>CAUJIW010000160.1 GCA_963205175.1 Pseudomonadota bacterium
CTGGCGGCCAAGGGGCACGAGGTGCTGGTGGTCGAGGCCGGCCCGCATGTGAAGACGGCGGGCTTCACCTTCCAGGAAGCCGACATGACCGCCCGGCTGTTCATCGATGGCGCGTTGCAGGACAGCCGCGACCATGACGTGGTGATCTTCCAGGGCCGGCTGGTCGGCGGCTCGACCATGCTGAACAACGGCATCTGCCTGCCGCTGGCGGCCCCCGGCCTCACCCACCCCGACGCACCGGATGTGCTGGGGACCTGGCGGGCGCTGGGTGCGCCGGTGGAGCGCGCCCGGCTGGAACAGGCCTATGCCGCGGTCAAGGAGCGGCTGGCGGTGAGCGTGGTGCCGCCGCGTGCCGGGCGGCACAATGGCCCGCATCTGCTGGAGGGCTGGAGCAAGCACGCCGCCGCCAGCGCTGACCCGCGTGACCGGGCATCCCCCGCTTTGTGGTTCACCAAGAACTACGGGCCGCATGTCGGGGATACCGGCTGCTCATACTGCGGCTATTGCAACACCGGCTGCGCCTACGGCCGCAAGCGCGCCATGCCGCAGACCTTTCTCAAGGATCTGGCGGTGGCCGGCGGACGCATCCTCGCCGATACCGCCGTACAGCATATCGAGTGGGACCGAGAGTACGACACTGGCGCCCGGCGCGCGGCTGGCGTCGTGGTCAGGGACCATGCCGGGCGGACCCGACGCATCCGCGCCCGGCGCGGCGTGGTGGTGGCCGCAGGCGCGCTGGCGTCGAGCCGGTTGCTGCTGGCCAGCGGCATCGAGAGCGCGGGCACCGACATCTCGCTCAACATCGCCTGTCCGGTCCCGGCGCTGATGCCGGAAGGGCAGATGCAGCGGGCCTGGGACGAGGACCAGATGGCGACCTATGTCGACCATGGCGACTTTCTGCTGGAGTCGCACTTTCAGCCACCGATGAGCATGTCGGTGCTGATGCCGGGCTGGTTCGGCGAGCACGCCCGGCGTATGCGCGACTGGAACCGGGTGGTCTCGGCCGGCGTGCTGTTTCCCGCCGACCGGCGGGGCCGGCTGGTGCGCGGCAAGCTGCGCTTCAAGCTGACCGAGGGCGATCTGGCGTTGCTGCGCCGCGGCCTGGCGGCGCTGACCCGGGTGCATTTCGCGCAAGGGGCGGAGATTGTCTATCCGGCGCTGTCGCGCGGCATCGCCTTGCCGCGCCCTCGCGACGACGCCGACATCGACGCCTTTTTCGCACGCCATCTGCGCGAAGCGGACGACGTGACCCTGTCCAGCTCGCACCCCCATGGCGGCAACGGCATGAACGCCAGCCCCTATCTGGGTGTCGTCGACCCTGAATGCCGCGTGCATGGCACCAGCAATGTCTATGTGACGGACGCCAGCGTGTTCCCCAGCTGTATCCGGGTCAATGCCCAGCTGACGACCATGGCGATGTCCCATTACGCCATGGCGCTGGGCGAGCCGTTCCGGGGCTGTTGAGGACGGTTCCGGCGGCTCTATTCGAGCGCCGGAATCTCCATGGCGCCGACGATCCGGAAGCCGTGGCTGGCGGGGTAGCGCAGCTGCAGCTGCTTGACGGCCTCGATCTTGGATGTCGCCTCGACTTCAATGTAATGCGTCTCCGCCCATGAATCGGAGAGATTCTTGTGGCGGTCGCCCTGGCTGTGCGCGTCGCGCACCGCCTGGTTAAAGACGCCGACTTCAAACTTCTTCTTCTTCACGTAGCGACTCCACATCAAATTGGCGCCGGAACAGCGACGGGGGCCATCGATGTCCGGAGATCGGGGATGCGGCCGTCAGGATTTACCCGGGGGGTTAACAACCTGTTGCCGATGCGACCAATGACTGATGAGGTATCTCACTGGCTCAACGCCTCGGCGACGCCGCCGGCAAAGCGCAGCCCGGTCGGCGGATGGAAGCGGTAGTGTCGTCTCAATGCCTTGCGGGCATTGCCCTGGGCGCCGGTGATGGTCAGAGCGATACCCCGGCCGTGCAGGCGCTGGTGCAGGTCATCAAGTGCCGCCAGCCCCGACGGATCGATAAAAGGCGTGTCGGCGAGGTCGAGCACCAGGTGATGGATGCGCGAGTCGAGCAGTTCGGCGAGGTCGCGCAGGGTGCCGGCGGAGGCGAAGAACAGAGGCCCACGGAAATGGAACAGCTCGACGCCCTCCGGCAGGTGGGGGCGGGCCTCATAGCGAATGTCGGCACCGGGTTCACTGAAATCGTCGCGATCCTCGGCGACCAGACTGACGCCGGTCTCAACCGATACCGCCTGGGCCATGCGGTGCATGAACAGGATGGCGGCACCGATAACGCCGACCTCGATGGCAACGGTGAGATCGACAGCGATGGTCAGCACGAAAGTGGTGACCAGCAACAGTCGTTCGCCCCAAGCTCCTTTGAGCAGGCTGATGAACCGATGCACCTCGCTCATGTTCCAGGCCACCACCACCAGGATGGCGGCCAGACTCGCCAGGGGCACATAGGCGACCAGTGGCATGAAGGCGAGCATGAAGGCGAGCAGAAACACCGCGTGCAACATGCCGGCCACCGGCGAGCGGGCGCCGGAGCGGATGTTGGTGGCGGTGCGGGCAATGGCACCGGTCGCGGGCAGGCCGCCGAACATTGCGCTGGCGGCGTTCGCCACGCCCTGGGCCACCAGTTCGCAATTGGAGCGATGGCGGCGACCGGTCATGCCATCGGCGACCACGGCCGAGAGGAGGGACTCGACGCCGGCGAGAAAGGCAATGGTGAAGGCCGACGGCAGCAGTGTCTTGACCATGGCGAGATCGATCTGCGGCAGGTGAGGGGCCGGCAGACTGCCGGGCAGGGCGCCGAAAGTCGAGCCGATGGTTGGCACCGGCAACTTCAGCAGGGCGGTCAGCACGGCGCCGAGCACCACGGCGACGAGGAATGCCGGCACCCGTGGTGCATAGGCACGCAGGGCGAGAATGACGCCGAGACAGGTCAGCGACAGCCCCAGCACCGCCGGCGACACCGTGTCGAGGTGGGCCAGCATCATCGACCACTTGGGCAGGAACTCGGCCGGCAGCCTGGGGGTGGAAAGGCCCAGTATGTCTTTCACCTGGCTTGCGAAAATGATGACCGCGATGCCCGAGGTGAAGCCGGTGACCACGGGGTCGGGGATGTACTTGATCCAGGTGCCCAGTCGTAGCAGGCCGGCCAGCACCAGAATGCCGCCGGCCATCAGCGTGGCGACGATCAGCCCGTCCATGCCGTGCTGGGCCATGACGCCGTAGACGACGACGACAAAGGCGCCGGTCGGGCCACCGATCTGGAACCGGCTGCCACCCAGCGCGGAGATCAGGAAGCCGGCGATGACGGCGGTGACCAGGCCGACATAGGGAGTGGTGCCAGAAGCAATGGCCAGCGCCATCGACAGCGGCAGGGCGACAATGGCGACCGTCAGGCCGGCAAGAGTGTCGGCACGGAAATCCGCGCCATTATAGCCTCGGGCCAGAACGGTGACGGTCTTGGGCAGGAAGAGGTGCCAGTCCCGACGTTTCAGCATTCGCTCGACCATCGTCCGCCTCGCTTGTCTAGCTCTCTGGCGTTGCGTTCTCCGGCTGGCGCAACCGTACGCCACGGCCGCCGCCGTTACTCGTCGCCTCGTCGCCGATGAGAGCGATCCCGGCCCGTTCCAGGGCCTCGGTCACCCGCATCAGGGTATCGACCTGTCCGCGCACGATGCCATCGGAGGCTTCCATGCGCTGGATGGTCGGCAGCGACAGCCCCGCCAGGTCGGCAAGCCGGGCCTGGTCGATGCCAAGCAGGGCGCGCGCCGCGCGCATCTGGGCCGCGGTGATCATGGCCTGTCACCCCTGGTGAGCGATAAAGCGTAACTTATGATGTATAATACATCATATTACATGTAAAATCCATCTTTAGTCGACAGTCAGCCGCCCGTTGAACAGTGGGTGGCCGAACCACGGAAGAAGTCGCCGGGCCACGGAAAAGCCGCGCGGCATGAGGCCGCGCGGCTGGTTTCAGCTGCCGGTAATGGTGGGTCAGGCCGGTTGCAGCTCGCCCTTGGCGATCTTTTCGCGCCACACCAGCGGGCCGGTGTGGTGCACCGACTCGCCCGTGGCATCGACCGCGACGGTGACCGGCATGTCGGCGACCTCGAACTCGTAGATCGCTTCCATGCCGAGGTCCTCGAAAGCGACCACACGGCTCGCCTTGATCGCCTTGGAGACCAGATAGGCGGCGCCGCCCACCGCCATCAGATAGGCGGCCTTGTGCTGCTTGATCGCCTCGATGGCAACCGGGCCGCGCTCGGCCTTGCCGACCATGGCGATCAGCCCGGTTTTGGCCAGCATCATTTCAGTGAACTTGTCCATGCGGGTGGCGGTGGTGGGACCGGCCGGGCCGACCACCTCGTTGCCCACCGGATCGACCGGGCCGACGTAGTAGATGACGCGGTTGGTGAAATCGACGCCGGCCGGCAGCCCTTCGCCCGAGGCCAGCAGATCGGCGATGCGCTTGTGCGCGGCATCGCGGCCGGTCAGCATCCGGCCGTTGAGCAGCAGCCGCTCGCCCGGCTTCCACGAAGCGACGTCGGCCGGCGTCAGGGTATCGAGATTGACGCGGCGGGCCTGCGGCGACGGCGCCCATTCGACCCGCGGCCATTCGGCGAGCTTCGGCGCCTCCAGGAAGGCCGGGCCGTTGCCGGTCAGCGTGAAGTGGGCATGCCGGGTGGCGGCGCAGTTCGGGATCATCGCGACCGGCTTCGAGGCGGCGTGGGTCGGATAGTCGTGGATCTTGACGTCGAGGATGGTCGACAGGCCGCCCAGACCCTGGGCGCCGATGCCCAGCGCGTTGACCTTGTCGAAGATCTCGATGCGCAGCTCCTCGATGGCCGATTTCGGCCCGCGGGCCTTCAGTTCGGCCATGTCGATCGGCTCCATCAGCGCTTCCTTGGCCAGCAGCATGGCCTTTTCCGCCGAGCCGCCGATACCGATGCCCAGCATGCCCGGCGGGCACCAGCCGGCGCCCATCAGCGGCACGGTCTTCAGCACCCAGTCGACGATGTCGTCCGACGGGTTCAGCATCACGAACTTGGACTTGTTCTCCGAGCCGCCACCCTTGGCGGCAAC
>CAUJIW010000161.1 GCA_963205175.1 Pseudomonadota bacterium
GCGTTGGGGAACACCTCGGCCTCGTAGACCGCCTTCACATGCTTGCCCGCCGGCAGCATGGACACCACCACATCGGCGTCCCTCACGGCTTCCGCCGTGGTCGCGGCCGCCGTGCAGCCGGCCTCGACCGCCTTGTCCAGATTGGCGGCGACGAGATCGAACGCGCGAACCGTGTGGCCGGCCTTGGCGAGGTTGGCGGCCATGCCGCCGCCCATGTTGCCGACGCCGATGAATGCAATGGTCGCCATGATCCTTACCCCTTCAGCATTTCGCGCGAGATGACGACGCGCATGATTTCGTTGGTGCCTTCGAGAATCTGGTTCACCCGCAGGTCGCGCACGATGCGCTCGATCTCGTAGTCCTTCAGGTAACCGTAGCCGCCGTGGATCTGCAGCGCCTCGTTGGCGACGCGGAAGCCGGTGTCGGTGGCCAGCCGCTTGGCCATCGCCGAGAAGCGGGTCTTGCGGGCATCGCCGGCATCCAGCGCGGCCGCCGCCCGGTAGAGCAGCAGGCGAGCGGCTTCCAGTTCAGTCTCCATGTCGGCCAGCTTGAACTGGGTGGCCTGGAAGTCGGCGATCGCCTTGCCGAACTGCTGGCGGGTCTTGGCGTAGGCGATGGCGCGCTCCAGCGCTTCCTGCGCGCCACCCAGCGAACAGGCGCCGATGTTGAGGCGGCCGCCGTCGAGACCGGACATGGCGATCTTGAAGCCCATGCCTTCCTCGCCCAGCCGGTTGGCCACCGGCACGCGGCAGTTGTCGAAGTTGACGATGGCGGTCGGCTGGGCCGTCCAGCCCATCTTCTTCTCGTTGGCGCCGAACGACAGGCCCGGCGTGCCCTTCTCGACCACCAGCGTCGAGATGCCCTTGGCGCCGGATTCGCCGGTGCGCACCATCACCACATAGATGTCGGAGTAGCCGGCGCCCGAGATGAACGCCTTGGCGCCGTTGAGCACATAATGGTCGCCGTCGCGTTCGGCGCGGGTGCGCAGGCTGGCGGCGTCCGAACCCGAGGACGGTTCGGTCAGGCAGTAGCTGGCGATCAGGTCCATGGTGGTCAGGCGCGGCAGCCAGCGGCGACGCTGCTCGTCGGAGCCGTTGGTGTCGATCATCCACGCCGCCATGTTGTGGATGGTGAGGAAGCTGGTGTGGCTGATGTCGCCGGCGGCCAGCGCCTCGAAGATCAGCGCCGCGTCCAGCCGGCTGAGCGCCGAGCCGCCGACGTCGTCGCGGATATAGACGCCGCCGAAGCCGAGGCTCGCCGCCTCCTTCAGCACGTCGCGGTCCAGCGTCTTTTCCTCTTCCCAGCGCATGGCGTTGGGACGCAGCCGGTCGGCGGCGAACTTGCGCGCCATGTCCTGGATCAGCAACTGGTCTTCGGTGAGGTTGAAATCCATGGTGTGCTTTCCGCTTCTTTCCAGAATCGTCATGCCCGGACATAATCCGGGCAGCCCTGTCAGCGCCAGTGGCGACGGATCGGCCGGGCCTGACGCCCGGCCGTCCCTGTCAGGAGCGATCAGCGCATCGTCGGGATGACGAATGCCTGATCCTCGACCGCGCCACCGCTCGGCCAGCGCTGGGTGACGGTCTTCACCTTGGTGAAGAAGCGCACGCCTTCCATGCCATGCTGGTTCATGTCACCGAACGCCGAGCGCTTCCAGCCGCCGAAGGTGTGGTAGGCCAGCGGCACCGGGATCGGCACGTTGATGCCGACCATGCCGACATTGACCCGCGCGGCGAAGTCGCGCGCGGTGTTGCCGTTGCGGGTGAAGATCGCCACGCCATTGCCGTACTGGTGCTGGCTCGGCAGGGCCAGCGCTTCCTCGAAGGTCTCGGCGCGGACGATCTGCAGCACCGGGCCGAAGATTTCCTCCTGATAGCTGCGCATGGTCGGCTTGACGTTGTCGAACAGCGACGGGCCGATGAAGAAGCCTTTCTCGAAGCCCTGCAGCACGAAGTCGCGGCCATCGATCAGCAGGTCGGCGCCTTCGTCGACGCCCATCTGGATATAGCCCTTGACCTTCTCGCGGTGGGCGGCGGTGACCACCGGGCCGTACTGGGCATCGGCATCGGTGGAGATGCCGACCTTCATCTTCTCGATTTCCGGCCGCAGACGCTCCAGCAGCGCCTCCGCCGTGCCCTTGCCCACCGGCACCGCGACAGGCAGCGCCATGCAGCGCTCGCCGGCGGAACCGTAGGCCGAGCCCACCAGGTCCTTGACCACCTGGTCGAGGTCGGCGTCGGGCATGACGATGCCGTGGTTCTTGGCGCCACCCATGGCCTGGACGCGCTTGCCGTTGGCGGCACCCGTCAGATAGACATACTGGGCGATGTCGGAGGAACCGACGAAGCTCACCGCCTTGACGTCAGGGTGATGCAGGATGGCGTCCACCGCCACCTTGTCGCCGTGGATGACGTTGAGCACGCCTTCCGGCGCACCGGCCTCCAGCATCAGCTCCGCCAGACGCACCGGCACGCTGGGGTCGCGCTCGGAAGGCTTCAGCACGAAGGTGTTGCCGCAGGCGATGGCGACGCCGAACATCCACATCGGAATCATGCCCGGGAAGTTGAACGGGGTGATGCCGGCGCAGACGCCCAGCGGCTGGCGCATCGAGAACACGTCGATGCCCGGGCCGGCGCCCTCGGTGTACTCGCCCTTCTGCAGGTGCGGGATGCCGCAGGCGAACTCGATCACTTCCAGACCGCGCTGGATATCGCCCTTGGAGTCGGCGATCACCTTGCCGTGCTCGCGCGACAGCAGCTCGGCCAGCTCGTCCATGTGCTTCTCGATCAACCCCTTGAAGTTGAACAGCACGCGGGCGCGCCGCTGCGGGTTGGTGGCGGACCAGCCGGGGAAGGCCTTGAGGGCGGCCTGCACCGCCTGGTCGACTTCCGCCGCGGTGGCGAGCTGCACCCTGGCCTGAACCTCGCCGGTGTTGGGGTTGAACACGTCGCCGAACCGGCCGGACGTGCCGACCACCGACTTGGCCGCGATATAATGGTCGATCTGCCGCATGGATCCATTCCCTCGTTTTACAAAGCGTGCGCTGCCTATATGCTGTGCACCAATACCTGTACCAGACTCGTTTTGCGCCGATCTACTGTGCAAAGTTACAATGACGGGAGGCGTCCGCCGTGTTCGACTGGAACGACCTGCGCTTCTTCCTCGCCGTGGCCCGCCATGGCCGGCTGATCGACGCCGGCCGCAAGCTGGGGGTCGACCATACCACGGTTGCCCGCCGGATTGGCGCTCTTGAGCAGGCCATCGGCTGCCGGCTGTTCCATCGCTCGCCGCGCGGCCTGACCCTCACCGAGGCCGGCCACCGGCTGGTGGCGCACGCCGACCGCATGGAAAGCGAGGCCACCACCATCGTAGAGGAGATGGCCGGCCAGGACGTGCAGGTGACCGGCACCGTGCGGCTGGCGACGCCGGAGGCGTTCGGCGCCTATCTGGTCGCCCCCAACATCCCGCTGTTCAACCAGCTCTACCCGCAGCTCAACCTCGAACTGGTGGCGGAGAACCGGGCGATCAGCCTGTCGAAGCGGGAGGCCGACATCGCCATCATGCTGGGCCGGCCACCATCGGGCCGGCTGTTCGCCCGCAAGCTGACCAACTACGCGCTGGGCCTCTATGGCAGCGCCGACTATCTCGCCGGCCGACCGCCGATCAGCAACGCCGACGACCTGCGCGGCCATGGCTTCATCAGCTACATCGAGGATCTGGTGGCGATCCCGCAGCTGAAGTCGCTGACCGACGTGGTGCCCGGCGCGCAGGTGCTGTTCCGCTCCAACTCCATCGTCGCGCAGCAGAACGCCGTCGCCGCCGGCCTCGGGCTCGGGCTGCTGCACCACTTCTCCGCCGGTCACGATCCCCGGCTGGTGCCGCTGCTGACCGCCGACATCCGCATCGAGCGGGCTTACTGGGTGGTGGTGCACGCCGACCTGCGCACGCTGCCGCGCATCCGCGCCGTGGTCGACTTCCTGCAGGCCATCGTCGACCGGCAGCGCGCCCAGCTCGACGGCCCGTCGGGCATGGTCGAAGCGGCCTGAGCGGTCAGGCCCGGCACCGCACCCCGCGATGCCGGGCCGATCCCGCCAATGCCCGCCTATCGCCCGGTCGGCAGGTCCTTGAACGCGATGTCCTTGTCCACCCGCACGTCGCCGGGCAGGCCCAGCACCCGCTCGGCGATGATGTTGCGCAAAATCTCGTCGGTGCCGCCGGCGATGCGCAGACCCGGCGCGAACATGAAGTTGCGGTGGAACAGGCCGCCGAACGGCGCCTCGGCCGGATCGTTGAGGATGCCGTACTGGTCGGCGAGGTCGAGCGCCATCGCCGACATTTCCTGCATCTGGTTGGCCGAGACGATCTTGCCGATCGAGGCCTCCGGCCCCGGCGTCTGGCCGCGCGACAACGCGGTCAGGGTGCGGAACTTGGTGAACTTCAGCCCCTGTGCCGCCACATACCAGTCCGCCAGTTTCTCGCGGAAGGCCTGGTCGGCCATGGCCGGCCGGCCACCGAGGTCGAGCGCGCGGGCCAGCGCCATCAGCTCCTCCGGCGTCGGGCCGTAGCCGGTGCCTACCGCCAGACGCTCGTTCATCAGCGTCACCAGCGCCACCTGCCAGCCGGCGCCCACTTCACCCAGCCGCTGGCTGTCGGGAATGCGCACGTCGGTGAAATAGACCTCGTTGAACTCGCGGTCGCCCGACATCTGGTGGATCGGACGAGCCTCCACCCCCGGCGCCTTCATGTCCACCCAGAACATGGTGAGGCCCTTGTGTTTGGGCACATCCGGGTTGGTGCGGGTGAGCAGGATGCCGAAGTCGGAGAAGTGCGCGCCCGAGGTCCACACCTTCTGGCCGTTGACCACCCAGTCGTCGCCATCGCGCACCGCGCGGGTGCGCAGGCCGGCAACGTCGGAGCCCGCCGCCGGCTCGGAGAACAGCTGGCACCAGATTTCGTCACCGCGCACGGCGGGCGCCACGAAGCGCTGCTTGGTGGCGGTGTCGGCGAACGCCATCACGGTGGGCACGCACATGCCAAGGCCGATGGCAAAGACATTGGGCGGCGTTTCGAACTGCTCTTCCTCCTGGGCGTAGATCACCTGCTGGATCGGCGTGCCGCCGCGCCCGCCCAGCTCCTTGGGCCAGGTGATGCAGGCAAAGCCGGCCTCGGCCTTCTTGCGCTGCCAGGCCTTGGCCGCCTCCAGCGTCGCCGGATCGGAGCGCACGGCAAGTGGCGCCCCGTCGCCCTTGGGGCGGGCGTTGGCGGCGAGAAAGGCCCGCGCTTCGGCGCGGAAAGCGGCTTCTTCCGGTGAATCCTTGAAATCCATGACGTGTTCCTCCCCTCTATCCTGTTCAGGCCGGCCTGTTCAGGCCGCGTTGCGCTGTTCGAGCTGGCTGATCAGCCGCTCCTTCCACAGCCGCGGCGCACCGGCGACCAGCCGCAGCTGCTCCGACCGGCGATAGTGGAGGTGGCAGTCCGCCTCCCAGGTGAAGCCCATGCCGCCATGGGTCTGGATGTTTTCCTTGGCGGCGAACCAGTAGGCCTCGCTGCCCGCAATGCGCGCGGCCGCCGCCGCCAGCGGCAGCTCAGCGCCGCCTTCCTCCAGCGCCCAGGCGCCGAAATAGGCGTTGGAGCGGGCCAGTTCGCCCTTCACATACATATCCGCCAGCTTGTGCTTGATCGCCTGGTTGCCGCCGATGACACGCCCGAAGGCATAGCGGTTGAGCGCATAGTCCTTGGCCATTTCCAGGCAGGCGTCAGTGCCGCCCACCTGTTCGAAAGCAAGCAGCACCGCCGCCCGGTCGAGCACCGCCTGGGCCAGCGCCCAGCCGTCGCCGGCGTCACCCAGCCGCTCGGCCGGCGCGCCGTCGAAGGTCACCCGCGCCACGTTGCGGGTGGGGTCGAGGCTCGCCAGCGTTTCCGCCCGCACGCCGCCACCGCGCGCATCGACCAGATACAAGCCGGCCTGACCCCCTTCCTGTGCCAGCACGATCAGCCGGTCGGCGATGGCGCCATCCGTCACCGGCACCTTGACGCCACTCAGCCGGCCGCCCTCGACGCGGCAACCCAGCGCGCTACCGGGAGCCGCCACGCCGGCGCCCTCGGCCACCGCCCAGGCGCCGATCAGATCGCCGGCGGCCACCGCCGGCAGCAGCGCCGCCTGCTGCTCGGACGAGCCCGCCAGCAACACGGCCTGGGTGAAGAAATAGACCGTCGAGGCAAACGGCACCGGCGCACAGGCGCGGCCCATTTCCTCGGCGATGGCGCACAGCGCGATCTGGCCGAGCCCCAGCCCGCCATGCTGTTCGGCGATCGGAATGCCGAGCCAGCCCATCCCGGCGATCCTGCGCCACAGATCGGCGTCATAGCCGCGCGCCGGGTCGTTGAGCACGCCACGCGCCACGCGGCTGTCGCACTGTTCCTTGAGGAACTTGCGCGCCTGCTCCTTCATGAATTTCTGATCGTCGGAAAAATCAAAATCCATTGTCAAAATCTCCCCAGGTCTGAAACGGCCGGTCCGGTGTTGTTGTTGGTGCGGACAATCGACCGATGGCTAAAAGCTCCTTGCAGGCAATGCCACCCGGTGGGCGTGGCAGGTCGGCGCATAATCCGCCGGACTGTCTGGCGCGCGGCGTCCTTGCGGACTAGCGCAGGAAATGGATGCTGCCTTCCGGCGCGTAAATCTCATCCTCGTGCGCGGCGATCGACTCGGCGGTGAACGGCTCAGCACCGGTGGCAAAGCCCGCCCCGCTGACAAGCTTCAATTCCATCACATTGGTGCCGGTCGCCGTCAGCGTCTTGCCGGTGTGCTGCTTGGAAAGGTCGCTCACCATGTAGAGCACCACCGGCGCCAGCCGGTCCGGCGTCCACTTCTCGGCGATCTCGGGCGGGATCAGCCCTTCGGTCATCCGCGTGGCGGCCGTCGGCGCGAAGGCCCAGACGCGGATGCCATAGCGCATGCCCTCCAGCGCCAGCACGTGCGACAGGCCCCACAGGCCGGCCTTGGCCGCCGCGTAGTTCGACTGGCCGAAATTGCCGATGATGCCCGACGTCGAGGTGGTGTTGACAATGACGCCGCCGCCATTGTCCTTCATCCAGGCGAAAATCGGCTTGGTGACGCAGAACGCCCCCTTCAGGTGCACGGCGATCACCTGATCCCAGTCCTCCTCCTCGGTCTTGAGGAGGGTCTTGTCGCGCAGAATGCCGGCGTTGTTGACCAGAATATCGACCCGGCCAAACGCCGCCAGTGCGGTTTCAAGAATGCTCTCGCCGCCGGCCATGGTGCGCACATCGGCGGCATTGGCCACCGCCTCGCCCCCGGCGGCGCGGATTTCCTCGACCACCTTCTCGGCCGCCGGCGCGGTGCCGGCACCGGTGCCGTCGCGATTGCCGCCATAGTCGTTGACCACCACGCGCGCGCCTTCCCGCGCGAACAGCAGCGCATAGGCGCGCCCCAGGCCGCCGCCACCGCCCGTCACCACCGCCACCTTGCCCGTCAGCAGACCCATGAACGTTCAGCTCCCTTTGCCGGCCGCGGTGCGTTTCGCTTCCTCTTCCGCCACCAGTTCCTTCTTCGACAGTTTGCCGATCATCGTCTTGGGCAGCGCATCTCGGACTTCCACCGCCACCGGCCGCTCGTGCTTGGCGACCTTGTCCTTCAGATAATCGAGCAGAGCGGTACCATCGACACCGGCCGCCGCCTCGGACTTCAGCACCACGAACGCCTTGGGCTTCTGGCCGAGATAGGCGTCGGGAATGCCGATCACCGTCGCTTCCTTGACCGCCGGGTGCTGGTAGAGCGCCTCCTCGATCATGCGCGGGTAGACCTTGAAGCCACCGACCATGATCATGTCCTTCAGGCGGTCGATGATGAAGGTGTAGCCGTCGGCATCGATGTAACCGACGTCGCCGGTGCGCAGCCGGCCATCGGCGAACACCAGATCGCCCGAACGCTGCCAGTAGCCGCGCATCACCTGCGGGCCGACGATGGTGATCTCGCCCGCCTCGCCCTGCGGCAACACCCGGGTCGGGTCTTCCTTGTCGACGATGATGATGTCGGTCCCCGGCAGCGGCAGGCCGATGGAGCCCGGCCGGTTCTCGCCATGAAAGGGATTGGTGGAAACGACACCCGAACTCTCGGTCAGGCCATAGCCTTCCGACACGATGGCGCCAGTCTTGGCCTCGAACTGCTTTTTCAGTTCCACCGGCATCGGCGCGCCGCCGGAAATGCACAGGCGAATCGAGGTCAGGTCGTACTTATCGAGCTTGGGATGCGACAGCAGGGCAGTATACATCGTGGGCACGCCCGGCACCACGGTGACGCGGCGCTTGTGGATGGTTTTCAGCGCCTGGGTCAGCTCGAATTTCGGCAGCATGACGATTTCGGCACCCACCAGCGTGGTGAGATTCAGCACCACGGTGTTGGCGAACACGTGGAAGAAGGGCAGCGCGCCGAACATGCGGTCATGGCCCTCGCGCGCTTTCTCGTCGATCGCCGCCACCTGCTGGGCATTGATGGTCAGGTTGGCGTGCGTCAGCATCGCCCCCTTGGGCACGCCGGTGGTGCCGCCGGTGTACTGCAGCAACGCCAGATCGCGTTCGGGATCGATCTCGACCGGGCGGAGGTTGCCATCGTTGGCCAGCAGCTCATCGAAGCCGATATGGCGGATATCGAGCTTCACCTTCGCCTGCTCGCGCCGCTTGAACACCCGGTAGAGCAGGCTCTTGGCCGGCGGCAGCGCGTCCGCGAGCGAGCCCACCACCAGGCAGCGCAGCCGCGAGGTCTCCAGCACTTCCGACATGGTGGCGTACAGGCTGGCGACGTCGAGACAGACCATGATGTCGGTCTGCGAGTCCTCGACCTGTGCCTGCAGCTCCGAGGCCGAATAGAGCGGCGAGAAGTTCACCACCGTGCCGCCGGCCTTGAGAATGGCGTAGTAGGCGATCACGTAATGCGGGCAGTTGGGCAGGAACAGGCCAACCTTGATGCCCTTGCCGACCCCGAGAATCTGGAACCCGCGCGCCGCGCGCGTCACCTGTTCGGCAATCTCGCGGTAGGTCCAGCGACGGCCGAGAAAGTCGAGGTAGGGCGCGTCGGGCTGGCGCGCCGCCGAGCGTTCGAGCAGCGCCGGCACCGGCAGTGCCTCGAACGGAGTGTCCCACGGCTGGGCATGACTATACCCTTCGAGCCACGGCCTTTCTGTCACGCCTGTCCTCCCCGTCCGCCGCGCGTCATGGCCGAGCGCGGTCGGATCATCCTAACCTCGTCACGGCACCACGAACAGGTCGTGGTCGGCCTCGCGCTGGCGCCGCAGCCGCCCCTGACCTTCAAGATAGTGCAGGTGCGACAGCGCCTCGCCGGTCGCCATCATGATGTCGCTGTTGGTGATCGGTCGCTTGAACAGCGTCTCGAAGGTCTCGCGCACCTTGCGCGGTTCGCGGCAACGCTCGATCAGGCGGTCGAGCTTGCGCTCATGGTCGAGCCGCAGCTGGTCAAGGCGCGCATGCAGGCCATGGAAGGGCTCATTGTGCGACGGCAATACCAGCAGACTGTCAGGCAGCAGCTTCAGCCGATCGAGACTGTCGAACCATTCCTCCAGCGGGTTGGCATCGAATTCCGCCACATGCACCGAGACGTTGGGCGTGATGCGCGGCAGCACCTGGTCACCGGCGATCAGCACCCCCGCCTCCTCGCACACCAGACAGGCATGTTCGGGCGAATGACCGCGCCCGACCACCACCCGCCAGGTCCGCCCGCCAATGGTCAGCGCGTCATCATCCCGCATCCGGTGATACTGCACCGGCAACGGTGTCACCGCGTTGCCAAACCGCCCCCAGCCACGGCCACGGAAGGCCTCCAGATCCTCGCCGTCCCAGCCGGCGCGGCCGTAGAAGGTCATCGCCTCGACCGGCGGCTCCTCCTGCTGGTCGAGCATCAGCATGCGGGCGGTCAGATACTCGCCGCGCGTCATGCACAAGGTGGCGCCGGTGTGCCGGCACAGCCAGCCCGCCTGTCCGAGATGGTCGGGATGCATGTGGGTGACGATGACGCGGGTGACCGGCTTGCCGCCCAGCGGCCCCGCCAGCAGCCCTTGCCACAGCGCGCGGGTCTCGTCGGTGCGCAATCCGGTGTCCACCAGCACCCAGCCGTCGCCGTCGTCGAGCACGTAGAGGTTGATATGGTCGAGCCCCGCCGGCATCGGCATCCGCAGCCACAGCACGCCGGCCGCCACCTCCTTGAGCTCGCCCGGCGCCGGCCACCAGCGACCGAACGGATAGCTCAGGCCGCGAAACTCGACGGCCTCGATGGGCGCCTGTTCCTCGATTTCGAGGTCGGTCAGCGATTGATCGGTCATACAGATACTCCCGCACCCAGCTTTACGTTGACGTAAACGTAAAGTCTAGGCGACGCTTCACGCCGGACGATGGTGGTCCGATCAGTCGACGTGAAAAGTCGTGAAGTCCTCCAGCGGCGCGCGCCGCGCCACCAGCCGGTTCACCACGGCGTCGCTATCCTTGTAGCCGATCGCCATGCCGCAAAAGAGCATCTGCTCGGCGGGCGGCTGGAGGAAGGCGTCCACGGTCTTGTGGAAGATCGACCAGCATTCCTGCGGGCAACTGTCGAGACCGGCCTCGCGCAACAGCAGCATCACCGTCTGCAGGTACATGCCGAGGTCGGACCACTGCGGCGCCCCCATCTGACGGTCGACGTAGCAGAAGATCGCCAGCGGCGCGCCGAAGAACTGGTAGTTGTTGGCGAACCACATCATGCGGGCAAGCTTGTCCTCGCGCGGGATGCCCAGCACGCCATACATGTCCTCGCCGACCTGGAAGCGGTAGTTGCTGTACGGCGCCTTGAGATCCTTGGGGTAGACATCGAACTCGTAAGGCGGCTCGCCCATTGGCGCTTCCTGCACCCGTTTGGCCATGATCGCCTTGAAGCGGGCCATGGCGTCGCCGGCCAGCACATGGATCTGCCAGGGTTGCAGGTTGCCGCCCGACGGCGCGCGGGATGCCTTGGCAAGCACATCACGGATGGTATCGACCGACACCGGGGTATCCAGGAATGCACGCACCGAACGCCGTGATGCCACGGCTTGCGTCACTGACATCATTGAGACTCTCCAATAACAGCTGATCAAGAACGACATGAATGAAGGCGCGCATGGTAACTGCCCCAGCGCCTGCGGCAAGAGGGATCATGTCACGGTGGAATTCTCCAAACCGGCACTGTGACACTCATGGTTTCCACCAAATTGGATATTGCCCCCGCCGCCAGGGTTCGTTCCGTCACCGCACGCGCCGCGTCGTCGCCCTGTTCAGCCGAGGACACGCCGAGCCGCCGGTCGATGGCGGCACGGGCACGCCAGACTCTCCGCCAAGGGCGGTTGAGCCCATCGGCCGACTCGCCTAGTGTGGCCCGACCATGTTGACGAGCCTGCCCAATCTGCTGACGCTGAGCCGCATCTTCGCGGTTCCCCTGCTGGTATTCATGCTGTGGGGGCCGACCTGGATCGGTTCGCTGGGGGCGTTTGCCCTGTTCTGCGTCGCCGGCATCACCGACTATATCGACGGCTATCTGGCGCGAGCCCAGGGTACGGTGTCCAAGCTTGGTCAGTTCCTTGACCCGATCGCCGACAAGATCATGGTCGCCGCGGTCATCATCATGCTGGTGGCGGAGCGGGTGATATCCGGCGTGCATGTGATCGCCGCCATCATCATCCTGCTGCGCGAGATCGCGGTATCGGGTCTGCGCGAATTCCTGGCGGGTGTTAAGGTCTCGGTGCCGGTGAGCCGGCTGGCCAAATGGAAGACCGCCTTCCAGATGATCGCGCTCGGCGCGCTGATCCTGGAGGGCGCCGCCCGGTTCCAGTTCTCCTGGCTGCCGGCCCATGAAGTCGGTCTGCTCTGCCTTTGGCTGGCAGCGGCAATGACGGCGATTACCGGCTACGACTATCTGCGGGTCGGCATCCGGCACATGAGCTAGGATGACATGCGATGCACCTCCTCTACTTCGCCTGGGTGCGTGAACGCATCGGACTGGACGCGGAAGCCCTCGCGCCGCCGGCTACGGTGACCACGGTCGCCGACCTGCTGGACTGGCTTGGCCGCCGCAGCGCCGGCCATGCCGAGGCGTTCGCCGACCGGACGCGCCTGCGTGTCGCGGTCGATCAGATATTCGCCGACATGAGCACGCCCGTCGCCAGCGCCCGCGAGATTGCCATCTTCCCACCCGTGACCGGCGGATGATCGGCCTCCGTGTCCAGGCCGAGGATTTCAACCTCGCCGCGGAGGTCGACCGGCTGCGCGCCGGCCGAGCCGACATCGGCGCCATCGTCACCTTCACCGGCCTGGTGCGTGACATGGCCGATGGCGCGCCGCTGACGGCGATGACGCTGGAGCACTACCCCGGCATGGTCGAGCGCCAGCTCGCCGCCATCTGCGCCGAGGCCGAGGCCCGCTGGCCCTTGCAGGGCGGTACGGTGATCCACCGGTTCGGCCGCCTGACACCGGGCGACCAGATCGTGCTGGTGGCCACGGCCTCGGCCCATCGTCAGGCCGCGTTCGAGGCGGCCATGTTCATCATGGACTGGCTGAAGACACGCGCGCCATTCTGGAAACTGGAGGAACGCGGCGGCGATCGCCACTGGGTCGACGCCCGGACAAGCGACGATGCCGCCGCCCGTCGCTGGCGCGACCCGTCTGCACCCGGGATTACTCGGCGTTGATCACCCAGGGCCGGACCGCGGGCACGATGTCATCCCGGACCACCTGATTGCGCCCCTGACGTTTGGCCTGATACAGGGCCGCGTCCGCGCGTTTCAGGGCTTCCTCAATGTCGCCCGCGCCACCAACAACGCCCAGGCTGATGGTGAAGCGCAGCGGTCCGCGCGGTGTGGGGACGCTCGTGGCCTCGACAGCGGCTCGCAGGCGTTCAGCCAGACGTGCGGCGTCATCAACACCCACGCCCGGCAGCAGGATGGCGAATTCCTCGCCACCAAGGCGCACCAGGCAATCGTCCGCCCGCAACCGGCTGGCCACCATCGCCGCCATCAGTTCGAGCACCTGATCGCCCGTCGCATGACCGAAAGCGTCGTTGACCTGCTTGAAGTGGTCGATGTCGAAGGCGATCAGCGACCATTCGCGCCCGGTAAGCCGCCATATGTCCGCCGCCGCCTCCGCAAACGGCCGGAAGCCACGGCGGTTGCAAGCGCCGGTGAGCGGATCGCGCGTCGCCAGCTCCCGCAGCTCGCCCTCCAGCCGTTTGGCCGACGTGACGTCGACGATGACGGTGATGAGACCCTCCACCTGCCCCTCCGTGGACAGGATCGGCGCCTTGGCGCTGAGATAATGGCGATCGCCATCGCTGGCGGGAATGACGTAATCCACACTCTGCGGCTGCCCGGTGGCAATGACCACCTCCTCGGCGACCGTGATGCGTTCGGCCACATCCGGCGGCACCAGTTCATGGACGGTCTGCCCGAGCACGGGCTGACCGACCGCGAAATGAACGTTGTGGAATGCGGGATTGGCGCGGATGTAACGGCCATCCAGATCCTTCACCACCACCGGATTGGGCATGGTGTCGATCAGCGTTTCCGCGAAGCGGCGCGACCGCTCGCTTTCCTGCCGGGCCAGCTCCGCGTCCCTGGCCTGTTTTTCCAGCGCCGCCGCCTGCGCCTCGATCCGCTCGCGCTGGACCTGCAGTTCGCGCTCGCGGTTGCGTTGCTCGGTGATATCGAAAAGGACCGTCTGCACGGCGGACACGCCGAACCAGTCGGCAGGCGCCAGCACGGCCTTGACCCACATCGGCTTGCCGTCGCTGCGATAGACCTGGCCCGTCAGCGTCACCTGGCGCTGACGCCCCGCGCCGATGTCCTGCAATGCCGCCCGCAGCGAATCCATCATCGCCGGCGAGGCCAGCCGGCCGCCGGAGGCCAGCACCAGGGTCTCGGCGGTATCGCGGTAACCGAACAGTTCGGCGAACGCGCGGTTGATGAGCACCGTCTTGCTATCCACCGTAATCAGCATGGGGTAGACGGCGTTGTCGATCAGCTCGCGGTACTGGTTTTCCAGGCGCTGCAGTGCGCCAAATGCCCTGACCGTCCGTCGCTCCATCGGACGGAAGATGAAAACCAATTCCGCCAGCAGCAGCAGCAGCGTCGCGCCCCAGGCGACAATCTGAAAGCCCTGCAGACGCGCGATATCCGCCTGTCCATCCCGTTCGAAGGCCGATACCGCCCGGCCGAGGTGACGCATCATCTCGGTCGGCCGGCGGGCGTTGAACTGGTCCAGGGCATCTTTCCACAGCGCCGGGTCGTCAATCGGTGTGCCAGCCACCCGCCGCGCCGCGCGAATATATTCACGCACCCGCACATCAAGACGAATCGGCGGCGCGAAATAGACCTGGTTCAGTTGGGCATGGCTGCCAGGCCCGCCCACCGCCGCGATCAGCGTCTTGTGGTCACGCTCCAGCAGTTCAATCGACCACACGAGCTGACGTCGCGCATATTCGTAGGCATTGATCTGGGCAGCCGCCGGCAGCCGCCGGACGTTGAAGGCGATCCGCTGGGACAGCATGCTCTGCCGACCGGCGATCTGCATCAGTTCGAAGATTTCTTCCTGCCGGTGCGCGATGCGATAGGTCAGCAGAAAGCCCAGCGTCACCGACGCCGCGATCAGGACCAAGGCCAGTCCATGGCGCCATCGCAGCGACCACTTGAGGCCAGAGAGATCCACCGCGCGCATGTCGTCCATTGGTGCCTTATGCACCCGGAATGCTTAAATGCTGATTAAGAATCCCCCCCGCCGGGACGAGCAGCAGACGGCGGGGCTCAGTGGCTCCTGAACGCAAGCCACCATGCCCTCGCCGCCGAACCTCGTACCCTGGCGCGCCGGTCAGGCCGCCTGCCGCAAGGTCGTCAGGAAGCCATCCACTTGCGCCCGCAGATGCGCGGCCTGTCCGGTGAGCTGACGCGCCGCGTCCAGCACCTGCGCCGAACCGATTCCGGCGCGGTCGGCTGCCTGGGTGACGCCGACGATGTTGGTCGTCACGGTCTGCGCGCCCTGCGCCACGTCCTGGACGCTGCGCGTGATCTCGTCGGTCGCGGCGCTCTGCTGATTGACGGCCGAGGCAATCGAGGTGGCGATACGGCTCATGTCCTCCACCATGCCGGTGAAGGTGGCAATGGCGGCCGAGGAATGTTTGGTCGCCGACTGGATGGCCTGAATCTCGCCCGCGATCTCCTGGGTGGCGCTGGCGGTCTGACCCGCCAGCTGCTTGACCTCCGAGGCCACCACGGCGAAGCCCTTGCCGGCGTCGCCGGCGCGCGCCGCCTCGATGGTGGCGTTGAGTGCCAGCAGGTTGGTCTGGCTGGCGATGGCATTGATGATCTCGATGACACCGCTGATCCGGTCGGCGATCGTCACCATGCCGGTCACGGCGTCGGTGCTGACCTGCGCCTGCTCCACCGCTTTCTCCGACACCTCGCTCGACTGCTGTGCCTGACGGCCGATTTCCTGCACGGACGCCGCCAGCTCCTCGGTCGCCGATGCCACCGTCTGGATACTCGCCGACGATTGCTCGGCGGCACTGGCCACTGCGGTGGACTGCCGGCTGGTTTCGCTCGCCGCCTCCGACATGTCCTGCGCCGCCCCCTGCAACTGGGTCGCGGCCGCCGACACGGTGGTGACCAGGCTGCCGACGACCGTATCGAGATCCTGCGCCAGCTGGTTGAGCATCGCCTTGCGGTCGCGCTCCGCCGCCTGCCGCTGGGCCTCCTCGCGGTCACGCGCCGCCTGCTCGGCGGCCTCCTTCTCGCGGCGCGCGGCGGCCTCGGCTTCCTCCCGCTCATGGCGCAACCGCGCCTGCTCGGCTTCCAGCCGCTGCTTCTCGATGCCGGCCTCCTTGAAGACCTGGGTCGCCCGCGCCATGGCGCCGATCTCGTCGCGCCGGTCGCCACCGTGCACCATGACGCCAAGATCGCCGGCGGCGAGTTGCTGCATGGCCCGCGTCATGTTCCGGATCGGCACGATGATCGAGCGCGAGGCACCCCAGGCGACCATGCCGCTGACCACCAGAATGAGTCCGGCGCCGACCAGCACCAGCCAGGATTCGCGACTGGCATCACGCTCGATGCCCAGCGCGGTCTGGCCGAGATCGAGGGCGATCTTGTCCTCCACGGTCTTGATGGCATCAATGCGCCGCGTCGCGGTCTCGAACCACTGCTGCGCCGACACGCCATCAAGCCGCGCGCCAGCGCCGGCCTGGATAATCGCCTGGCGCAGCTGCTGGAGTTCGGCGGTGGCGCCACCACGCATGGTATCCTGGTAGGCCTTGACCAGATCGGGCGTCCCGTAAACCTCGAAGTTGCGGAACAGCGCATCCTGCACGCTGATCAGACCCACCAGCGTGTTGAACTGCGCGGGCGTGAACTGGCCGGCGGCCAGCCCGGCGGCCCCGGTGGCCCGCTCCTGGCCCGCCCGCTCCTTGGCCGCCATGAAGCTGAGGTAGGCGACAACCGCGTTCGACACCCGCGAGCTGCTGCTGGCCTTCGAGCCCTCTCCCGCGACGTCCAGCAGGCCGCCAATGGTGGCCGTATAGTAACCGGCGGCATCGGCCGGACTGACCGCCATGGCGTCCACGCGCTGACGGTTGGCGTCGAGCAGCCTGATCTGGCCGAGGCTGGCCTCAAGACCCGACTGGAAGCGCGGGGAATAGCTGGCGACATCGATCCGCTCCAGCGCCCTGGCAAAATCCCGACGGGCAGTGTCGGTAGCCTGGCGCAGGCCCGGCAAGGTATCCCGCATTTCCGCGCCACGGCTGCTGAGGAATGTGGCGGTGGCGCCGCGTTCACGCTGCATGTTGTGGATCAACGCACTGAGATCGACGGTGAATCGCGACAGCGTCTCCAGCTGAGCGGCCTCAATGGCCTTTTCCCGGCTCTGCAAGCCCGTCCAGCCCAGCGCCAGAACCAGCGCCAGCACCGGCACGATCAGGGTGATCAGCATCTTCCGCGCGATCGGCGCGTGATCCAGCATGTTCATGGGTGTCCTCCCTCTCCCGGCATCCATCGCCTGGCGGCCACAAGGCAGGCCAGGGCGTGAACACCTGATATTTTGATGGAGAGTCGATACCACACACCTCTGAACAAACTGCTAAGACGAATGAATTGGTCTGTGTTGCAGATCGCCATGGTTCCGACCAGCCGCGGTCCATCCGACGCGACTGGAAGCCCGGACGCGTCTACAGCAGAAACGCGCCGCGCATCACTTCGATGGCGTGACCCGCCATGTCGACGCGGTCGCCCCGCAGGTGGCACCACAGCTCGCCGCCACGCCGCGAAATCTGGCGCGCGAACAGTGCGGTCTTACCCAGTTCAGCCGCCCAGTAGGGGATCAGCCGGCAATGGGCCGAGCCGGTCACCGGGTCTTCGTCGATCCCCACCGACGGCGCGAAGAAGCGGGAGACGAAATCGCAGTCCGCGCCCGGCGCGGTCGCCATCACCTGCGCGTCCAGGCGCTTCAGCGCCGCCATATCGGGCGCCAGCGCCGCCACCGCTGCGGCATCGGCAAAGCGGGCGAGCCAATATCCGCCGTGGTGCAGCACGGCCTGCGGCACCGCCCCCAGCGCCTCGGCCAGCCCGGGCAGGGCGGCCGGCGCGACGTGATAGGCGGGAAAGTCGAGGTTGATCCGCCCGACGGCGTCGCGGCTGACCACCAGAGTGCCAGCGCTCAGGGTGGTGAAGCGGATGTCGGCGCGCGTGTGCCCGAGATGGGCATAGACCACATGGGCCGCCGCCAGCGTGGCATGGCCGCACAAGGCGACCTCCACCGTCGGCGTGAACCAGCGGATCAGATAATCCCCGTCCCCGCCGGGCGTCGCCACCAGAAAGGCGGTTTCCGCCAGATTGTTCTCCGCCGCGATCGCCTGCATGGTCTCGCCCGGCAACCAGGCCTGCAGCGGCATGATGGCGGCGGGATTGCCAGCAAACGGCCGGCTGGCGAAGGCATCCACCTGATAGAGCGGCAAGGTCATGGGGCGGCCTCCGTTTCCGGGGCATCCAGTGCGCGCCGGCGCCGCTCCCGGTGCCCCTCCGGGTCGACGTGGATCAGGATGTCAGCCTGCGGGAAGGCGCGCGCCAGCGCGTCTTCCACCGCGTCGGCGACCTTGTGCGCGGCGGCGACCGTCATGTCGGCGTCAACCCAGATGTGGAACTGGATGAACTCGTCGGCGCCGCTGGAGCGGGTCCGCAATTCATGCAGGCCACGCACCTGCGGATGGGCCTCGACGATGTCGATGACCTGTCGCCGGCGGGCGGCGGGCCATTCCTTGTCCATCAGCATGTCGAGCGCGTGACTGGCGGCACGCACCGCCCCCCAGGCGAGATAGAGCGCGATGCCGATGCCGAACAGCGCGTCGGCGCCATGCAGGCCGGCCCAGGCCTCGATGACCAGGGCGGCGATGACCGAACTGTTGAGCAGCAGGTCGCTTTGGTAATGCAGCTGGTCGGTGCGGATGGCGATCGACCGGGTGCGCTGCACCACCATCCGCTGATAGAGCACCAGCAGCAGTGTTGCGACGATCGCGACCAGCGACACACCGACGCCCATCTCTGGCGCCACCACCGGCTGGGGATGAATGAAGCGGTCTACCGCCCGCAGGCCGATGCCCGCCGCCGAGACCAGGATGATGCCGGTCTGCATCAGCGCGGCAATGGCCTCCGCCTTGCCGTGACCGAAACGGTGCTGGTCGTCGGCTGGTGTCGCCGCCACCTTGACCGCGAACAGCGTGATCAGCGAGGCGAGCAGATCCAGTGCCGAATCCGCCAGCGACCCCAGCATGGCGACAGAGCCGGTCTTGGCCGTCGCCACCACCTTGAGGACGATCAGCAGCACCGCGACCACCGTCGAGGCGATGGCGGCCCTGCGGGTCAGCCGGGCGATGGTGGCGCGCGAACCGCTCACGGATACAGCCAGGTCCAGACCCAGCCGCCACCGGCATCGCGGGTGAACAGCCGGCGTTCATGCAGGCGAAACGGCCGGTCTTCCCAGAACTCGATGCGCTCCGGCGCCACCCGGAAGCCCGACCAATGCGGCGGACGCGGCACGGTGCCAAGCCCGAAGCGGGCGGCTGTCTTGGCGATGCGCCCCATGAACGCGGCCCGGCTGTCCAGCGGGCGGGACTGGTCGGACGCCCAGGCGCCGATCTGCGAGTCGCGCGGCCGGCTGGCGAAATAGGCATCCGCCTCCTCCGGCGCCACCGGCGCCACCGGGCCCTCGATGCGGATCTGGCGGCGCAACGACTTCCAGTGGAACAGCAGTGCTGCATGCGGATTGACCCGCAGCTGCTCGCCCTTGCGGCTCTCGAAGTTGGTGTAGAAGACGAACCCGCGCTCATCCCACCCCTTGAGCAGGACCATCCGCAGCGACGGCCGGCCCTGCGCGTCGGCGCTGGCCACGGCGACGGCGTTGGGGTCATTCAGCTCTTTGGCCTCGGCCTCGGCGAACCAGTGGCTAAACAGCGCGAAGGGATCGGTTTCGTCGGTCATGCATGGGGTTTACGCCGGGCGGGCCGGCATCGGCAACACCCTTCACAACCGCCACCGCGATGACTACCTTGAAAGCCAAGCGTTGCATTTTTGCAACAGGTGAGGTGATCGATGGCAAAGGACCCCTATAGCGTTCTCGGTGTGGCCCGCACTGCCAGCGAGGCCGAGATCAAGAAGGCATACCGCAAGCTCGCCAAGGAGCTGCACCCGGATCGCAACAAGAACGACCCCAAGGCGGCGGAGCGGTTCTCCGACGTTACGACGGCCTATGACATCATTGGTGACGCCGACAAGCGCGCCCAGTTCGACCGCGGCGAGATCGGCCCCGACGGCGCGCCGCGCTCGGCGTTCGAACAGGCCTATCGTACCCGCGGCAACGCTGCCGGCGGCGGCTTCGGGTTCGAAGGCGACCCGATGGACATCTTCTCGCAGTTCTTCGGCGGCGGCCGGGCGAGCGGCGCCGGGTTTGGCGGCGGCTTCAGTGGTGGCGGCATGGGTGGCGGCGCGGGAACGGGCGGTGGTCGTCCGCGCCCCAGGGGCCGCTCGGTCGAGTACCGGCTGACCATCCCCTTCGAGCAGGCCGCCCGGCTGGAGCCGCAGCGGCTGACCCTGCGCACCGGCAAGACCATCGAGATCAAGCTGCCGCCGGGCTTCACCGACGGCCAGCAGCTGCGCCTGGCCGGCCAGGGCGACCCCGGCCCCGGTGGTGCCGGCGACGCGCTGGTGACGCTGCATGTCGGCCCGCACGCCTGGTTTGCCCGCGAGGGCGACCAGGTACTCCTCGACCTGCCGGTCCGGCTCGACGAGGCGGTGCTGGGTGGCAAGGTCAAGGTGCCGACCGTCGACGGCGCGGTCATGCTCACCATCCCCGCCGGCTCCAACTCCGGCAAGGTGCTGCGGCTGCGCGGCAAGGGCTTCACCGGCAAGGACGGCACCCGCGGCGACCAGATGGTGACGCTGCTGGTGGACATTCCGGCCGACGACCCCAAGCTCAAGGCCTTCGTCGAGTCATGGAGCGAAGGCCGCACAGCCAATCCCCGGGATCACCTGTTCAAGTAAGCCGGCGCTGGACGCGCGGGCGCGCGGCCGGCACATTGGGCTGATGCTCGACCGGCTGCCCGCCCCGCTTCAGACCGCCTTCGCCGTGGTGCGCACCGCCGTGCTCGGATTCTGGGACGACGACGGCTTCATCCTCTCCGGCAACCTTGCCTATCTGGCGCTGCTGGCGCTGTTCCCGTTCATGATCTTCCTGGTCGTGCTGGCGGGTGCCATCGGCCGCACCACGGCTGGACTTGAGGCGGTGCACGCGTTCCTGGACGCCATGCCGCCCAACGTCGCGACCGCGCTGGCGGACCCGATCAACCAGGTGATTGGCCAGAGCGGGCGCGGACTGCTCACCTTCGGCGCCGTAGTCGCGATCTGGACCGCCGCCAGTTTCATCGAAACCGTGCGCGTGATCATTCACAAGGCCTACAACCACGACTCCGGACGGTCGATGTGGCAGTATCGGCTGGAGTCCTTCGTCATCGTCATCGGTTCTGCCATCCTGCTGCTGCTGGCGATGGCCGGTCAGTTCGCCTATGGCGCGGCGCGCAAGCTGGCGCTGACCTATCTGCCGTTCGCGGAAGGTGCGATCGAGGCCCTTGGCTGGCTGCGTTTTGGCGTCCTGCCGCTTGGCCTGTTCCTCGGCCTCTACGGCCTGTTTCTGTCGCTGACCCCCCGGCGGGCGCGACCGCGCGCCCACTGGCCCGGCGCCGTGCTCACCACCGCGGCCTGGATCGCCACCGCCTACCTGCTGCCCAAGGTGCTGGCGATGCTCGGCTCCTACGACCTGACCTACGGCAGCCTGGCCGGCGTCATGGTGGCGCTGCTGTTCTTCTACGTCGTCGGCGCCGGTCTGGTCATGGGCGCGCAGCTCAACGCTGCGCTCAAGTTATTGGATGAAAACCGGAAATCTCGATCGAGTTGACCCGCTGCCATGCCCGTGCGATGGACGCGGCCACATTCATGACCAACATGCGAAGGTGAGCGAATGACAGGTCTGATGGCGGGTAAACGCGGCCTCATCATGGGGGTCGCCAACGACCGATCGCTGGCCTGGGGTATTGCCCAGGCAGTGCACGCGCAGGGCGCCGAGCTGGCGTTCAGCTATCAGGGCGAGGCGCTGGAGAAGCGGGTGCGTCCGCTGGCGGAGTCGATCGGGCAGGATTTCCTGCTGGAGTGCGACGTCTCCAGCATGGACTCCATCGATGCGACCTTCGCCGCGCTTCAGGCGCGCTGGGGCACCATCGACTTCGTGGTGCATGCCATCGGCTACTCCAACAAGGACGAGCTGCGCGGCCGCTACGCCGACACCTCGCTCGACAACTTCCTGATGACCATGAACATCAGCTGCTATTCCTTCACCGCCGTCGCCCGGCGCGCGATGGCGCTGATGCCAAACGGCGGCTCGCTGCTGACGCTGACCTATTATGGCGCCGAGAAGGTGGTGCCGCACTACAACGTGATGGGCGTCGCCAAGTCGGCGCTGGAGACCAGCGTCAAATATCTCGCCATGGACCTGGGTCCGGACAACATCCGCGTCAACGCCATCTCCGCCGGCCCGATCAAGACGCTGGCGGCCTCCGGCATCGGTGACTTCCGCTACATTCTGAAGTGGAACGAGCTGAACTCGCCGCTGCGACGCAACGTCACCATCGAGGACGTCGGCGGCGCCGGGCTCTATCTGCTGTCCGACCTCGCCTCCGGCGTGACCGGCGAAATCCACCACGTGGATGCCGGCTACAACGTCATCGGCATGAAGGCCGAGGACGCGCCCGACATCGCGCTCGCCTGACGGAGCCGAGACGACCCATGTCCTGGAACAGCTTCGGCCACCTGCTGCGCTTCACCACCTGGGGGGAATCCCACGGGCCGGCGCTGGGCGCGGTGGTCGACGGCTGCCCGCCGGGCCTGCCGCTCAGTGAAGCCCATATCCAGCCGTTCCTCGACAAGCGCCGCCCCGGCCAGTCCCGCTTCACCACCCAGCGCCAGGAACCGGATCAGGTGCGCATCCTCTCCGGCGTGTTCGAGGGGCGCACCACCGGAACGCCGATCAGTCTGCTGATCGAGAACACCGACCAGCGCTCGAAGGACTATGGCGACATCGCCGAGCGCTATCGCCCCGGTCACGCCGACTACACCTATGACGCCAAGTACGGCATCCGCGACTATCGCGGCGGCGGGCGTTCCTCGGCGCGCGAGACCGCGGCCCGCGTCGCCGCCGGCGCCGTCGCCCGGGTCATCCTCGGCGAAAGCATCCGTATCCGCGGCTATCTGGTGGAACTGGGCGGTGAGGCCATCGACCGCACCCGGTTTGATGATGCCGCCATCGACGCCAACCCGTTCTTCTGCCCGGACCCTGCCGCCGCCGACCGCTGGGCGACCGCGCTGGACGCCGCCCGCAAGGACGGCTCCTCGCTGGGGGCGGTGGTCGAGGTGGTGGCGACCGGCGTGCCCGTCGGTCTGGGCGCGCCGCTCTACGCCAAGCTGGACCAGGAGCTCGCCAGCGCGATGATGAGCATCAATGCGGTCAAGGGCGTCGAGATCGGCGACGGCTTCGCCGCGGCCCGCCTGCGCGGCGAGGACAACGCCGACCCCATGCGCCTGGGCGCCGATGGCCGGCCGGTGTTTCTGTCCAACCACGCCGGCGGCATTCTCGGCGGCATCTCGACGGGCCAGGACGTCATTGTCCGACTGGCGATCAAACCGACATCGTCCATCCTGACGCCGGTGCCGAGCATCACCCGCGCCGGCGCGGAAGTGGATGTGCTGACCAAGGGCCGTCACGACCCGTGCGTCGGCATCCGCGCCGCCCCCGTCGCGGAAGCGATGATGGCGCTGGTGCTCGCCGACCAGTTACTGCTCGACCGCGCGCAATGTCCGCGCAACGGAAGCTGATTATTTATTCAACATATTATTAATCGAGCGACAGTTGACTTGGTCAATTGGCGCCCATAGTCGCCTGTTCAACAAGATGGGCAATGAACAAGGGGGCGGCGTGTCGCGCGCCGTTGGGTCTGATGCGGAATGAGTTGCGGGCGAGCGCCGCCACGGCGCTGGTGATTGTCATGGGCTGGGCCTTGCCGGCAAAAGCCGACGACACCGAAACGGGCGGCGGCATCGACGACATCATCGTCACCGCGCAGCGTCAGGCGGAAACCGCGCAGGACGTGCCCATCGCCATCACCGCCTTCAGCGGCGACGACATGGCGCGGCGCCAGATCGAGGGCTTCAGCGACCTGCAGTTCAGCACACCGGGCCTGAGTTTTTCCGCCGGCAATTTCCAGGGCGCCAACATCGCCATTCGCGGCATCGGTCAGACCGCCATCGGCGGCAGCGGCGAAGGCGGCGTCGGCGTCCACATCAACGACATGCCGCTGATCCTGACCCGGCTGCAGGAAAGCGAATATTTCGACATGGAGCGCATCGAGGTGCTGCGCGGTCCGCAAGGGACCTTGTTCGGCCGCAATGCCACCGGCGGCGTGGTCAATCTGCTGACCGCCCGCCCGGTGCTGGAGAACGCCAGCTCGGCCTCGATCGAGTATGGCAATTACGACAGCCTGACGCTGCGCGGCATGGTCAACCTGCCTCTGGGCGACAAGGCGGCGCTGCGGCTGGCCGGGCTCTACCTCAAGCGCGACGGCTACACCACCAACCTGCACACCGGCAACGACATCGACGGTCGCGACCAGTACGCGCTGCGGGCCAGCGTGCGGCTGGAACCCGGCGACAACACCCGCATCGACCTGATGGGGCAGTATTTCCGCGAGAACTCCAATCGCTCGCGGATGCAGAAGCAGATGTGCCACCGCGATCCCACCGGCATTCTCGGTTGTCAGCCCGATGCGCTGGCCTATGAAACCGTCAACATGAATGCGACGCTGAGCGGCCTGCTCACCTCGCCCTATCTGTTCGGCGGCACGCCGCTGGCCGGGCTGGCGCTGACCTCGGGCGGCGAGGACGCGGCCTTCGGCGTGGTCAACCCCGCCGACATGCGCACCGTCAACATCGACTATGAACCGCGCCATTACAGCGAGGAAGTGGTGGCGATGCTGAATGCCACCCACAGCCTCGACACCCTGGAGCTGTCGGTGGTGGCCGGCTACCAGCGCAGCACCAACCGCTCCAACACCGACTATTATTTCACGGTGGAAAACCCGGTCGCCGTGCCGGCGGCCTTCGCCGCCCTGTTCCCCACCGCCTACAACGCCTTCTACACCCAGGGCTGGCCGGTGTCGCAAATCACGCCGGACCGCTATCTCGGCGTCGCCAACGGCGCCGTTGCCTACACCGGCGGCAGCACCGACAGCTACGACCAGTCCTACGGCCGCGAAGAACAATATTCCGTCGAGCTGAAGGCCCGCACCCAGTTCGACGGCTGGTTCAACGCCACGCTGGGCGTCTCCTATTTCGATGCCACCGGGCGGGCCGACTATTACATCGCCTCGGCCCAGCTCGACTATGCCAGCTTCATCCTGCCGACGCTCGGCGTGCTGTCGGCCGGCGCCAGCCACCCCTATTACGCGGCGGTGGTCAACGCCCTGACCAACGGCCAGCCCTCGCCGCTCGATGGTCTCGCCGCCGCACCGGCCTATTACAATTCCGAAGGCTATCGCTACACGCTGAAGTCGCTGGCGGTGTTCGG
This sequence comes from Pseudomonadota bacterium, assembly GCA_963205175.1. Taxonomy (GTDB): domain Bacteria; phylum Pseudomonadota; class Alphaproteobacteria; order Sphingomonadales; family Sphingomonadaceae; genus CAUJIW01. Next base: position 25,237 of record CAUJIW010000161.1, read on the forward strand.
CGAGGCGTACGCCGAGATCACGCCCGATCTCAAACTGACCGCCGGCCTGCGCGGCCTGCGCGATCGCAAGAGCGTCACCGACCGCGCCATCCTCTTCAACGGCACCACGGTGATCGGCTCGGACACCATCGACGGCCTGCCGACCCATCGCACCGACCGCACGACCTTCCGCCGGCTGACCGGCCGCCTGGTGCTCGACTGGAAGCCCAGCCTGCCCTTCACCGACGACACGCTGGTCTATGTCTCCTACGCCCGCGGCTTCAAGTCGGGCGGCTTCAACCCGCCGTTCGATCCGGTGCAGTATCCCGATGCCTCGCTGACCTATCAGCCGGAAGCGATCAACGCCTTCGAGATCGGCACCAAGAACGTGCTGGCCGATGGTCGGCTGCGCCTCAACCTGTCCGGCTTCTACTACGACTACAAGGGGCTGCAGGTCGGCGTCACCCGCAATCGCACCACCATCAACGAGAATATCGACGCCGAGATCTATGGCCTGGAGGCCGACGTGCAGGCCCGCCCGCACCCGCACTGGCGGCTGTCGCTGGGCGGCTCGCTGATGAACAGCCGGATCAGGAACGGCAGCTCCGTCGATACCCGCGACCCCAGCGCCGGGCGTGACGACGTGGTCATCATCAAGGACATCGCCTCGTCGGCCAACTGCGCGGTCATCCCCGCCGCCACCGGCATCCCGCGCGCCGACCTGCTTGCGCCGGCGCTGTTCGCGGCGACCGGAGGCACGGTGGCGGTGCCGGGCACCAACACCGTGGGCGCCTTCTCGTCGTGCGCGGCGCTGGCCGGCGCCATCGACACGCTGGGCCTGCCCTACCAGGTGCTGCGTGACGCCAACGGCAACCCCGTCGGCCTGCCATCCGGCGTCGAGGTGGACCTCGCCGGCAACGAGTTGCAGCTGACGCCCAACTGGATGGTGACGCTGGGCGTCGAATATGCCCGCCCCGTGTTCACCGACCTGCGGCTGACGCTGCGGGTCGACTATTCGGCGCGCGGCGGTTTCTATGGCCGCATGTACAACCGGCCGATCGACCGAATCAGCGGCTATGACATCTGGAACGCCCAGGCCCAGCTCGACGGCCCCGGGGATCGCTGGTTCGTCCGGCTGTTCGTCCAGAACATCGAGAACGAGGACAATGTCACCGGGATTTATGTGACCGACCCGGCGACCGGCCTGTTCACCAACGTCTTCACCACCGAGCCGCGACGCTACGGCTTGGCCGCCGGCATCAACTTCTGATAGCATCATCAGCCAGGGCACTGCTCGCGTGCCGGCAAGGCGTGGCAGCTATCGTTACGCCGCAGGTGCTGCTATTTTTTGTGCGTAGCAGCACTCCGCAAACCGCTGGACAAGCCCTGATTTCCTTGTTCTTATACCTGAACGGGGGATGTGGAGACTTGGCCGTGTTCCCCGCACGCGACATGGATGCCGCCATCAGATGCGGTGCCTCGCGTGGTCAAACCTGGGGAGGAACACGATGGCTCTTAACGCCCGCGCCGCATGGCGCGCACCTACCGTATCATCCGCGTCACTCATTGCCCTGCTGGCCACCAGCACTTTTCTGACACCCACCCTTGCACTCGCGCAGCAGCAGCCCACCACGGTGCTTGAAGACATCGTCGTCACCGCCCAGCGTCAGGCGGAGTCGCTGCAGGATGTGCCGATCGCCGTCGCCGCCTTCGGCGCCGCCGATCTGGAAAAGCGCCAGATCGAGAGTTTCGGCGACCTGCAGTTCTCGGCCCCCAACGTCAACTTCACCGTCGGCAACTTCACCACCTCCAACACACCATCCGCGGCGTTGGCAACGCCGTCGTCGGCGGCGGCTCGGAAAGCGGTGTCGGCATCCACTTCAACGACATGCCGGTGCTGACGCCGCGCATGCTGGAAATCGAGTATTTCGACATCGAGCGCATCGAGGTCCTGCGCGGTCCGCAGGGCACGCTGTTCGGCCGTAACGCGACGGGCGGCGCGGTCAACGTCATCTCGAAAAAGGCATCGCATGAATTCGGCGCCGAGGGCGAGATCGAGTACGGCAACTACGACAGCATCAAGGTCAAGGGCATGGTCAACGTGCCGCTGGTCGACCAGAAGCTCGCCGTTCGCCTGAGCGGCATCTACATCAACCGCGACGGTTACACGAAGAACATCTATACCGGCAACAAGATCGATGGCCGCGACCAGTATGCCCTGCGCGGCACGATCCGCTTCGAGCCGTCGGAAAATACCCGCATCGACCTGACCGCCCAGTATTTCCGCGAAGACGACAACCGCTCGCGCATCCAGAAGCAGATGTGCAACAACGACGCCACCGGCATCCTCGGCTGCGCGCCGGACAGCCTGGAGTTCGAGCCGGTCAACACCATCGCGACGCTGGGCGGCATCCTGAGTTCCTCCCTGCTGCTGAGCGGCCCGCTTTCCGGTCTCGCATTGATGTCGCCGGGCAACACCTCGACGACCGGCGTGGTCAATCCGGAAGGCTATCGCAAGGTCAACATCGACTTCGAGCCAAAGCACGACGCCGAGGAAACCATGGTCACGCTGGCCTTCCAGCATGACTTCGAGAAGTTCAACTTCTCCGTCGTCGCCGGCTATCAGGATACCTACGTCGACTCGAACACCGACTACCTGCTGGTGGCGGAAAACCCGCAGTCGGTGCCGGCGGCCTTCGCCGCCTCCTTCCCGACGGTCTACAACCTGTTCTACACGCAGGGGTTCCCGGTGTCGGCGGTGGACATGAACGGCTATGCCGGCGTCGCCAACGGCAACATCGCCTATGTGGGCGACGGCTCGACCTCCTATGACCGCTCCTATGGCGACTCGAAGCAGTATTCCTTCGAAGCCAAGCTGGCGTCGCAGTTCGACGGCGCTTTCAATTTCCTGGTCGGCGGCATCTACTTCGACCAGAAATCCCGCACCGATTACAACGTGATCGCGGCTGGCCTCGATTATGCGGGCTTCCTGCTGCCAACGGTGACGACGTTGAGCGGCTGCTCCAGCGGCGCCACGCCGCCGGCGACCTGCGCCGCCATCGCCACCGCCCTCGCCACCGGCACCCAGGTGCCGCTCGATGGCGTCTACGTGGCGCCAAGCTACTATGGCAACGAGTCCAACGAGACGACGCTGAAATCCTGGGCGCTGTTCGGCGAGGCCTATTACGAGTTCAACGACGAACTGAAACTGACCCTTGGCGGGCGCTATCTGCAGGACAAGAAAACCGTCTATGACCGCCAGGTGCTGTTCAATACACCGCAGGCGATCAATCCGGGTGGCGTGCCGGCAGGACTGCCAGACTATCGCAGCGACCGGGTGAAATTCAAGCGGGTCACCGGCCGCGCCGTGATCGACTGGTCGCCGACGCTCTCCTTCACCGACTCGACGCTGGTCTATGCCTCCTACTCGCGCGGCTTCAAGTCAGGCGGCTTCAACCCGCCATTCGACCCGGTGGTGTTCCCGGACTCCTCGCCCTACTACGGCCCGGAAACCATCAACGCCTTTGAAATCGGCACCAAGAACACGCTGGCCGGCGGAACGCTGCAGGTGAACCTCACCGGCTTCTACTACGACTACAAAGGCCTGCAGATCTCGACCATCCGCAACCGCACCTCGTTCAACGAGAACATCGACGCCGAGGTCTATGGCCTGGAGTCGGAGTTCCTCGCCAAACCGACACCGCGGCTGCTGCTGAACGCCAGCCTGTCGCTGCTCAAGACCAAGATCAAGAACGGCTCGTTCATCGACACCCGCGATCCGTCGGGTGGCCGCGACGACGTGGTCATCATCAAGGACGTGACCACGGCGGCCAACTGCGCCGTCATTCCGGCGGCCGGCGGCGTCCCGCGTGCTGATCTGGTGGCGCCGGCGCTGTTCGCCGGCGGCACGGTGCCGGTACCGGGCACCAACACGGTGGGCGCCTTCTCGTCCTGCGCGGCGCTGGCCTCGGCGATCGCGGCCAACAGCCTGCCCTACCAGGTGGTGCGGGACGCCAACGGCAACGTCATCGGCCTGCCGGGCGGCGTCTCGGTCAGCGTCAAGGGCAACGAACTGCCGCAATCACCCAACTGGATGATCAGCCTGGGCGCCCAGTACACCCAGCCGCTGGGTGGCGAATACTCGCTCACCATGCGGGTGGACTATTCGGCGCGCGGCAGCTTCTGGGGTCGCATCTACAACAGCCCGGTCGACAAGATCAAAGGCTATGACCTCTGGAACGCCCAGCTCCAGCTCGACGCGCCGGATGACCGCTGGTTCCTTCGCGCCTTCGTGCAGAACATCGAGAACGACAATTCGGTGACCGGCATGTACGTCACCGATCCGTCGTCGGGCCTGTTCACCAATGTCTTCACCACAGAACCGCGTCGCTATGGCCTGGCGGCCGGCTTCCGCTTCTGACACCTGTCCTTTCAGCCAACTCGTCGGGGGAGGGGTAACCCTCCCCCCTTTTTGTCCGGGCCTGCCGCTGCTACGGACACACGCATGACAACGGATTCACAGCACACGGCAGAGGCGCTCGCACGGTCGCGGCTGGGATTGAGTGGAGTAACCGCGATGACCGACGACACCAACCGCACACCACGCCCGGCGGCGACCCTGGTGCTGATGCGCGAGGGCGCGGCCGACCTTGAAGCCTTCATGGTGGTCCGCCACCATGAAATCGATTTCGCCGGCGGCGCGCTGGTGTTCCCCGGCGGCAAGGTGGACAGGGACGATCAGCAGGTCGCCGAGATCGGCGCGGCCGAGACCCACGACGCCATCAACGAGCTGGACCCGCTCGGCCGCATCGCCGCGATCCGCGAAACCTATGAGGAAGCCGGCGTGTTGTTCGCCCGTGACGCCCGGTCCGGCACGGTGCTGGACCCGCGCCAGTTCAGCCTTGCCGATGAGCGCAAGCGCCTGGCGGCGGGCGACCTCCGGTTCAGCGAATTCCTGCACGTCCAGGGGCTGACGCTGGACACCGGCGCACTGACCCCGTTCGCGCGCTGGATCGGCCCCAGGCACATGCCCAAGCGGTTTGACACCATGTTCTATCTGGCGACCTCCCCGGTTGACCAGACCGGCTCCCACGATGGCAGCGAGTCGGTGGATTCGGTGTGGATCAGCCCGCGCCAGGCCTGCTGCGAGGCCGATGCCGGCCAGCGCACCATCATCTTCCCGACCCGTCGCAACCTCGAACGTCTGGCCCAGTATGGCAGCATCGCCGAGGCGCTGGCCGGCGCCCATGCCCAGCCGGTGCTCCAGGTCGAACCCTTTATCCAGGACCGCGACGGCGAGCGTTACCTGTGCATCCGCGATGACGCCGGCTACCCGGTGACCTCGGAGCTGCTGGCGAAGGCGCTGCGCGGCGCCTGAGCGCGATCAGCCCACCCCAAAACGCGAGAAGGGACGGCCATCCTGGGCCGCCCCTTCATCCACAGCCTCAAGGCCGGCAGTCAGACCCTGCGCCGGCGGCGGCCGGCAGTCAGACCCTGCGCCGGCGGCGGCCGGCAGTCAGACCCTGCGCCGGCGGCGGCCGGCAGTCAGACCTTGCGCCGGCGGCGGCCGGCAGCGGCCAGGCCCAGGGCACCCATGCCCATCAGGCCCAGCGTGGCCGGCTCCGGCACGTCGGCGACGCGCACCGCGACATTGTCGAGTTCGAAGGCATAGGATGTCGCCGAGAACACCAGCCGGGTGAATTGCTCGTGCACGTCGAAATAGAGATTGACGTATCGATTGGCGCCCGCGGCAACCTGATCACCGCTGACCGCGGCGGCGGCGCGAACATCGGCACCCGTGAGAGTCAGCAGCGCGTCATCGCCCGCGTAGAAGGTGATGCTGTTATAGTCGTCCATCGACCCCCAGTAGAGACCGAGATAGTCGATTTTCTTGCCGGCGAACAACGGGTTGCTGCTCAACGCACTGGTGAAGTCGATGGTCGCGGAGTCGCTGGCGCCGCCCAGCAGGGCCGGACCGGCCGCGAAGCAGGTGCTCTCGTGCCCCGGCGCGGCGGCCGTGGCGACCGAGCCCTTGCGGATCACGTAATCACCGCTGATCTGAACGCCGAAGGCCGTCGAATTGAGGCCGCAGCCGCCGTCTTCCGTGTCGAACGTCTCGACGAACAGGCCTCGCGCAAGATCGTTGTTGTTGTCGGGCGTGAGCGCGCTGGTCAGTTGTGAACCATCCCCCGGATCAACGCCGCCGAAACTGATCATGACCGCCGCGGCGGGCGTCGCGGTCATCAAGGCCATGGCGCCGGCGACGCCAAGGATCACAGCTTTCAAGGTCATGTCATCATCCCGTTCATTGAATTGGTGCCGGTTCATCAGCATCAATCGTGCCAGGGTGAAATTACCACGTGACTTCAAATGGTTGATTGACGCAGATGGTTAACCCAGGCTGCATTTGTCATGCTCGCCGACGGGCATGACAGACAGTTGTGCCAGGACGGCACAGCCGCACGGACGGATCGCACGGCCGCGGCGGATCGACCGAAGGCGCGCGTCGTCCGGGATCACTGCGGAAAGAGAGAAATGGTGGGCGCGGCAAGGATTGAACTTGCGACCCCTGCGATGTCAACACAGTGCTCTACCACTGAGCTACGCGCCCACCCGGGTCATCCGGCCGTTGCGACAACCGCCGGAGCGAAGCGGCCTTATAACGGAACGAGCGGTTGGCGCAAGCCGTAAATCACCGCACGGACGCCGCCGCGTCACGCACGGCGACGGCCGATGCTGGATCGTCGCAGAACAGGCCGTCAACGCCGGCAGCGAGGAAATCCGCCACCTCGCCGGCCGCGTCGCCACGCCGCGCGGGGTAGCGCGGGTCCTGCGGGTCGCCGCGACGACGTTCGGCGGGCAGGAAATGATTTTCCGGGCGCAGGGTGTAGACATGCACCTTGAGTCCCGCCGCATGGGCGCGGGCCACCAGCCCGGTGGGGCCGGTGGTGCGTCCGGCGGCATCGCGCGCCAGCACCAGCGTCTTGTCGACGCCGATGCCGTTGGCGAAGCTGGCGATCTCCGCCAGCCCTTCCGGCGTCAGCAGACTGGCGTAAGGGCGCGGGCGGCCTGTCAGTATGGTGTCGGCGGGCGCGCCCTCGTCCGACATCAGGAAGATCAGCGGCAGATCGGTCTGGGCCCGCAGCGCCTTGAGATTGGCGATCTCGAAGGACTGGATGAACACCGGCGCGTCCGGTCCGGTGTAACCGTTGGCGTTGAGTACGGCGAGCAGCCGGGACTCCAGCGCCAGACCGATGCCGGCGAAATAGCTCGGGTGCTTGGTCTCCGGATAGATGCCGATCACCCGGCCGGTGCGGGCCTCCGCCGCCCGGACGAGATCGATCACCTCCTGCAGCGTCGGGATGGTGAACTGGTCGTTGTAGGCGGTGTTGGCCGGGCGCAGCTGGGGCAGCCGCTCGCGCGCCTTCAGCGTCTTGAGCTCCGCCAGCGTGAAATCCTCGGTGAACCAACCGGTGATCTGCTCGCCATCAATGGTCCTGGTGGTACGCCGACCGGCGAACTCGGGATGATCGGCAACGTCGGTGGTGCCGGAAATCTCGTTCTCATGGCGGGCGACCAGCACGCCGTCGCGGGTCGCCACCAGGTCGGGTTCGATATAATCGGCGCCTGCCTCGATGGCGCGGGCATAGGCGGCCAGCGTATGCTCGGGCCGCTCGGCGCTGGCGCCGCGATGGCCGATGACGATGGCGCCAGATCGGGCCGGAGGCGCGCCGGCGCCCGTTCCCTGCGACGCGGACGCCATGCCTGATGCCATG
>CAUJIW010000162.1 GCA_963205175.1 Pseudomonadota bacterium
GCCGGGCAGCGCTGGGCGGCTTTGCCGCGCTTGGCGGCGCTGCGTTGGCCGCGCCAGCGGTCGGCGCGGTGCCGTCAAAAAGTGACCTGCGGCCGCTTGATGTCAGTGATCCACGTGAGAATCTGTATGGCTTTGCCAAGATGTGGGGAACGATTGGTCCCAAGGCCGTGCTGTCAGGTTATCAGGGTGTGCAGTACGCGATCGTTGGCGACAAGCGGGCGATGCCGTTGTTCGGCTACTGCGGCTTCGGCAACATTCGCAACGTCATTCAGCCCGACGGCACGGTGAAGGTGATGGGCAAGGAGTGCGGATACTTCACCGATCTCGCGACGGGTGAAATCATTGACCACTGGGACAATCCGTGGACGGGCGAGCGGGTGGAGGTGTTTCCTTTCCTCAACGATCGGTTCCGTGGCTCACTGGGGCTGGAGCGCAAGGTGTTCAGGGTTGGCGACGGCGAGACCGTCAACAATGAGATGGAGGCAACGTCCGCCAATGCTGCCACCAGCGGCGAGCCGTTCCGACTGCCATGGCAGCGCATTGGTGATCAGTACCTGCTCGGCTGGGACTATGCGCACGAATACACCAACCCGGTGACCCCGGAAGGCTGGCCAAAGGCCTCCACCGGCCGCCGCGTCAATCCGTCGGAGCATTTCACCATCTTCACGCCGACAGCCGAAATCGATGATCGTTCTGTGGAGTCAGCGCGCTACCATGCCGGCTTCATGCGCCAGGCGCCTTGGTGGCCATGGATGCTGATGGGCCGGAGCGGGGTGCACGGCGTGCTGATGGGCCGCATGCACAGCTACAAGATCACTGGCGGACCCGAGGACGTGCCGCCGGCGGTGCTCAAGCGGGTAGAGCGTGACCGGCCGGACCTGCTGGAGGAGCCGACCGACGGGCCGGACGAAGGCGTGCGCGGCACGCTGGAGGCCTATGTCGAGGAGGTGCCGCCGGAGGTGCCGGGCTATGTGCCGCCGCATAAGCATCCCTGATACCGGGATGGGGCGCCGAGGTTGGCGGCGCCCCTGTGCGGCGCGCCTCAATTATCGGGCGCGGCGTTGTTGGTCCAGTTGCGCCAGTCCCGGCTGACCAGGCGCTCGTCGATCAGCGTGCGCTGGTAGCAGACGCCATCGCGGAACCACTGCCAGGTGCGGGCCCGGTTGCGTGCGGCGTCATCGATCTGGATCATCTCGTAGAGATAGATGCCGGGCTCGTTCTTGCGGGTCCAGTTGAGGCAGCTGGAGCGGTTGAAGTCGTCAGGCTGCATGGTGGCGCACCAGCCCTTGATCAATTCGTTGTCCCACCAGATACGACCGTTCTCGTAGCGGGCGGGAAACTCGCGCACTTCGGTGCGGCCGTCCTCCCAGAAATAATGATTGGTCTGGTGATAGTATTCCGCATCGCCATCGCGCGTCAGGCGACAGAACAGGCGGGATCGGTGCTGGTCCACGAGCTTGCCGGTGGCGGCGTCGTAGTAGCGATACCAGCCCTCCCATACGCCTTCGTTGCGGGCGAGAATCGGCATGGCCTCGGCGAGGCCGGGCGAAGTCGTGTCGGTCATTGAACTTTCCCTGTTCTTTTGTGGTGTCGGCGCCTGGACGGTGCGGATCCAACTCTAGGCGTTCGCGTATCCGACACCGTTGGCCGGGCGATAATTGTTCGGCTGGCGGCCACTTCGCGGACCCGCCTCGACGTTCGTCCGCGGCCTTGAGGGGGCCCTTCTTGGCAGGCTCCCGGGGCAGCGAGGATGCGCGCATTACAGGCCTTTCGTGCTTCGCGGGCGAGCGGTGGTGCCGGTTGTCATGAATGACTGATCCATTTCCGCGTCGTCGTGCCCGGCCCTCCCGGTGTCGTCGCGGGATGCCGACGATGGCGGCTCTGGCATTGTCCCCAAATGGGGATATTGTCCACGGGTGATCGGTCGTCAAATAACGCAAATGGCAAGGAATCGGCCAAAAAATAACAAAAAGGAGCAAAAAATTACGCTTAATGCCCCGAACAGTGTCGATCTTGGTGATCCGGGAGGTGAATCTGGCCTCATGATTGATCGTCCTGGGAAACAGTGTGGCCACCAGAGCGGCGGAACAGCCGCCAGGTTCGCGTCGGGGCAACGGGAAGGCTTGAGACGTCCAGCAAGGCAAGGGCCAGGCAAAAGGCCGCGCCTCAATAAAAACAGGGGAGATAAGTCTGTCATGAAGTCAGTTCTGTTCATTGCCGGGGCCGCGACGGTACTCGGCTCGGTGCCATCGCTTGCGCAGCAAGACTCCAGTACCAGCCAGCAGGTGCTGGATGATTTCGCAGAAATCGTCGTTACCGCCCAGCGCCGCGAGCAGCGGCTGGTCGACGTGCCGATCTCGGTTTCGGCGGTCAGTCAAGCGGCGCTCGATCGCGCCCAGGTTCGCACCGTCACCGACATCGCCACCGTGGTGCCGAACATCCAGATCAACGAGACGATCGGTAACAGTTTCGGGCCGTTGATTACCATTCGTGGTCTGTCGCCATCGGCGGATACCAGCCTGGCCCGCGACCAGCCGGTCGGCCTCTACATTGACGGCGTGCCGATCGGCAAGTCGACCGGTGCCGCGTTCGACACGGTGGATCTGGAACGGGTGGAGGTGCTGCGCGGTCCCCAGGGCACGCTTTATGGCAAGAACACCATCGGCGGCGCGGTGAACCTGATCACGCGCAAACCGAGCGGCGAGTTCGGTGGCCAGTTCACGTCAAGTGCCGGCAGTTACGGCCAGTTCAGCCAGCGGCTGACCGTGGATCTGCCTGAAGTTGCCGGTTTCAGCGCCAAGGTGGGCATCATCTCCAAGCTCGATGATGGCTATTACCGCAACGCGCTGCGTTCGGAAAATTTCGGTGACGAGGAACTGTGGGCCGGTCGGGTCGACCTGCTGTGGCGACCGTCCGACGCTTTCAGCGCGCTCTACAGCTATGACATCACGGATAGCAACGGGACGCCGAACCAGCTGGTCACCACCGCGGTGACGGGCTCCGGCTCCACCGCCTTCGTCAATGCGATGCTGGCGCCCTATGTGGTGTCCGGCCGGACCCGCGAGATTGGCGCGCAGAGCGCGCTTTACAGTGACTTCAAGACCACGGGTCATGCGCTGACGCTGGAATGGCAGCCCGGCATTGGCGACATGACACTCAAGTCGATCACCGCACGCCGCACCGCGCGGACCAGTTCGCAGAGTGATTTCGACGGTAGTCCGCTGGATATCCTGCGCTTCATCCTGGACAACGATTACAAGCAATTCACCCAGGAATTCCAAGCGATTGGTACCACCGGCGACTTTAAGTACACGCTCGGCCTATTCTATCTCGACGACGACTACGACGTTTACAATCCGCGCTGGAATTTCCAGTTCGGCGGTAACAGTTACGACATCAGCGAACGCGGCGGCGGCTCCAAGTCCTATGCGGGCTACAGCCAGCTCGCCTGGACGCCCAAGGCGCTTGACGAGAAACTGACGGCCTCCGTCGGCGTGCGCTACACCCGCGAATCCAAGCACGCCTACGAACTGCTGCTGTCCAACTCGGCCTACCGGGTCAATCCGGCGGCCGCCGGGTCCGGTGTCTTTGTCCGCGATGCGAACGGCAATCCGGTGACCCGTAGCGGTCAGCCCGCCGCCGGTGCCCGCCCCGGCGCGGGGGGCATCGGCTATACCGACCTGATCCCGATGGAAAGCTCGGGCGTCTGGAAGCGCTTCAACCCCGAGTTCAACATTCTCTACAAGTTCCAGCCGGATGTCTCCGTTTACGGACGTGTGGCGACGGGCTTCAAGAGCGGCGGCATCAACGACACCGCGGCCACCAATGCCGCGTTCCTGACCTCCTATAACCCGGAAAAACTGACCTCGTTCGAACTGGGCGTGAAATACGCGGGGTTCGGCAACGCGCTGCGCCTGAACGCGGCGGTCTATCATTCCATCTACAAGGACTTTCAGGCCGGCGTGTTCGTGCCGGCATTGGTGACGACCAATATCATCAACGCCGGCGAGGCGAAGTTCACCGGCATCGAGATCGAAGGATCGCTGCGGCCGCTCGACGGCTTCATGATCAATTTCGGTGCCGGCTACATCGACGCGCGCTACACCGACTTCGTACTGCCCAACGGCACCGACGTGACCAAGACATACGTCATCCCGCGGGTGCCGGAATGGAACTATCAGCTAGGCGCGATCTACAGCCGCGATCTCGGCATGGGCACGCTGGAGGCGAGCGTGAACTACAGCTGGCGGAGCAGCCAGTTCACCTCGATCACGCCCGATCCGCTGGCAAAGCTGCCGTCCTACGGCCTCCTCGATGCCCGGATCGCGCTGGCCGATATCGCGCTGTTCGGCAAGAGCACGCTTGAACTGGCGTTGTGGGGCAAGAATCTGGCCGACAAGGAGTACAAGGTCAGCGCCATCAACCTGAGCTTCCTGACACTCGGCCAGTACGGTGACCCGCGCACTCTCGGCGGCGAACTGCGCGTTCGCTTCTAAGGACAACGAGACGGACATGCTGTTTAATCCTGACCCGCCGCGACACCGTTCGCGGCGGGTCTTTTCCTTCCTTGGCGTGGTGACGTTTCTGATCGCCATCGGCAACACCGGGCTGGTGTCGGTCATGCCGGCCATCGGCCGGATGCTCGCCATCCCTGATTATCTGGTCGCCAGCATTTTCTCGCTCTCCGCCCTCACCTGGGCAGTCAGCGCGCCGCTCTGGGTGTCGCGCATCAGTCGCGCCGGGCCGAACTACTATATCCGGGCGGGTCTGGTGGGCTTTATTGCGTCGATGGCCGGCTGTGCGCTGTCGGTGAAACTGGGATTGCTCGGCCTGCTGGCGCCGCTGGCGACCTTCGGTGTCTTTTTCGTGCTGCGCTCGATCTACGGCCTGCTCGGCTCGGCCAGCGCCACGGCGACGCAGGCGCTGATCGCGTTTGAAACCGAGGGCGCGCAGCGGACACGGGCCTTGACCACGCTCGCCGGCGCGCTCAGCCTCGGAACCATCGTCGGTCCAGCCATAGCGCCGGCGATGATCGTCGAACCACTGGGGCCGCTGGGGCCGATGATCGGGTTTGCCCTGCTCGGGGGCCTGGCGCTCGCGGGCACGGTTGTCTTTCTCGCGCCGACGGCGGTGGCGCGCGCCCAGGTGCCGGCCGCCAGCGGCAGGGTCTCGCTTGTGGCGGTCTGGCGTCGCCCTGGTGTGGGGCGGCATCTCACCTTCGGGATGCTGCTGTGTTCAGCGCAGGCGATCAACATCTACACCATCGGCTTTGTGATCATCGACCGCATGAACGGCGGGCCCATGGCCGCCCAGCGCATGATCGGTCTTACCATGACGGCGGGCGCGGCGGTGGCGCTGGCGGCGCAATGGGGGCTGGTACGGCTGTTGTCGCCATCGCCGCTGACGATGATGCGCGTGGGGACTGCGCTGGCTATGGCAGGCAACGCGCTGGCCACCTTCGACAACGGCACGAACGCCGCGTTCTGGGCCTTTGTCGCGGCGAGCCTGGGTTACGGCCTTGCCCGCCCCGGGTTCAGCGCGGCGGCGTCGCTGGCGGGCGCCGATGAGGATCAGGTGGCGATCGCCTCCGCCATCACCCTGATTGCGGGCGCCTCGATCACCCTGCCGCCGGTGCTGGCCTCGGCGACCTATCAGTGGTGGTCGCCGTCGCCGTTCGCCATTGCCGCGCTGATAACGGCCGGTCTGCTGGCGGGTGAACTGTCGCCGCGTCGCCGCGGCGCCATTGTTCATGAAGGGCGATAGTGCGTTGCCCGCCGTCTGCTTTTTCCGCGTCGTGAACCGCCTAATGTCGGCCCCGGACATCGCGGCAGCCCGCGCGCCGGCCACGGCGGCGCACCCTGAAGGTTCCGCGACGAGCATATGAATGATTGGAGAAAACCATGGATCGCTACCTTGTCATCTCTTCCGACGGCCATGCCGGTCTGCCGCCGGAGAAGTATCGCGACTATCTGGAAGCCAAGTATCACCAGCGCTTCGATGAGACCGTGCAGCTGGAAATCAAGGCGCGGGAAGAACACGAGAAACGCTTCCTGATCGATGATTTCAACACCAAATGGCGTGCCCGAGTCGGCGATGGCCTCGAAGGCGCATGGGATGGCGCGATCCGCAACCGGGTGCTCGACGGCGATGGCGTGACCGCTGAAGTGCTGTTTCCCGATGGCATCACCGAGCGCAACGCGCCGCCGTTCGGGGCCGATATCGGTCTGCGGCCATCGGCCGAACGCGCCGAACTGCAGTGGGCAGGTGCGCGTGCCCACAATCGCTGGATGGCGGATTTCTGTCGCGACGACCCGCATCGCCGCATTGGCCTGGCGGTGATTCCGGCGCTTTACGATCTGGACGAGACGGCGCGCGAGATCGAGTGGGCGCGCAAGAATGGCCTGAAGGGCGTGTTCTTTCCAGCCTTCACCGAAGGGTTCGATCTGTACAATCACACCAAATATCATCGCATCTGGGCGATGTTGCAGGAAATGAACATGCCGCTTCATTTCCATTCCGGTGCCTCGCCGGCCTATGACACGACGCAGCCGGGCTGGATCGGCACCTTCATGTGCGAGTTCGCCTTCTGGCTGACGCGGCCGCTGTGGACGATGACGTTCGGCGGCGTGTTCGAAGAATTTCCGGAGCTGAAGGTCAGTTTCACCGAGGCGGGTGGCGAGTTCTGGTTCCCGTGGGTGATCCGGCTGATGGACATCCGCGCGTCGGTCAAGCACACCAGTGGCAAGCTCGGCGATTACAACGCCAACATGAGTATGAAGCCCAGCGAGTATTTCGCGCGCAACGTCTGGGTCGGTTGTTCGGCGCTGCCCGACGAGGAGTCGACGCAAGCCTATTACGACATCGGCGTCGACCGCATTCTCTGGGGCACCGACTATCCGCATCCCGAGGGCACCTGGCCGGGCACGCTGGACAAGATGAAGGTCAGCCTGGGCGGGCTGCCGGATGATGACATCCAGGCCATGCTGGGCACCAATGCGCTCGAAATCTATGATCTGGACGCCGAGGCGCTGTGGCGGATCGCCGAGAAAATCGGTCCGCGCCGCGAACTGTTCGCCCGCCAGCCGGCGGAATGACGTTCGTCAAGCGAATTGCATTCGGGTAGAGGGGTGATAGCATAACCCCGTTCAGGGTGGGGGTTATGTCGAGCTGGCGTGGTATCGAGGAGTTTCTTGCCGTCGTGGAGCATGGCAGCTTCACGGCGGCGGGCGATCAGCTCGGCGTTTCCAAGTCCTTCATCAGCAAGACGGTGCATGAACTGGAAGAGCGGCTGGGGGTCCAGCTGCTCGTCCGCACCACCCGGCGGCTGTCGCTCACTGGTGCCGGCGAGAGCTTTCACCGGGAATGCGCGCAGTTGCAGCATCGGCTGTCCGAGGTCGAGAAGCAGATCGCCCGCTATAGCACCGAGCCCGTCGGTCGGCTGCGGATCGGCCTGAGCGACATTTTCGGCTCCGATTACATGTCGGGGCTGCTGGCGGCCTTCAGTGTCGAACACCCCGGCATCGTCATCGAGCCGATTGCCTATCTGAACGAGAACGAGATCGTTCAGGAGAGTTTCGACATCGTCATCCGCTACGGCACGCTGCCCAACTCCAGCCTGCGCGCCCGGACCTTCGGCTACCTTTCCTACTGCCTGTGCGCGTCGCCCGCCTATGTCGCGGCGCGCGGCTGGCCGAAGGCGCCGGGCGACCTGCTGGCTCACGATTGCCTGACCGATCGCAGCACCTCGATCACTTTCAATGACAACATCTGTGTGCGGGTCAATCCGCGCTGGATCAGCAACAGCGGCATCGCTTTGCGCAGCGCTGTGCGCAAGGGGCTGGGCATCGCCAGCCTGCCGGTCACCGTCATCCGTCAGGATCTCGCTGACGGCAAGCTGATCGCCCTGGAGGAGGAGTGGTCCTTCTATGACAAGGACTGCTGGGTGGTGTATTCGCCGGGCATTATCTCGGTGGCGACTCGCGCCTTCATCGACTACCTGGTGCGCCGCACGTCGCGGGTGAAAGTGCGGCCCGACATGGCGGCGTCGCTGGCGGCGCGCTACTGACGCATATTGTTCGCCGGTGCGCACAAAGCGTGCATGAATTGCCTCTTACCTCTTGGCGCCGAGACGATACTCTCGCTCATGAAGCCAGCATTCAAGAATGGCATGAAGAGGAGGATGTGTTGCCCAAGGTAGATCGGTTTCCCATGCCCATTCCCTACGGGTGGTTCGGGGTCGGCTATAGTGCGGACCTGCGGAGCGGAGATGTTCGAGCGGTCCATTATTTCGGGCGCGATCTGGTGCTGTTTCGCAACGAGCAGGGCGAGGCCGGGTTGCTTGACGCCTATTGTCCGCATCTCGGCGCGCACCTGGGCCATGGCGGGCGGGTGGAGGGCGACAGCATTCGTTGCCCCTTTCATGCCTGGACCTTCCGTCCCGACGGGTTCTGCAGCGCGATCCCCTACGCCAAGGCCTTTCCGCCGCGCGCCAGGCGCGAGCCATTGACGCAGGCCTATCCGCTGGTCGAGAAATCCGGTGTCATCTGGGCCTGGTATCATCCCGATAATGTCGCGCCGATGTTCGACGTCATCGACTATCCGGAGTTCACCGACCCCGCGTGGGCGCCGCTGGTGAAGCGTGAGTGGCGGTTCGCGAGCAATCCGCAGGAGATCGCCGAGAACGGCGTCGACACGGCTCATTTTCATTATGTCCATGCCATGGACGCGGTGCCCGAGGGCGAGACCGATTACGACGGCGTGCGCCGTCGCAGTATTGCGCGCGGGCTGCGCACGCTCGACCTGCCGACCGGCGAGCGCAAGCAGTTGTCCTATTCGGTCGAGACAATCCAGAACGGCGCCGGCCAGAAATACACGCGCCTGCGGGGACTGGTGGAGCTGTCGCTGCTGGTCATCGCCACGCCGATCGAAGCGGATGACGTCGAGTTGCGCTTCTGCTTCGCCCATTCCAGGGTTGAACCGGGGTCGCCGCAGGAGAAAGCGATCGAACAGGCGATCGCCAATACCTGCGGGCAGTCGGGTGTCGAGGGCGACATTCCCATCTGGCATAACAAGATTCACCGCGCGCAGCCATTCCTCTGCGATGGTGATGGGCCGATCCTGCGCTTCCGGCGCTATTTCGAGCAATTCTACATCGGCGGCCCGGACGGGCGTCGTGTCATCGAGGCAGCCGAGTAGTGCCGCACCGGCGGAACCGGCACGCACAACAATCAGAAGCAGCAATCAATATTAGCACGACAGGTGCAGGGAGAATTGTGATGTCCAGACTACGCTATCTTCAAGGGCCGGTGGAGACCCGCTCGGCGGGGATGCTGCGTAATACCGTTTACGGCATTCGCGCGACCTACGAGACCGACCCGGAAATCATCGCCGCGCTGTTGCCGCGGCCGCTGGACGCGGTGGACCGCCCGGAAATCTGGCTGCAGATGGTGCATGTGGCGATGCACGTCACGGAGACCGAGACCGTGGAGATTGGCGCGCTCACGGTTGGGGTCAACTGTACCCATGAAGGCGCACCGGGTGCTTACTGCTTCCACATGGCCATGGAAGGCGAGACGGTGGTTACCTCCGGCCGGGAACGCTTTGGCGAACCGAAAAAAATCGCCCAGACCCATTTCGAACGCAATGGCGACCATCTGCGCGCCACCTGTTCGCGCCATGGCATCACCTATTTCGAGATCGAAGGCACCATTGGAGAGGCCCTTGATGCGCCGCTCTCCTTCGAGGAGCACCTCTTCTGCTACAAGGGTATGCCATCGATTGACCAGCCAGGCCAGTTTGATGGCGACGTGTTCCTCACCCGTCTCAACTGGCGGCGCAATTACACCGGGCGGCGCGTGATGACGGGCACTATCACGCTGCGGGAGTCGCCTTACGATCCGCTGGTTGATATTCCGGTGCGTCGTATCACTGACATGCAGTATGTCGAGGGCGGCACCGCCACTGGTGGGGTGCTGCTGCGCACGGTGCCGGGCGAGTGGATCGCGCACCACTGGGTCGGGCGTCAGGATGATCCGCGCAATATCGGCGCCGAGGTCGGCGGACGAAAGGCCGCCTGATGCAGGATTTTTCGGGCAAGGTTGCCGTCGTCACCGGCGGCGCCAGCGGCGTGGGCAAGTGCCTGTGCGCCGATCTGGCGCGCGCCGGCGCGCATGTGGTCATCGCGGATATCGAGCCGGCGCGCATCGAGAAGACGCGGGCCGAGATCGCCGCGCTGGGCGATGGCGAGGTGCTGGGTATCGTCTGCGATGTCACCAAGGAGGCTTCGGTGCGGGCGCTCGCCGAACAGGTTTTCGCGCGGTTTTCCACCGTGCATATCCTGTTCAACAACGCCGGTGTCGGTCTGGGCGAGGCACAGCGGAAAATCTGGACCCTGCCGCTCAGCGACTGGCGCTGGGGCATTGATGTCAACGTGCTGGGCGTCGTCCACGGCATCGCGGCCTTCGTGCCGAGGATGCTGGAGGCAGGCGAGGAAGGTGTCGTGGTGAACACCAGCTCCACCAACGGCGGCCTGCGATCGCTGCCCAACACGCCGATCTATGCCGCGACCAAGGCGGCGGTGACCAGCATTTCCGAGGTGCTGCATCAGCAGTTGCTGCGTGAAGGGAGCTTGCTGCGCGCGGCCGTGCTGTTTCCGGGGCCGCACACGGTCAATACCGGTATCATGGCCTCGGGGGAGGTGCGGCCTGCCGACTATGTGGAGAACGCGGCGCAAACCAAAGTCGCGTACCGCACCATGGAGGATCTGGTGCGAACGACCGGACTGAAGCTGCGATTGACGGAGCCGGAGGAGGTTGCCGCCTTCGCGCTGGAGGGGGTGAGGGCACGGCGTTTCTGGCTGCTGCCCGCCAGCGCGGAGAATGATGCGCTGATCGCGGCACGGACGCAGCAGATTCTGGCGCGGCAGGATCCGCCCTCGGCATGGTGACGCAGACAGCTGCGACCATGCCTGGTATCCGCGCGATCGGGCGACCCGGGGTCTATCGCTGGATGGTGGTCGCCATCCTGTTCGTCGGCTACTGCTTCAGTGCCATTGACGCGCGCGTCCTGACGCTGATGGTCGGGCCGATCCAGCATGATCTCAATCTCACGGACTTCGAGATGAGCCTCCTGCAAGGATTTGCCTTCTCGCTGCTGTACAGCATCGCGGCGCTGCCAATCGGCCGCTTCGTGGACCGCGCCCGGCGGCGGGCGACGCTGATCGTCTGGGGCGTGGTCTTCTGGTCGATGATGACGGCGGCGTGTGGCTTCACCAGCAGTTTCATCGGGCTGTTCCTTGCCCGTGTTGGCGTCGGCGTTGGCGAGGCGACGCTGAGCCCGACGGCCTATTCACTGATCAGCGATTATTTCGAGCGTCGGCGCCGCGCGCTGGCGATCAGCTTTTACGCCATCGGTTATCCGATCGGCGGCGGCATGGCCTTACTGGTTGGCGGCTGGCTGCTGACCCATTTCACGGGCCTGGGCGGCGCGACCTTGCCGGCACTGGGGCGCTTCGAACCTTGGCAGATGGTGTTCATCTGTGTTGCGGCACCAGGGTTGATTGTCGCCGCGCTGATGATGCTGATCCGCGAACCACCGCGCCAGGACGTGGCGGTGGAGCTGTCGCCGCACAGCAGCCTGCGCGAGGGCTTCGATTATATTGCCCAGCGGTGGGTGTTGTTCGGCTCGCTGATCGGTTCACTCAGCCTGATCGCGCTGCTCGCCATCGGTACCGCGCTGTGGTTCCCGACCTTTCTGATCCGCAGCTACGGCATGACAGCCGGCGAGGTGGGTCTGCAGTACGGCCTGGTCATGCTGGTGTGCGGCACCATTGGCACCCTGGCGGGCGGCTGGGCTTCCGGCCGGCTGATGCAAAGCGGCAGGGCGGACGCCAACATGCGGGTGGTGCTGGTCGCCACGGTGCTCAAGGGGCTGCCGCTGATCCTCGCGCCGCTGATGCCGTCAGCCATGCTGTCGCTGGGCATGATGGCGATTGGCACCCTGATCGGACAGGCCTCGCAAGGCGTGATGCTGGCGGCGATCCAAGATGTCACGCCCAATCAGCTGCGCGGCCAGGTGACGGCGATCTCGCTGCTGTTCGTCAATCTGCTGGGGACGGGGCTTGGTGCGAGCGTGATTGCCGCGATCACTGATTTCGGATTCGGTGACCAGGGCGCGCTTGGTTATTCCATCGCCATTGCCGGCGCGGTCGTGCTGCCGGTGATCGTCGGTCTGCTGCTGGTCGCGCTGCCCCGCTATCGCCGGGCGGTGGTCGTCCAGAGTTGATCGGATCACTCACCCCAGCATGGCGACACTGCGCAGGATCAGGCGGATCAGTTCCGCCTGGCGATTGACGCCCACCTTGGCGAATATCCGTTTGGAGTAACTGCGCACGGTGCTTTCGGTGAGGCCGAGCTCCCGCGCGGCTTCCGCCAGTGTCAGGCCCTGGGTCAGCAACGCCGCCAGATTTGCTTCTGACGGGGATAGATCGAACAAGGTGGCGATCAGGCGCTCGAACGAGCTGCTGTGGCCGGGGTTCGATGCATAGACGACCACTGCCGGACTCATGTCGGCGGGCCGCTGGCGGTCGCGACGAATGGAACGCACGAGAATACCAAGTCGCGCTGACGCTGTATCGCTGCCACGGAACGCCCGGACAAACTCCGTGTCGCCATCGCTCATGCGCGCGGCGAGCGCGGCGTTGATGGCGTCGCGCAGGCGCGTTGAGTCGGCACGTCCGCACATCACCAACCTGTCGCCGTGCAGCTGAAAGCTGTCGCCGTCATCAATCATCCGCCGGGCGGCGCCGTTGGCGCGGATCATGCGGCCCTTGCCGTCGATGATGAAGGTGCCGATGGTCAGGCGATCGAGCGTGTCGGTCAGCACCTCGATCTCGCTTTCGTCACGATAAATGCGCGAGAACAGTGACATCGAGAGCTCGAAGTGAGGGCGGAGTCGGGCGAGAAAATCCTTGTGCTCGTCGCCAAAGCGCACACCGTTGGCGGGTCCGGTGAGGCCGAGATTGCATTCGAGACCGCCGGCCTCCGATACGTACATGCCGATGGCCTGTTCGATGCCGTAGGGCTGGAGGACGTCCCGGTAGAATTCGTTCTGTGCCAGCTGGGCGGGCGAGGCCACTTCTTCAAGCAAGGCGATGTCGCCTGAGCGTTTAAGCGCGTTGCGCAGGGGGTCAAGGTGGCCAAGCGCTGCGTGTCGGTCGCCGATGTCGCGTGCCAGCGCGCCGTCGACTGGTGGCGTCTTGCCCCAGATAATCATCGGCGCCAGCCCCTTGCGGCTGAGCTGCAGGGTCAGCGCGGCATTGCTGCATCCGATGTGGTCGATCAATGCCCGCAGGAAACTACGCCACGGAAGCTCTTCCAGCGGCCCGTTGTAAAGTCGCGCCAGCAATGCCTCGGTGACCTCAATGCTGCCCATCGCTTTCACTCCCCGTCCGGGATTGTTCATCCTCCCGGTTGTGTTCTTCCGCACCGGTCGCGCCGTGCCGCGGACCCGTCGGGGCCGCGTCGGAAAGGCAGTGACGACCGCCTCGAACGCAGCACGTTGCTCGATCGTTGTCCAGTGGGCGCATTTGAGCAAAACATGGCGTGCACCATCAGGGATAATCGTCGATATCACCAGCGCTCGTTGGTGCGCGCCGGGCGGGTCGCCTGGTGGCAGCGCCTGGTGTCGAGGCCATCGACCTCAGCTCGGCGATCCTGCTTTCGGGGCGGGACATCATGGTCATGCGCGTCTGTGGTGTGATCAATCCATCAATACTCTCGATAAAGTGGCTTTCTTGAGTGTCGTCATTCCCAACTGGGATTGCCATTGCCGACAGCAGGCAACCGACCGCCGCCAGTGTTTGCCCATTGATGGTGAACGCCATTTCATCTGCCGACCGCCATATGGGGGCACGGCGACGACACGTCGTCGATTACATTGCCAGGTCAGTGGCGCGGCGGATCACGCGCCGGGTTGGAAGGGGAATGTCGGCGATGACGGAGTGGAAACGCCGGGCGGCGCTGATCGCGGGCGGCACCAGGGGGCTGGGCCGATCAATCGCGGAATACCTGCTGGGACGGGGATGGGACGTTGCGGTTTGCGCCAGACAGCGTCCGGCCGCGGAGATCCGCGCCGGCAATGCCCAAGCATGGGCCGTCACGGCCGACATTGGTCATGCCGCGTCAGTGGCGGCGCTGCTGCGTGGCGTCGACCGGGCGTTCGGGCGGCTCGACCTGCTGGTGAACCATGCCGGGAACGCACGGCCCATGGATTCCGCGGCGTTCACGCCATCATCGGTGGCGTCTGGCGACCGGTGCTTCCCGCATGCGACTGTCAATCTTTGTCGCGCCGCCTTCCCCGAACTGCGGCGCAGCGGCGGCAGCGTCGTCAACATTTTGCGTCCGCCGGTGGTGAACCGGTCGCCAGTCGACGATGTCGCGGGTCTCTCGACGGAATGGCGTGGCGCCGTCCGGGTCAACACGATCATCGTCTCACCAGTGGACGGGGAGGTGGCGAGCAACGATGATCCGGTCGGAGCGGCTTTGCCCGTCGCCGGACCGGTGCAGGAAGATCATGTGGGCGCGGTCGTCGAGTGGCTGGCCTCGGCCGAGGCCAGCCATGTCACGGCCGCAAGGATCGCGCTGCGCCATGAGGGTGAAGCGATGGCGCCGGCGAATCCTGACCAGTATCGATGGACCTGGGCCTGAGGCCAGACGCGCGGTCACGACCGGCATCGGGATATGGCGCTGAGTCGCGTGAAGGCCCCGGGGTGCACGGGGATGCAAAAAGGGGCTGAAACCGTGAGGTTTCAGCCCCTTCATGTAGATGGCTCCCCGGGCCGGATTCGAACCAGCGACCAACCGGTTAACAGCCGGTTGCTCTACCGCTGAGCTACCGGGGAACAGGGTCTGGCATCGCGGATGCAGACCCCGGAAATCAGCGTGGCGGGCTCTATATCAACCATGCGCCGCCCTGCCAATACGTTAATTCGCCGAAATTTCGCCTGTCGTTACTGCGGGCCGCCACCCGCGCCGGCCGGTGAGAAGCGGCCGATGTTGCCGAACAGCTGTTGCCAGATCGACACGTCCTTGCCGCGTGTCGGAGTCTTGTCATTGCTGGGATCGACGTGCGCCAATTGCTCCATGCCCATTTTCTCGACCTTGGTGACGTTGCCGCGATCGTTGAAGTTGATGATCAGCACCTGGTGCTGGGTCGGTTTGGGCGACATGAAGGCGAACTGTTCGGTGCGGCGGGAGACATAATACCAGGTGTTGGGGTCGAACTCCGACTCCATGGTCGGTCGGCCCAGCGTCTTCATCACCGAGTCCCGGTTATCGACACCGGGCTGGATGGCGGCGACCAGCTGGTCATCGGCAAGGTAGCCCTTGACGTCCTGCATCCGTCCACAACCGACGGCACCGACCGCCAGGGTGGACAGAACCAGCATTTGGACCAGGCGCCGCATCTTCGCTATCTCTCTTATCTTCGTGCTCGTCGCATTGACGATGACTGTGATGCCCTGCATATCCGCGACGGACCGCCTCGGCAAGCCGCGCGGGGTCCTAGAGACGACGGGAGCCGCTTGTCATGCGTTGGTTGAAGGCATTGCTGGGCATCGCCCCTCCGGAACGGCCGGCTCGCGGGCTCTATGAAGCGGCGATCGCGCTGGCCCGCCGGCCGCAATGGTATACCCGGGGGCAAGCGCCGGATACGGTAGACGGCCGCTTCGACGTCCTGGCGCTGGTGCTGTCGCTGGTGCTGCGCCGGCTGGACCAGCTGGAAACGGCTGGCCCGCTGACCCGCTCGCTGCTGGAGTGCTTCATTGACGACATGGACAGCAGCCTGCGCGAGATGGGCGTGGGGGATCTGTCGGTTGGCAAGCAGGTCAAGGCCATGGTGGACGGTCTGAATGGTCGCCGGCTGGCCTATGATGTGGCACTGGACGCGGCGGACGCGCTCAACGACGCCCTGCGGCGCAACCTGTTCCGCGGCGCCGATCTGCCGCCGGACACGCTGGACTGGCTGGCCGGTCGGGTGCGGGCGCTGGAAAGGGTGCTGGACGGGATGGACCTGGCCATGCTGGCGGCGGGACCGGCGTTGGCCGTGGAGATGGGAGAAGGCGCATGAGCCTCTTTGGTGCCCCGATCGAACTCAGCCGGCTGCCGGGCGACGGCCTTGAGCTGGCGCTGTGCGCCACTGAGTCGGAACTGGCGGCGCTCGCCGAACGGTTTGGCTATCTGGCGATTCCGCGGCTGGAAGCGACCGTCACGGTGGCGCCGACGGAACAGGGGGTGGTCATCGACGGCTGGCTCAAGGCGGCGGTATCGCAGCCCTGCGTGGTCTCGGGCGTGCCGGTCGAGCAGGTCATCGACGAGCCGCTCAGGTTGCGCTTCGTGCGCGACTGGACCCCTGAACACGAGGAACTGGAGTTGTCGGAGGACGACTGCGACGTGCTGCCGCTGGAGGAGGACCGCATCGATGTCGGCGAGGCGGTCGCCGAGTCGATGGCGCTGGCGGTTGATCCCTATCCGCGGGCCGAAGAAGCGGCGCTGGCGCAGGCGCGGACCCGGATCATGAGCGAGGAGGAGGCCCGGCTGGCGTCGTCGCCGTTCAGCGCCCTGCGGAAAAAGAACGAATCCGCCAACGACGAGGGTTGAATCTCGCCAGTGAATCAGTATTGTCGCGCGCTCATGCGACCGGCCGGCTAACACCGGCCCTCAAGATATTTCAGGTGTACCATGGCAGTACCTAAGAGAAAAACGTCCCCGTCACGCCGCAACATGCGCCGTAGCCACCACGCCCTGAAGCCGGTGGGCCACCAGGAATGCCCGAACTGCGGTGAGCTGAAGCTCCCGCATCATGTGTGCGGCGCCTGCGGCCACTACGACGGTCGCGAGGTTGTCGAGACGGCCGCCTGACGCCGCCCGAACAGCATTATTCCGCTATGACGCAAGGTCCGACGATCGCGCTCGATGCCATGGGCGGCGATCACGGGCCTTCCGTCGTTCTGGAAGGTGCCGAGCTCGCCCGCATCCGCTTCCCCGAGACGCGGTTCCTGCTGATGGGGCGCGAGGCCGAGATCGCGCCTGTGCTGGCGCGGTTGCCCAAGCTCGCCGCCTGTTCCCGCATCGTCCATACCGACGACGTGGTGCTGGGCTCGGACAAACCGAGCCAGGCGCTGCGGCGCAGCCGCACGTCCTCGATGGGTATGGCGATCCAGGCGGTGAAGGATGGCGAAGCCCAGGCCGCCATGTCCGCCGGCAACACCGGCGCGCTGATGGCGATGGCCAAGTTCGTGCTGCGCACCCATGACGGCATCGACCGCCCGGCGCTGGTCACCATGCTGCCGACCGCCCGCTCCGAATCGGTGATGCTCGATCTTGGGGCCAACACCGAGTGCTCGGCCGAGAATCTGGTTCAGTTCGCGGTCATGGGTGCAGCGTTCGCCCGCGCCGTGCTGGGGCTGGACAAACCGACCGTGGCGTTGCTCAACGTTGGCGTCGAGGACTTGAAGGGCACCGATGACCTCAAGGCCGCCGCCACGCGGCTGCGCGAGGTGGACCTGCCGATGAACTTCGTCGGCTTCACCGAGGGCGACAAGATCGGTGCGGGGGATGTCGACGTCATCGTTACCGACGGCTTCACCGGTAATATCGCACTCAAAACCGCCGAAGGCACCGCCAAGCTGATCACCGGGCTGCTGCGGGCCGCGTTCGAACAGTCGATCTGGACCAAGCTCGGCTATCTGATCGCCCGCACCGGCCTGCGTGCGCTGCGCGATCATCTGGACCCCAATAACCATAATGGCGCGGTTTTCCTTGGTCTCAATGGCCTGGTGGTGAAAAGCCATGGCAGTGCCAACGCCCAGGGCGTGGCGGCGGCCATCTGCCTGGCGTATGATCTGATCAATGATGACATCGGCCGGCGGATCGCCCATGACCTCGGAAACTTCCGCAGTGCGCCCGCCGTGTCGGCGGAGGACGTATGAGCATGGCGTTAAGGTCCCGGGTGATCGGTTGCGGTTCCTACCTGCCGCGGCGGGTTCTCACCAACGGCGCGCTGGCGGCGGAAATCGATACCTCCGACGAGTGGATCATCGAGCGTACCGGCATCCGCCAGCGCCATATCGCCGACGACGGCGAACTGACCTCCGATCTTGCCACCGCCGCCGCCAGGGTGGCCCTGGCCCGTGCCGGGGTTGACGCGCGCGAGATCGACCTGATCATCGTCGCCACCACGACGCCGGATGATACCTTTCCCGCCACCGCGACCCAGGTGCAGGCCAAGCTCGGCCTCGATCGCGGCGCTGCCTTCGACGTGCAGGCGGTGTGCTCCGGTTTCATCTATGGGCTGACGGTCGCCGATTCGATGTTGCGGGCAGGGCATGGGAAAACCGCTCTGGTTATTGGCGCCGAGACCTTCAGCCGGCTGCTCGACTGGGAGGACCGCACCACCTGCGTGCTGTTCGGCGATGGCGCCGGGGCGGTCGTGCTGCGCGCCGAGGCTGCCGGCGACATCCGCACCGATCGCGGCGTGCTGGCCAGCAAGATCCACTCCGATGGCCGCTACCGTGACATGCTGTATGTCGATGGCGGGGTCTCCTCGACCCGGACCATCGGTCATGTGCGGATGAAGGGGCGCGAGGTGTTCCGTCACGCGGTGGAGAACCTCGCCAGCGTGGTGCAGGAAGTGCTCGATCTCGCCGGTTTCGCCCCGTCTGATGTCGACTGGGTGGTGCCGCACCAGGCCAACCGCCGCATTCTGGAAGCCACCGCCAAGAAGCTGCACCTGCCCATCGAAAGGGTGGTGGTGACGGTCGACCGCCACGCCAACACCTCGGCGGCCTCGGTCCCGCTGGCGCTCGACGTCGCGGTGTCGGATGGCCGGATCAAGCCCGGCGACCTGCTGATGCTGGAGGCGATGGGCGGCGGTTTCACCTGGGGTGGCGCGCTGGTTCGCTGGTAAGGTGAAGATGGTTAACGGCCGGGCGGCGGCGCCCGTGGACATTGTGATTCTCTTTTCAGTCATGTAGGTTTGCCCCATCCGTGGTGGCGAAGAAGAAAAGAGGACGGGATGTCCAAGAACACGATGACGCGCGCCGACCTGAGTGAGGCTGTTTACCAGGAGATCGGGTTGTCGAGGGCCGAATCCGCCATGCTGGTCGAGCAGGTGCTGGATCTGATCTCCGATACGCTGGTGGCCGGCCATAATGTGAAGCTGTCGTCGTTCGGCAGCTTCGTGCTGCGCCAGAAGGGTGGCCGCATGGGCCGCAACCCCAAGACCGGCGAGGAGGTCCCCATCGATCCCCGCCGGGTGCTGACCTTCAAGGCCAGCCAGGTGATGCGGGATCGTATCAACGAGGGTGACAAGGCTTCCGCCTGAACCCCGTGGCTCTGACCAAGACCGGGGGTGAGGACGCATGAGCGACGGCAAGTCCGCCACCGCCTATCGCACCATCAGCGAGGTCGCCGACGGCCTCGACGTGCCGCAGCATGTGCTGCGCTTCTGGGAAACCAAATTTCCCGCCGTCAAGCCGCTCAAGCGCGGCGGCAATCGCCGTTATTATCGCCCCGAGGATATCGAGCTGCTGCGGGTCATCCACCGACTGCTCTATGTCGACGGCTACACCATTCGCGGCGTGCAGAAGCTGCTGAAGGAGCGTGGCGCCAGGGCACTGGTGGCCGGCGCCCGGCCCGAGGCGGCAACCCCGCACGACGTGATGCCGGCACCCGCTTCTCCGGCGCCTGCTTCTCCGGCACCACAGGCAGCACCGGCCGCGCCCGCCGCTCGGCCGGCGCCGGTGCTGGAGGACTTCCCCGACTCGCTGTTCGCCATGGCCACCGCCGCGCCGGCACCCGTGCCCGTGCCCGTGGCAAGCGGACTGGCGGCGGCGGAATTGCTGGCCGAGCTGTGCGCGCTGCGCGATACCCTGCGGGCGGCTCTCCACGCCTGAGGCTGCCTGCTCCCGAATCCTCGCCCCTGACCTGAAGCCTTGCAGCCCCGGTGCGTGCCTCAGGCGGCGGCTTCCGCCGCCGCGTCGAACTGCAGGCTGGCCAGCCGGGCATAGAGGCCATCCTGGGCGATCAGCTCCTGGTGGGTGCCCTGGGCGACGATGCGGCCCTGATCCATGACGATGATGCGGTCGGCCCGCACCACGGTGGCCAGCCGGTGGGCGATCACCAGCGTGGTGCGCTCGGCCATCAGCCGCTCCAGCGCCGACTGCACCAATCGCTCGGATTCCGCGTCGAGCGCCGAGGTCGCCTCGTCGAGCAGCAGGATCGGCGCGTCGCGCAGGATGGCGCGGGCTATCGCCAGCCGCTGGCGCTGGCCGCCCGACAGGCGGACGCCGGCATCGCCGAGATAGGTGTGGATGCCCTCGGGCATGGCGCGCAGGAAGTCGGCGGCGTTGGCGGCCTCGGCGGCGGCCCACACCTCGGCCTCGCTGGCGTCCGGCCGGCCGTAGAGAATGTTCTCGTAGGCGCTGGCGGCGAAGATCACGGTCTCCTGCGGCACCACGGCGAGGCGGGTGCGCACGTCGCGCGGGTCGGCCTCCGGCAGCGCCACGCCGTCGATGCGGATGGCGCCGGCGTCGGGGTCGTAGAAGCGCTGGATGAGCTGGAACAGCGTCGACTTGCCGGCGCCCGACGGGCCGACCACCGCCACCGTCTCGCCGGGATTGACGGTCAGCGAGAAGTCGTTGAGCGCCGGCGCGTCCGGCTTCGACGGGTAGTGGAACGAGACGTGATCGAACGCCAGCTGACCCTGGGCCGGCACCGGCAGGGCGCGCGGGCGAGCCGGCGCCTCGATCACCGGGTCGGCCGACAGCAGTTCCGACAGCCGGCCGGCGGCGCCGGCGGCGCGCATCACGTCGCCGAACACCTCGGTCAGCGAGCCGATGGCGCCGGCCACCAGCGCCGACCACAGCACGAAGGCGGTGATGGCGCCGCCGGAAATCCGCCCGGCGATGACGTCGCGCGCGCCTTCCCACAGCACGTAGGTGATGGCCGAGAACACCAGCAGGATGACGGCGGCGGTCATGCCGGCGCGCATGGTGAAGCGGCTGCGGGCGGCGTTGAAGGCCTGCTCGACCGTGCTCTGGAAGCGGCCGGCCTCGCGGTCCTCCTGGGTGAAGGCCTGGACGATGCGGATGGCGCCCAGCGCTTCATCGGCCATGGCGCCGACCTCGGCCACCCGGTCCTGGCTGGAGCGGGCCAGCGTGCGCACCCGGCGGCCCATGACGACGATCGGCACCACCGTCGCCGGGATGACCAGGAACAGCATCATCGCGTGCTTGGGGCTGGTGACGAACAGGAAGACCAGACCGCCCACCGCGATCAGCAGCTGGCGCAGCGCCACCGAGGCCGAGGTGCCCACCACCTGCTCGATGATGGTGGTGTCGGCGGTGAGCCGCGAGGCGATCTCCGACGGCCGGTTGGTCTCGAAGAACTGCGGCGACAGCGTCAGCAGGTGGCGGTGCACGGCGGCCCGGATGTCGGCGATCACCCGCTCGCCGATCCAGGTGACGCAGTAGAAGCGCAGCGCCGTGGCCAGGGCCAGGATGACGACGATGCCGAACAGGCCGAGGAAATGGGGCGTGATCGCCGACGGGTCGTTGGCGCCGAAACCCTTGTCCACCACATAGGCGAAGCCGCGCGGCACCGCGAGCGTCGCCAGCGCCGCCACGAGCAGGGACAGCAGGGCCACGCCGAGGTGGCCGGGGTAGCGGCGGACGAACCGCCACAGCAACTGCAGGCGGGCCAGCCGCTGTGGCAGCCGGGCCGGTGGCGTGGCCTCGGCGGCCGGGTCGCAAAGGCCGG
Organism: Pseudomonadota bacterium; assembly: GCA_963205175.1. GTDB lineage: Bacteria > Pseudomonadota > Alphaproteobacteria > Sphingomonadales > Sphingomonadaceae > CAUJIW01. The sequence continues at coordinate 21,816 of CAUJIW010000162.1, forward strand.
CCGGGGCGGCGGGCATGTTCGGCGCGGGCGTGTTAGGCAGGGGCGTGTTGGGCAGGGGCGTGTTCGGCATGGCCACGCCTTACCAGTCCTTTGCGGGGCGGACAATGACGGGCAGCGCCGCCGCGCGGGCCAATGGTCGCACGGCGGCTATTAGTGGGCGGTCAGTCCGGTGCGGTCCCCCGCTGGCGCGCCGTCGGCTCTTGCGTTGACGCGGCGGCTCCTGTAAGAGCGCGCTTTCTTTCCAGGCTGGTCGGCAACCAGCCACAGCAGAGGCTTGCCCGATGAAGCAGAACACGCACCCCGACTATCACGTCATCAACATCAAGATGACCGATGGCACCACCTTCCAGACCCGCTCGACCTGGGGCAAGGAAGGCGACACCATGATCCTCGAAATCGACCCCAAGTCGCACCCGGCCTGGACCGGCGGCCAGCAGAAGCTGATGGACCATGGCGGCATGATCTCGCGCTTCAACAAGCGCTTCGGCGGCTTCAAGCTGGGCAAGTAAGCCCCTCGGGCTTACCGCTTACGGCAGACACGACCGCCCGCGCGTTTCGCCGGGCGGTTTTGTCGCGGCCGGTTATAGGTAAAAAACGATTTACAATCGTCACGATGCCATGGCAGAAGCGGGCCAGGCTGGTGGCGCGCGTCCGGCCCGGTCTTGAGTCCTTGATCCTTGGGCTCGTGGCCCTTGATCCTCACTGTCTGACGGCGAGTGGCTGATATGATCCCCCACGCGACCCCCAATGAACCCGATCTGGCCGATCTTCCCGAGGATTTCAGTGGCGAGTTCCTCTACGAGCTGAGGCCGCATGTGGCGAGCTTTGAACCCCGTGCGATCGACCTGGCGCCGTGGCCGGGGCGGGAGACGCGGTTTTTGTCACTGTTGAGTTGGGATTATGGCGAGGAGGCTATCGCGGACGAATTCATTCCCCCGGTGCGGTTGCGATCCAGCCGGACCATGGATGAATTTTCTTATCCCTTTGACTTCTGGGGCGGGTGGAACCGGCCCAACATTGTCTCCGAGGCGTTCAAGACCCTGCTGTCATCTTTCGTCACCGACAAGATCGAGTTTTTCCCGGTGACGTTGCACATCCCGGCCCGCCCGGACGACGGTTCGCCGGATGATGGTTCGGGCGAGCACCTGGAGGGTTACTGGTGGGTGCACCACTGGAACCGCCTCGACATTTACGACATCGAGCGCTCGGTCTCGGACTTTCGCTGGAGCATCGA
>CAUJIW010000163.1 GCA_963205175.1 Pseudomonadota bacterium
CCATTACTTCGACCTGGTAGCTGGCGAAGTAGTCGAGCGGCACCCCTCGGAACGAAACACTAGTCGCATGTTGTTAGACGAAGCCATCCAGCCATCAAGATGCTGACTTAATTTCAGAAAAGGATGGTAGCGGAGGAGGGACTCGAACCCCCGACACGCGGATTATGATTCCGCTGCTCTAACCACCTGAGCTACTCCGCCGCCCGGTCAGGCAAGGCGGACCCTATACGGGCAAGCACCGGGAGCCGTCAAGCGTCATGCGACATGGGTCGGCGATGGCGGTGCATAGGCGGGCGTGGTGCCGGCGATCCAGCCGCCACCCAGCATCCGCTCGCCGTCGTAGAACACGCAGGCCTGCCCCGGCGACACCCCGGCCTCGGGCGAAGAGAACACCACCACGGGCGCCGGCGCCAGCCACACCCGCGCCGGCACCGGCCGGGTGGCCGACCGCACCCGGACCATCACCGGCGCGCCATCCGGCCCGATCGGGCCGCCCAGCCAGTTGGGCTGGCGCAGCCGCAGGCTGGCGGTCAGCAACGCCTCGCGCGGCCCCACCACCACCTGGCGGCGGGCGGCGTCCAGCCGCACCACGTAGAGCGGCTCGGCGAGGCCACCGATATCCAGCCCCTTGCGCTGGCCGACGGTGAAATGGATCACGCCCTTGTGCCGGCCCAGCACCCGGCCATCGAGGTGGACGATGTCCCCCGGCTCGACGGCGCCGGGACGCAGCTTCTGCACCACGTCGACATAACGGCCCTGCGGCACGAAGCAGATGTCCTGGCTGTCCGGCTTGTCGGCGACCGCCAGCCCGAAGCGCGCCGCCAGGTCGCGCACCGCCGGCTTGTGCAGCCCGCCCAGCGGGAAGCGCAGGAAGTCGAGCTGGGCGGCGGTGGTCGCGAACAGGAAGTAGCTCTGGTCGCGCGCGGGATCGACGGCGCGATGCATCTCGGCGCCGTGTGTACCCATGAAGCGCTGCACATAATGCCCGGTGGCCAGGCAATCGGCGCCGAGGTCGCGCGCGGTCTCCAGCAGATCCTTGAACTTGACCTCGGCATTGCACTGGACGCAGGGGATCGGTGTCTCGCCGCGCAGATAGCTGTCGGCGAAATCCTCCATCACCGCGTCACGGAACCGGCTTTCATAGTCGAGCACATAATGCGGAATGCCCAGCCGCCCGGCGACCGTACGCGCGTCGTGAATGTCGGTGCCGGCGCAGCAGGCCCCCGAGCGCCCCACCGCCACGCCGTGGTCGTAAAGCTGCAGCGTGATGCCGACCACGTCATAGCCCTGGTCCTTCAGCAGGGCGGCGACCACCGACGAGTCGACGCCGCCCGACATCGCCACGACGACGCGGGTCTCGCTGCGGGGCCTGGCGATACCGAGATCAACATCCATGGCCGGCGAGGTAGCGCGCGCACCCCGTCATCACAAGGGCCGCCCCGGCAAATTTCTCCGCCCGCGCCCGGCGCACCTTGCCGGGTGAGCCCCTGGCAGACAACGACGGCGCGCCTGCCACCCTGATCAGACCAAGAAAAAACAAGGTGATAGCATGATCGCCAAACTTGGCCCGATGCTTGCGTAAGGTTCTGGCGATCCGCGTTTTCTGGAGCCAGCATGAGCCTGAACACCACCTCGTCCGCCATCAGCCCCGCCCTCGGCGGCACCCCCGGCACTGCCCGGCCGACCGCTGGCGGCACGGGCAGCGCCGGTGGCTTCGAGGCCCTGCTGGCCAGTCTGGCCGCCGGCGACACCGCCGCGGCGGGCACGGGCGGCGGCGCCAGCCCGGCTGAAACCGTCGCCGGCACCGGCGATGTCGCGTGGCCCACCACCCTGCTGGGTGTCGATGCCCGCAACCAGCCGATCATCATCAACAGCGCGCCCGAGGCCGCGCCGACAACGGCCGCAGCAAGTCCAGCCGACGCCGCGACCGGCAGCGTCGATGCCACCACGACGGCACCCGCGTCGCCTGATGTCGCGCCGGCTTCCGTCAGCACCGCCAAAGACCCCGCGAGCCAGGCGACAGAGCCTCCGGCCACGGCGTCCGTCGTCACCACCGCGAATGCCGGCATCGCGGCCGCGCCGCCCGCCGAGCCCGCGCCTGCCGGGAAGGCAGGCAAGCCGGCCCCCGATCATGGTGCGCCGGCGACCGCAGCCGAGACACGCACGCGGACGACCGACGCCATGGTCAGCACCGCGCCGGCAGAAATTGCCGCGACGCCGGCACGCGATGACACCACGAAAGCCGTCGAGGTCGCCATGGCCGACAAGGCGTCCGCCAAGGAGACGCTGAGCGACGGCGACGACACGTCAGCCGACACCGCCGCCCTGGCCGCACAGGTGCCAACGCCAACCCCGCCGCCGGAGCCCAAGGCATCCCCGGTGATTGCCTTCGCGCTGCCGCCCGCCATCGAAACGCCGGTGCAGGCCGAACCGAACAACACCGACATCGCCATCGACACCAGCCCGCGCCAGACCCCCGCCATCGGCGGCGACGCCGCACTCACCGCCGGCGACGCCGCGACCGGTACCAGCGACGTCGCGGCACCACCGGCCGAGCCGGGCAAGGCCCCGCCACCGGCACTCAAGGATTATGCCGCTGCCCGCGACGCAACCGATGACGACGCTGCCAGCAGCGCGTCGGCGCCCACGATGACCGGCAGCACCACCACGGATGCCAGCGCCGGCGGCCGGTCGTCGCTGGAAAGCCTGGCCTCCGGCCTGGAGCAGACCGCTGGCCAGAACCGCGGCCGCGAAACGACAGCCGTCGGCACTGACAGCGGCACCGGCAACGCCGCCGTCAGTCCGCCGGGCGCCGCCGCCACCGGCGCCGAGGCCGCGCGTGCCGCCCAGGCCTCCACCCAGGCCAGCACCACCCCGGAACACGCGGTGCGCGTGCATAACGACTCCAGTCTGTCGGACTCAGTGGGCGTGGCGATCTCCCGCCATGCCGCCGCCGGCAAGACCGAATTCACCCTGCGCCTCGACCCCGCCGAGCTGGGCCGGATCGAGGTCAAGCTGCATGTCTCCGAGAACGGCAAGGTCGAAGCCACCGTCTCCGCCGACAACGCCTCGACCTACGACCTGCTGCGGCGCGATGCCTCGACACTGGAGCGGGCGCTGACCGACGCCGGCCTCAAGACCGACAGCGGCTCGCTCAGCTTCAACCTGCGCCAGCAGGATGGACAGCCGAACCAGCAGCAGTCCGGCAGCCGCCAGACCGCCGCCGCGTCGGACTGGACCGGCCAGAACGCCGGTGAACCGCAGGTAGCCGCGACGCCGGCGCCCGCCCCCCGCAGCGCCACTGGCCTGCTCGACGTTTTCGCGTGAGGACATCATGACCGTTACAGCCACATCGACCTCGACGAGCGCAGCGACAACGGCCTCCGGCGCGTCGACCGCCAAGCTGGCCGAGAATTTCGACACCTTCCTGAAGCTGCTGACCACGCAGTTGCAGTATCAGGATCCGCTGTCGCCGATGGACACCAACCAGTTCACCCAGCAGCTGGTGCAGTTCACGTCGGTCGAGCAGAGCATCCAGACCAACAAGAACCTGGAATCGCTCATCAGCCTGTTCCAGTCATCGAACCTCTCCAATGCCACCAGCTACATCGGCAAGGAAGTGGTCGCGGCATCCGACTACGCCTCGCTCGATGATGACGGCGCCGCCTGGACCTACACGCTGGGCGCCGCCGCCGCCGAAACCAAGCTGACCATCTACAACGACAAGGGCACCAAGGTGTTTGAAACCACCGGCGACACGGAAGCCGGCCGGCACGACTTCGCCTGGGACGGCCGCGATGCCAATGGCAACGCCCTGCCCGACGGTGTCTACCAGCTCGCTGTCACTGCCACGACCGGCAGCGGCGGTGACATCGACACCGGCATCTATATCCGCGCCAAGGTCGATGGCGTCGGCGTCGACAGCGGCTCGGTGAGTCTGGTGGTCGACGGCCTGGCCATCGACCCAAGCCAGGTGGTCGCGGTCATGGACATGACCCAGACCGCCGCCGCAACCACCGACACCGACAGCGAAACCGCGAACTGATCCCTTCAATCCCGCACAGATTGCCCCCAGGAGAAACCCCATGAGCTTGTACGCAGCCCTCTATTCCGGCGTTTCCGGCCTCTCCGCCAACTCGACCGCGCTCGGCATCATTTCCGACAACATCACCAACGTGAACACGGTCGGCTACAAGGCCTCCGGCGTCGATTTCAAGACGCTGGTGACCGAAACCTCGTCGCTCAACGCCTATTCACCGGGCGGTGTCGCCGCCAAGCCGCGCAACATGATCGGCCAGCAGGGCCTGCTTCAGGCCTCCACCTCGTCCACCGACCTGTCGATCGATGGTGCCGGTTTCTTCGTCGTGCGCGCCGACCCGAACACTTCCGGTGACGTGATGTTCACCCGCGCGGGCTCGTTCCGTCCCGACGCGCTGGGCTTCCTGCAAAACACCGCCGGCCACTATCTGATGGGCTGGCAGCTCAACTCCGGCGGCACCTTCGTCAACAACGGCGACGTCGGCTCGCTGGTGCCGATCAACATCGCCGGCCTCACCGGTACCGCGGAAGCGACCTCCAGCGTCCGCGTCCGCGCCAACCTGCAATCAAGCCAGACCGCCTACACCGGCGCCTACGCCGCCGGCGACATGGCCGACGGCACCGTCACCCCGCACTTCACCCGCAACATCCAGGTGTTCGACGCCCAGGGCGGCGCCCACACCGTGACCATGAGCTTCCTGAAGTCGGCCAACGCCAACGAATGGAACGTCGAAGTCTACGGCGACCCCACGGACGTCAACGGCGGCCTGATCAGCAGCGGCACCATCACCTTCAACACCGACGGCAGCCTGAACAGCACCACCCTGCCCGATCCGGTGACCGTGGACTGGATCGGCGGCGCCGCCGACTCCGAGATTTCGTTCAACTTCGGCAC
>CAUJIW010000164.1 GCA_963205175.1 Pseudomonadota bacterium
CGAAGAGCAGGGCGGGCTTGAGGGCGAGCGGGTTGCCCTGCTCAAGTGGCTTCGCATCGCGATCATCGGACCTTCGGCGCCAGTAAATGGCGGCACAGATCAGGCCCGCCAGCGCCGCTGCCACCATGGTCGGCATCAACCGGGCCGACAGGGAGGGCGCCGTCACACCGGCAAGAATGATGACACGGACGAACATGATGGTGGAGGCCAGCAGAATGCCCGCCGCGATCACCGTTGGCGGCTGTGCGGCTGCGCGGGAGCGCTCCGACAACGCGTAGGTGGCGCCGGTCGAGGAGATCAGCCCGCCCAGGCCCGCCGTCAGCATCAGCCCCAGTCGCGGTCCGAACCGGCGGATCGCCCAGTAGCCGATGAACGACAGTCCAGAGAGCAGCACGACGGCCAGGCCGATCTCGAACGGATTGAGCGCGTTGTACGGGCCGAGGTTGCGATTGGGCAGAACAGGCAGGATGACTACCGCGATCAGCAGAAAGCGCAGCGTCGACTCCAGCTCGACGGCGGTGAGGCTCTTCAGCCACCCGTGCAGTTCGTCGCGCAGGGACAGCAGCAGGGCGGCGACGACTCCCGCGGCCGCCGCAGGTAGCGGATGCCCAGCGGTCGCCAGGGCGCCAATGCACGCGGTCAGGACGCCGGCGATCGCCGTGGTGGCGCTGGCATGCGTTTCGTCACGCACGTGGGCGGCGTATCCCACCGCCATGACAATGGCGACGGCCAGCAATGCCGCCGGAATGGCCCAGGCCTGCCCCTGCATCAGACCCGCGGCGCCGCCGATGGCACCGATCAGGCCAAAGGTGCGGATACCCGCGACCCGACTGCCCGGCTCGGCCGCGCGCTGACGCCAGCCGCGTTCGACGCCGATCAGCAGGCCGATAGCCAGTGCCAGCGCAAAATCGCGGTATACAATCAATTCCTGCACGGCAGTCTCCCCAAGACTGCACAGCATAGCCGGTTGTCGGCCCGATGCCAGCGCGCGCGTCGCAGCGGTGTGCCGATGCCGGCTCAGGGGAGCAGGACGGCGGCGCCTGCCAGCCTGCCGGCGCGAAGGTCATCAAGAGCCTGATTGGCCTGCGCGAGCGGATAGGGGATGGCATGCGTGGCGACGGGCACCTGGGGTGCCAGGGCGAGGAACTCTTCGGCGTCGCGTCGGGTGAGATTGGCCACGGACAGAATCTGTCGCTCCTCCCAGAGGATGCGGTAGGGGAAGCTCGGGATGTCGCTCATGTGGATGCCGGCGGCGACTACCTTGCCGCCTTTGCGCACGGCGCGCAGTGCCGCGGGGATCAGGCTTCCGACGGGGGCGAAGATGAGTGCGGCGTCCAGTAACTCCGGTGGCGTCTCGTCTGAGCCGCCGGCCCACCGGCAGCCCAGCGAACGGGCGAAGTCCTGCGCCTGGATGTCGCCAGGGCGCGTGAAGGCGTGGACGTGGCGGCCCTGCCAGCGCGCGACCTGGGCGATCAGGTGGGCGGCGGCGCCGAAGCCGTAGAGACCCAGCGTCTTGGCCTCGTCCGCCATGCGCAGGGCACGATAGCCGATCAGGCCGGCGCACAGCAGCGGCGCGGCGGTGACGTCATCGTAGCTGTCGGGCAGGGCGAAGCAATAGTGCGCGTCCGCCACGCAATAGTCGGCGTAGCCGCCATCGATCTGATAGCCGGTGAAGCGCGGGTCGTCGCACAGGTTTTCGTGATCGCTGAGGCAGTAGCCGCAATGGCCGCAGGTGTGGCCGAGCCACGGCACGCCGACGCGCTGGCCCAAGCGCAGGCTGACCACGCCGGTTCCCAGCTGCTCGACACGCCCGACGATCTCGTGACCGGGGACAATGGGCAGCTTACCTTCAGTGAGGTCGCCATCGACCACGTGCAGATCGGTACGGCAGACGCCACAGGCCGACACCCGCAGCAATACCTGCCCTGGCCCCGGCTTCGGCGTCTCGCGCTCGACAAGGCGTAGCGGCTGCCCCGGGCGGTCGAGAACCATGGCGCGCATGGCGGAGGCTCCTGATCAGATGGCCACTGTCGTCAGCTTGGCATCTTTTCCGGCCCCTCGCCATGGCCAGTTTGACGCGGCCCCCTGTGACATCGAGACCGATTGCTTCCTGGCGGCCTGCGTGATTGAAGAGCCTGTTTCAACTCATCCCCCGAGGAGGTTTTATGCGTACCTGGATGGGCGTGCTGACCTTGGCCGCCGTGATCACGATGACATCGGGCGCTCATGCGGCCGGTGACGCAGCCAATGGCGCCAAGTTGTTCAAGACCAAGCTGTGCGCGAGCTGTCATACCTTGAAGCCGGAGAAGAACATGACCGGCCCATCTCTGGCGGGCGTATTTGGCCGGCAGGTCGGCACGGCCGCGAAGTTCAAGTTCTCGCCCGACTACGCCAAGTCCAAGGCGAAGTGGGACGAGAAGACGCTGGACGCCTATCTCACTGATCCCAAAAAGATGTTCGCGTCGTCGCGGATGACGGTCAAGGTGCCCAACGCGAAGGATCGTGCCGACCTGATCGCCTATCTCAAGACCAATCCGACCCAGTAAGCGGCCTCAGCGTCCGCCCGGTCCGGCCTTTGCCGCGCCGGGCGGATGCGACAGTTGCCGGTCGGCGCGATTCAGCTAAGCTACGCCCCTTATCAATGCCTGATTTCAAGGCAGTCTATCAGGGAGGCGTTTGTGAAAGCTGTTGTTTGTGAGGCCTTCGGGCCGCCGGAGAGTCTTGTTCTGCGCGACATGCCGGTGCCAGAAGTGGCGCCTGGAACCGTGCGCATCCGGGTCCATGCCGCTGGCGTCAATTTTCCAGATACCCTGATCATCCAGGGCAAGTACCAGTTCAAGCCGCCGTTTCCGTTCTCGCCGGGCGGCGAGGTCGCGGGCGTCGTCGATGCGGTGGGCGAGGGCGTCAGTCACGTCCGGCCGGGCGATCGGGTGATCGGCATGACCCTGTCAGGCGGGTTCGCCGAACAGGTGGTGGTGCCGGGCGCCAACTGCTTCGTGATTCCGGATGCCATGCCGTTCGAGGTGGCGGCGGGTTTCACCATGACCTATGGCACGTCCCATCATGCGCTCAAGCAGCGCGCCCGCCTGCAACCGGGTGAGACTGTGCTGGTGCTGGGTGCGGCCGGCGGTGTCGGCCTGGCGGCGGTGGAGCTGGCCAAGGTGATGGGGGCGGAAGTGATTGCCGCCGCCTCCACCGACGAGAAGCTCGAACTGGCCAAGCAGTATGGTGCCGATTTCACCATCAACTATTCCACCGTGGATTTGCGCGAGGGCATCAAGCTGGTCACCAACGGTCGCGGCGTTGATGTGATCTACGACCCGGTCGGGGCTGATTTCGCGGAGCCGGCCTTCCGCTCCATGGCCTGGAACGGACGCTACCTGGTGATCGGCTTTGCCGGTGGTCCAATTCCGTCGCTGCCGCTCAACCTGCCGCTGCTGAAAGGCGCGGCCATTGTCGGCGTGTTCTGGGGCGACTTCACCCGACGGGAACCCGATGTCCATATGGCGAACATGCGTGAGCTGCTGGGCTGGTACGCCGAGGGCAAGCTCAAGCCGCACGTCAGCCAGACCTTTCCGCTGGAGCGGGCGCCGGAGGCGATCCGCTGGCTGATGGGGCGTCAGGCGCAGGGCAAGGTGGTCGTCACCGTCTCCTGATCGCGGCGTGAATGAATGTTGAGCCGGCGCGCGGCGGTCCTACCAGGTCTGCCGCGCGTCGCAGCGCTGGCGCATGGCGTCGAGATCCCGCCACATCGGCCGCAGGTCGGTCTTGGAGAAGCCGTGGGCGCGGGTCAGCTCGTCCTCGGCGGCGCGCTTGGCGCTGAGCAGCCGGTCGCTATTGCCCGGGCCGTACAGGCTGGCGAAATACAGCGACACCATCGCCGTGGAGGCGCCGAAGTAGAGTTTCGGCGTGAATTGCTGGCGGGCGGAGCGTCGCAGGCAGTCGCAGGCGGGATTGACTACATAGTCCTTGGTGCACAGCCGTTTGAAAGTGTCGTCCGCGCGCGCGACGTAGCTGGCTTCGGCGACGCCCTGGCTTGCCTGGGCCCTGGCTGGAGAGGTCAGCAGCGCCGTGGTCATTGCCAGCGACGCCAGTACATGGAATGGCATTCTGCTCATCGCCTCGTCCTACGGGACGACGGTTTAACCGCGACTTACGGCAAAGGGTTAACCGAGAGGCAGCATGGCGTCGGCGCCGGCGTCGGGAGGCGGTGGCTCAGCGCACGTAGCTGGCGCCGTTGGCATCCAGTGTGGCGCCGGTCAGCGATGCGGGGGCTTCCGAAGCCAGCCAGGCGACGATCTGGCCGATCTCCTCCGGCGTCGCCATCCGGCCCAGCGGAATGTCGCCGCTGGCCGACGCCTCGCCATAGGTCTGCACCCATTCCTCGGCCATGTCGGTCCGGGTGAAGCCGGGGGCCACATTGAACGCGAGGATGTGATCGCGGGCGTAGGCGCGGGCGATCGACTTGGTGATGGCCGCCTGGCCGGCCTTGGAGGCCGCATAGTGCATGTATTGCGGCTGGTCGCCACGATGCACCGCGCGGCTGGTCAGGGTGATGATGCGGCCGCCACCGTTGAGCTGGAAGTGGGGCACCGCTTCCTTGCAGAAGTCGGCGGTGGCGACGACGTTGATCTGCAGGGTATTGGCCCAGTCGGAGCCCCACTGCTCCCATTCGGCTTCAATGCCGCTGGGGTAGGAGATGGCGGCGTTGTTCACCAGTACATCGATGCGGCCTTCCGGCGAGGCAGCCACTGCCTGATCCCATATCCGGCGCGCCGCCTGCAGCGCGCGCAGGTCGCCATGAACGATGGCGCCCTGACCGCCGATGGCCTTGAGCAGGGCTTCGGCGGCATCGCGGCGATGGCCGTAATGAATGATGGGAAAGCCGCCACCATGGGCGACCGCCTTGACGATGGCGGCGCCAATGCCGCGCGACCCGCCGGTTACCAGCACTGCCTTGCCGATCAATTGCGCCATGGCCACCCTCGTTGACATTTCAGGCTTGCTGTCGCGATCTAGCCCGGTCCGGGGCATGGCGTCCAGCGAAAGCACCAGGACGTTCAGGCTGGCGCGAAGGTGAGGACCAGGGCGTCGCGCCATCCGGCGCGGTCAGGGTCGGAAGGGCGGATCGACGAAGTGGCATGGCGCAGCCGGCGGTCGTCCAGCAGCAGCGCGTCGCCGGGCTGCATGAGCGTGAAGCGGGCCAGTGGCCTTGCGTCGTTGTCCGCGATCAGTGTTTCGCCTCCGGTGATGTTGTGCCGGGCCACCAGCATGATGAACACCCAATGGCGGCCGTCGCGATGGAGGCCCTCCGGGGTCGGCTGGCCTTCGGCATCGGGCGTGGCGAGAATACGGAACTGGTGTGCCTCCACATCCCAACTGAGGGCTGGTGTGTTTGCCGACCGCGTGTCCAGCATGGTCTGCAGGCCCAGCGCTGCCTGCACCAGCGGCGTGGCGGTAGCACTTTGGGCTGTCATGGGTTCGAACCAGCGGGCGATGCCGCCGTTGAGCGGGTTGAATGCCAGTTCCTGGTAATGGGCCTTGTGCGGCAGGCGCGTCAGTCCCCGTGCATCGAGCCGGAAGGCGCCGTAGCGCCGCTGGCGATAGCGGCCGCCATCGCCCATGTAGGCGTCGAGGGCAAGGTCGTCCCAACTGCGCGCGAACGCCTGCCAGGCCGGTGTACTCGTATCCTGCCACGGCTGGTTGGTCAGACGTACGAACGCCGCGGGGGGACAGGTTGTCGATGTGAGCGTTGCTGGCGAGGACATTGTATCATGACAATATGGTGATTGACTGACCATCGCATGATTACAATCATGCGCGGGAAGAGGGCAAGGCATATGATGACAGGCGAGGCGGCAGACTTCTATTTTGATCCGGTTTCGCCGTTCGCCTTTCTCGCCTGGCGGCTGTTGCGGCGCGACGGATTTCCGCGGCGGGTTCGACCGGTGCCGATTGTGCTGGCGGCAGTGCTTGATCACTGGGGTCAACGCGGACCAGCGGAGATTCCGCCCAAGCGGCTCGTGACCTACCGGCATTGCCTGTGGCTCGCCGGTCGGCATGGCATCGAGATGCGGTTCCCGCCTGTTCACCCGTTCCGTTCGCTTGAGGCGTCACGTCTCATCGTGTCGCTGGGGGCGACGCCGGCGGCTGTCGATGCCATCTTTCAGGCGATTTTCGTGGAGGGACACGACCTGGGCGCGCCGGACGTGATGGAGACGCTTTGTGCGCAGCTGGGGCTGCCGGGGGCGTCGCCGCTCACGGTCCCGGCGGTCAAGGATGGGCTCAGGGCCAACACGGACATAGCGATCGCACATGGTGTTTTTGGCGTGCCGACCCTGATCGTGGATGGCGAGACATTCTGGGGAGTGGATGCATTGGACATGGCGCGGGAGTATTGCGCCAATCCGGAGATGTTCCGGATGCCGGATATGAAGCGGCTGGAAGCGGTGGACCAGGGCGGGCAGCGTAAGGTGAAGGCGACATGACGGCAAACGATGACGACACGGTGCTGGCGCGGGTGCGGGAGAGCTTCGATCGGCAGAGCTTCATGGCGACGATCGGCGCCGAGATCACGGCAGCCGCCGCTGGTCTGGTGGAGGTGCGGCTGCCTTATCGCGAGGATCTGTGTCAGCAGAACGGCTATCTGCATGGCGGCATCGTCGGTGCGGTTGCTGATGTTGCAGGCGGCTATGCCGCCTATTCGGTCTTTCCCGACGGCAGCGACGTGCTGACGGTGGAATACAAGATCAACATGGTGGCGCCGGCGCAGGGCGACTGGTTGCGGGCGGTGGGCCAGGTCATCCGCGCGGGGCGCACGCTGACGATCTGCGACTTCAAGGTCTATGGCGAGCGCGCCGACGGCGACAGCCGGCTCTGCGCGACGGGCCAGCAGACTCTGATGCGCATGGACCGCCGCGCCGGGTGACGGCGGCGTTTCTAGCCGCGCGCAAAGCGAGGCAGCGTGGGCCCGTCGCAGCTTTCCGGGCGCGGCGCGCGGGAATCGGCTTCCGGCGTGCAATCGGCTTGCGTCGGGATCTGGTGGCAGGCAGCCAGAGGCACGGTCGCCAGCAGGATGAGGATCAGCCGGCGCATGGCTGGCGGGCGCCGTAAAGCGCCTCCCCCGTGATTTGCCGCCCGTCACGAAACGTCATGATCTCGACGGCGCGCGTCGTGCCGTCCGGGCGGTCAACCTCATAGATCACGACGAGCGTTTGCCGTTCTTCATCGCACACCGTGCCGACAGGCCGGAAATGCAGCAGGGGCGCCTGACGCAGTGCTTCTTCCCAGTAGGCGCGCAGCGCCTCGACGCCGCTAATGGTGGCGCGTCCGGTCAGGGTGGTGGCCAGCGGACTGATGAAGCACGCGTCGGGCGCGAAGGGGGCAAGGATGCCGTCCAGGTTCCGGGCATTCCAGCAGGCGATCCAGTGATCGGCATGGGCGCACAGCGCATCACGTGAGAGCATCGCTTTTCTCCTCAGATCAGGAACAGCAGCGCGGTGAGGGCTGTCAGGATGGCCATGGCGCGGATGAAGGCGCGCATCACCGTCGGGCTGTCGAGAATTTCGCGCGCGCCGGCGCCCATCGCCGCCCAGGTCGCGATGGAGGGCAGGCCGACAATGACGAACATCGCGATGATCGGCGCCATCTGCAGCGGCAGCGGCTGGTTGGGGGTGGTGAAGGTGGCGATCGCCGGGACGCAGATCGCCCACGCCTTGGGGTTGGCGAACTGGAAGCCGGCGGCCCGCCAGAAGCCGAGCGGTCGCGCGCTGGTGTGCGTGTCGACGCCGCCACGGCGCCACAAGGCAAGGGCCAGCCAGCCCAGATAGAGCGCGCCGGCGATCCGCACCGCCCAGCGCAGCCACGGGCTCGCCTCGAACAGGCCGGCCGCGCCCAGTCCGCACAGGGCGAGCATGGCGGCGCAACCGACATTGATGCCCAGCAGATGCGGCACGGTGCGGCGGAAGCCGAAGGTCAGGCCCGAGGAGGCCAGCATGATGTTGTTCGGCCCCGGCGTGGCGGTGCAGACAAAGCAGTATAGGGCAAGTGAGCTGAGCTGGGTATAATCCATAGTGGCCTCCGGCTCCTTCAATGTGTAGAATTGAACCAAGAGTCAAAGGCAATATTGTCATATAACAATGCGGGGTGATGACCGTGTGGCGGCCCAGGATCGAAGAAGGTGACGCGCCGCTGTACGAGCGGCTTGTCGAGGCGCTGGCAAAGGATATCCGCAATGGCCGCTTGGCGGCCGGTGATCGGTTGCCGCCGCACCGGGAGCTGGCGCATCAGCTGACCATGGCGGTAGGCACGGTGAGTCGCGCCTATGCCGAGGCCGAGCGGCGCGGACTGATCGCCAGTCATGTCGGCCGCGGGTCGTTCATCGCTGGCACCCGCCCGACGGGGCGCGCGCCCGAGTCGGGTGGTCCGATCGACATGGCGCTCAACCTGCCGCCGCTGGAGCCGGCCCGACGCTGGCTGGATGAAGGGTTGCTGCGGGTGCGCCGGCGGCCGGACATCATGGACGTGGTCGGCTATGGCCCGGTGGAAGGCCTGGCGGCGGTACGCTATGCCGGTGCTGACTGGCTGCGGCGGCGGCACAGGGTCAGCCGCGCCGATGTGGCGACGGTGATCCAGTGCAACGGTGGCCAGCATGCCATGGCGCTGGTTTTCGCGGCGGCGGCCCGTCCGGGCGAGACCATCCTGTGCGACGCGGCAACCTATCCCGGCATCCGCACGCTGACCGACCATGCCGGTTACCGGCTGGCAGGCGTGGCCGCCGATGCGCGCGGCATGGAACCGGCGGCCCTGGACGCCGCGGCCGCCAGCACCGGCGCGCGGGCGGTCATCCTCATTCCGACACTGCACAATCCGACCACCGTCACCCTCGATGCCGGACGTCGGCAGGAGATCGTCGCCGTCGCCCGGGCGCGCGACCTCGTCATTGTCGAGGACGATGCCTATCGCGTGTTCGCGGCCGCCGATTGTCCGGCGAGCTTCGCTGATCTGGCGCCAGAGCGGACCTTTCTCATCGCCGGTGTGTCCAAGTCGCTGGCGCCGGGGCTGCGGCTGGGCTTCATCGTGCCGCCGGAAGGCGGTGACTACCGCGATCGCGTGCTGATCGGCGCCCGGGCGCTGGGCTATTGTCCCCCGCCGCTCGGTGGCCTGATGTTCGCCCAGTGGCTGGACGATGGCGTTGCCGACCGCATCACCGACGAGATCGTGGCGGAAGTGCGCGCCCGCACCGACATCGCTCGTGCGGCGCTGGGGAGCGCCATGGCGCCACCAGGTGCGCCGCAGACCCTGCACGTCTGGCTGCCGATGCCCCTGCTCGAAGCGGAACGGGTGGCCGGGCGTGCGCTGCGGGCCGGCGTGATGGTGACGCCACCGGACGCCCCGATGATGAGTCCCGCAGCCGCTGGCGGGCTCCGGCTCTGTCTTGGCGCGGTGTCGAGCCAGGAGATGCTTCGCCAGGCGCTGGACGTGGTCAAGGTGGCGCTGGGGCGCGACGGTTCAGGGGGCAGTCGCGCCATCATCTGAGCGGCGGCCCTGGTCGCCAGCTTCAGTTGACGCGCGTCCAGGTCTGGCTGCGGCAGAAGGGCGCGACAATGCAGCCCCGCAGGCGCAAGGCGCCATCGGGACGAAGTTCGGCGGCGCCATGATAGGTGCCGCCATCCTCCGGGTTGTAGACCCAGCCGTCGCCCCAGCGGCCGGGCCCCAGCGGCCGCAGTTTCAGCATCAGCAGACCCTTGAGAGGGCGCTCGCGCAGCGATGCGTCGCGATTGCGACTGTCGCGCTGATCGGGATGCGCCCGCAGCCGGGGCGAGGTGACGACATGCCCGCAGATGGCCTCGCCGCAGGCGGTGAGATGCACGGTCGCGCCACCATCGCTCTGGGTGCGCCAGGTACCCTGGATCGATCCGGTGTCGGTTGGTGCCGGGCCGATGGCGATGGTCGCGGCCAGCAGCGGCAGCAGCAGCGCGACGGTCATGACAGGCTCGGACTTTCGCGCAGCACCAGCGTCTGTTCGACCGCATCGATCAGCGGCCGGTCATCGTGGATCCAGGGATGAAAGCCGGGCCGGAAATAGCTCAGATAGGCCCCGGCGACCTGGCGAAGCAGCCCCGGCCGGACGAACAGATAGGCTATCAGGCGCGCCCAGGGTCGTGGGCCCGTCAGGCCGTCGCGGGCGAACAGGTCGGCGATGTTGCGCGTGATGGTGCCGATCAGGACGCCGGTCGCCAGCAGCATGGTCGAGGTGCGCAGCAGCCAGCGGCGCCATGCAGGCAGGTGGCTGCTCGCCTTGAGGAAGGTGTCAAACGCGACCGCCTTGTGCTCGATTTCCTCGATGGCATGCCAGCGCCACATCGCCCGCGCCTCCTCGGTCGCACCGTCCAGATGACGCGGGTCGGTGAGGATCGCGTGGGCCAGAATGGCGGTGAAATGCTCCAGCGCGATGGTGACGCCCAGCTGCTGCAGCGGCGGCCGGGTGCGGGCGACATCGAGCACGGCGCGGGTACGCTCTTCCAGCGCCCGGACGTCGATGCCGTGGCTGGCGGTCTGGTTGTTGAAAAAGCGGTGTTCGCGCGTGTGCATGAACTCCTGGGCGACGAAGGCGTCGATCTGCGCCTTCAGCGGATCGGGCATTTGCGACCGGAAGGCGCGCACGCTGTCGATGAAGAAACGCTCGCCGTGCGGAAAGGTGACGGACAGCGCGTCGAACACGGCGGTCGCCACGGGGTCGTCCGCCAGCCACCAGCGGCGGCGCGGGCCGTGGCGGCCGAAACTGATGTCGCGTGGCGTGATGGCGAGATCGTCGGGCGTCCGGGCAGCCATGCCCCGGGTCATCGGGGCAGTCGCCGGTGCGGATGTCGATCCTGGCTCGGTCATGACAGGATTCCTTGCGGTCGTGGGGGCGTGTACTATGGGTCGCGCGCACCCAGGGGGGTTGCAGCGGTACGGAAGTTTCGTTATTTACATTATTGTAGATAGCGAAACTGTCAATGGGGTATTTACATCAATGTCATCAGGCGGGGTGTTGGCGAGCGTGTCCAAGGGGGGAGAACGGCCCAAGCGGCGGCGGCGCGGACTGGAGGAAGCCCGGCAGGAGGCTGTCGCGGCCGCCCGTCAGTTGCTGATTGCTGGCGGACCGAGTGCGGTCACCCTCAAGAACGTCGGCGATGCCATTGGCGTCACCCACGCGAACCTGATTCATCATTTCGGCTCGGCGGCCGGGCTCCAGTCGGCGCTGATGGGATCGATGGTGCGTGACCTCGCCCAGGCGCTTGCCGCTGCCGTGGAGCATGTCCGGTCCGATGAAGCAGCGCCGCGCGCCCTGGTCGACCAGGTGTTCGATGCCTTTGATCAGGGCGGCGCCGGACGGCTGGCGGCCTGGATCGCATTGTCCGGCGATCTGTCGCACCTCGAACCGATCCGCGCTGCCGTGCAGGATCTGGTGGATGCCATTCAGGAGAAGGCCGCGGGCGGCAATCCCGAGGCCCGGCGGCGGATCACCTCGGTGGTGATGTTCATTGCCCTGTGCGCGTTCGGCGACGCCCTGATCGGCGGGCCGCTGCGCGACATGCTGGAGCGGGAGGACGACGCGGGCCGGCGGATCGTCGCCCATCTGCTGCCGAGTTTCTTCGAATAACAGGCAGATTCCGGCGAAAACAAAATGGAGGCGACGCTCGCGCACCGCCTCCACCAGAGGCCCCCGGGAGAGGGATCAGAAGCGCTTCGCGATGCTGAAGCCGATCAGGCGCGGATCGAGCGTGAACACATTGGTGGTCAGGCCCGAGTCGTCACTGTTGGTGAAGGCATCGGTGATCGGCGTGTCGTCGAACAGGTTCTTCACATAGGCCTGGAATGTCAGCCCGCGCTCCTCGTTTTCGACCGTCAGCGAGACGTTGACGTTGTCCCACGCCTTCAGGCGATCATAGGCGGTGTTGTAGGCCCGCGCATAGCTCTTGCCCTGACGATAATAGTCGCCGCGCAGGGTGACGCTCCAGCTGTCGTTCGGCTGCCAGCTATACTGGGCACCGATGTTGATGGTGTAGTGCGGCGAATTCGGCATCTCGTTGCCGCCAATATCGGCGGCAATGCCCGCGCCGTTGCCCGGCGTCGTCGCGGGGTCGTAGACGACCCCGGTCAGCATGGACAGCAGGCTGCCCTCGCTGAGGTCGCCCAGCAGACTGCCGCCACACAGGCCGTTGAGCGCCAGCTGGGCAACCGGGCTTGCGAGGATCTGCGACACCACCGTTGTCGGCGCGATGCAGTTCGATGTCAGCTGCATCCACGGCTTGACCAGGGTGTAATCGGGGTTGCCCTGGGTGCGGTTCATCACGTCGATGGACATGGTGCCATCGGCGATCCGGGTGTCGAGGTAGCCCACCGTGGCGTTCATGCGGAATGCCGGTGTCGGCCGCCACACTGTCTCCAGTTCCAGGCCCCAGATCCGGGTATCGAAATTCTCGTTGGCCGCGGTGCGGTCGACGATCTTAGAGACCTGGTAGTTGTTGTAATCATAGTAGAAGGCCGAGCCATTGAGGATCAGCGTGCCGCCCAGCATGGTGTTCTTCATGCCGATCTCGAAGGCGTTGACATACTCCGGCTTGAAGGTCGCCGGTGCGGCGGCGAACGACAGCCATTCGGGATTGGCATCAATACCCGGGGGATTGGCGCCGCCGCCCTTGTAGCCGCGCGCATAGGAGGCATAGACCAGCGTCTGGTCGGTGAAGCGGAGATCCGGCTGCCAGTCGATCGCCAGTCGTCCGGTCATCTTGCCCCAGCTCTGGCGGACAGGATCAAGCTCGCGGAAGCCGCTGTCGACATAGCCGAAGCCGGGCACCCCGGAGGCCATCAGCAACTGGGTCGGAAAGATGCGCGAGGTCTTCTTGTCGTCGGTGTAGCGCAGGCCGGCGGTGAGCTTGACGGTCGGCGCCATCTGCCAGTAGGCCTCGCCGAAGATGGCCTTGGATGTCACCTTGTAGGGGTTCTGGCTGCGGAAATAATTATGCCCCTCGCCGTTGATCTCGCTGAGCGGATTAGGGTCGACATAGACGCAGCCCGATGTGGAACCGAGCGGGCAGTCACCGTTGTTGGCGGTGTTGAAAAAGCCCTCGGCGATGGCGGAGGCCAGATTGAACAGGACGTAATAATCCTCTCTGGTCTTGTAGCGCAGATAATTGGCGCCAACGCTGAAGTTGAACGGGCCATCGAAGCTCGATTGCAGGCGGACCTCCTGCGACCACTGCTTGCTGCGGGCGGTGTTGATGTCGAGCCCGGCGATGGTGTTGGAGGTGCCCAGCTGCGGGTCGGTGTAATAGCCGCCCGGTGAGATGCCGGTGATGGGATTGCCGAAGAGATCGATCAGGGCGGAGGAATCGCTGAACACCGGCTGGGTGTTGAAGCGATTATAGTCCTGCGAGGAATAATATTTGTCCTTGCTGTAGAGGGTCTGGGACGACAACACGAGAGAATCGCTGAGGTCGAAGTCCAGATTGAGCTGGAAGATATCGTTGCGCGCCCGATAGCGCGGATCGAACTGCGAGGCGATTTCCCGCAGGTCGCGCGACTGCATCGCGCCGCCGTAGGGGTCGACGCCGGGTTGCAGCAGGGTGACGACCTCGAAGGTCGAGGGGTTGTAGCCCAGCTGCACCATCTGCTGCGCGGAATAAACCAGCTGCAGGCTGTTGCCGTTGGGCGTGCCGTACGCCTCGTCGGCATAGAGCGAAGCCGACTGGCAACCCTGGCTCAGCTGACCCTGGATGGCGCTGTCGGTGATGGCGATGCCGCCCAGCTCGGCGGGGCCGGGGTCGCGGGTGCACAGCTGCTTGCCGGTGCGTGATCGGTCGTCGTTCTCGTCGAAATGTTCCCAGATGAAATTGGCCCGGAAGCGATCGGTTGGCGTCCAGGCGACGGACACGCGGGTGGACCACAGGTCGCGGCCGTTGACGTCGTGGTCGGTGACGCTGTTGTAGTCGAATCCGTCGCGCTGGGTGCTGGCGCCGGCCAGGCGAATGGCCAGCGTGTCCGCCAGCGGCAAGTTTATGAAGCCGCTCAGGCGGCGGGTGTCGTAATTGCCGGCTTCCAGCTTTACCTGGCCATCGAACTCATCGCCGGGCCTGGCGGTGATGACGTTGACGACGCCGCCGGTGGCGTTGCGGCCATACAGGGTGCCTTGCGGGCCGCGCAGCGCCTCGACCCGCTCGATGTCGTAATATTCCTGCTCGAACAGCCGGTTGCGGATCATCGGCGTATTGTTGAAGCTCACCGCCACCGCCGGATCGGTGGTGACCGACACCGCCTTGGTGCCCACGCCGCGGATCTGGAAATTATACCCCGAGAAGTTGTTCTTGCTGAAGCTGACGTTGGGGATCGCTTTCAGCAGGTCGGCGCCGCCCTCGATCTTCATGGCGTCGAGTGTTTCCATGGTGAAGGCCGACACCGCGATCGGTACCGTCTGAATGCCCTCTTCCTTTTTCTGCGCGGTTACAACCAGTTCTTCCAGCATGGTGACGTTGGCAGGGGTCGCTGCCACAGCTGGCCGTGGGGCAGGTGCGGGCGCGGCGCTGGCCGGTGCGGCACTGCTGGCGATGATCGGGGTCACGGCAAAGACATTGCCATTGCGCTGTACGGCAAGACCGGTGCCGGCGAGCAGGATTCGCAGTGCGGCTTCCGGATCAGCGTTGGCGTGCAGGCCAGGACTGTGTTTGCCCTGGGTCCACTGGGAGTCGACCAGCAGTGTGATGCCGCTTTGGGCGCCGAATTGCTGGAGCGCGCGGTCGAGGGACTGCGGCGGGATGGCATAGGATGACGTGGGAGCTGCATGGGCAACGGCTGTCAGATAAAATCCGATGCCGGCAACGCTGCTGAAAAGACGAACGCGTACGCGCCGAGCGCTTTGGCTCATGATCCTCCCCCCCTCTGTTGTTGACGATGTGCGTTGGTGCACCCGTCTTGTTTCGGCAGGGACTCATCCCTCCGTATGGAGATTAGACGCACAACCTGCGCGAGAGGGGGGTGGGGGCGGAAAAATATTTTCATTAATGTTAATAGTGGCGTTGCAGGGGCAGGACGACTGGCCTCGGGTCAGCGAGGCCAGTCGACTGGTGCAGGGGCTTAGTAGACGTCAATGAGCGGCGCGGTCAGCACGCCGCTCACCGTGCAGCCGCCCGACAGGGACTGGCTGGTGAAGGTGAACTTCTTGGTGCTGTTGTCCCAGGTCGCGTTGATGGTGCTCGGGCCGCAGTTGCCCAGCGGCGTGTTGACCTGCACGCCGCTCACGGTCGCCGTGGTGGTGGAGGTGGCGGTGAGCGTCCACGGCAGGTTGGCGGCGCTGATCGAGTAGCACAGGATATTGCTGCCGCTGAAACTGGCGCTGGTGATATCGGCCGTGCTGCCGCCATTGACGTTGCCGTTGAACGTCGACGTACAGGAAATGGTGATGCCGTTCTTGGTCAGGCTGGTCGGCCCCGACGCCGTGAAATTGACGTTGGGCGGGTTGGTGGTGTCGATGGTGACCGCCCATGCTGGTGCGGCCAGCATGAGGGAAACGAGTGAAGCGACACAGATGGACGAACGTACCTTCATGGCTTCTTCCTCCTAAGGATGGCGACGGATGCGCTCTTGCGAGAAGCGGATGCCTCTCGCCTGGATTGACTCGCCGGAGGGCGTCATGGGGGGATTTAAAGTTGTGTTATATTCGGATGATCAATTTATAGGTGTTTTATTCGACCACCGGAGACAGCTCAATTCGATCATTCGACGTGGCGACAATCCGCGCGAAGCCATTCATCTCCATGGCCTCCGCAAATTGCCGACAGTCGCCAGCAGGAAAAATCCCCACGATACGGCGATCTGGAATTTTTCCGTCGGGAAATACCAGTTGCCGGCGCGAATAGCGGTTGACTTCGGTGATAGCGCTCGCCAGCGGCTCGTTGATGAAACTCAGCTGACCGTTGAGCCAACTCGTTTCCCGGGCGATATCGACGGCCTCCCGCGTCCAGGCGTGCGCAGCCGGTACGGTCAGTTTCTCGCCGGCGGCCATATCGACTTTCGAACCGGCGTGTTCCACCGCCAGCCGGCCCTCGGCGAGAGCAACCCGTACGGCGTCGGGGTCAATGCGCACGATGAAGGACGTGCCGGTGGCACGTACCTCACGCCCGTCCGCAATCACCGTGAAGGGATGGTCAACGGCTCCGTCGACCTGAAAATAGGCTCGCCCCTTGTCGAGTATGACAAGACGTCGGCGCCTCATGTCGTGGACCGTGATCGATGAGGCCGTATCCAGCGTGACGCGGGAGCCATCGGGCAGTGCCACCTCTCGCCGCTCGCCAACGGCTGTGGCGTGGCGCTGTCCCCGCGGTGACGCGTTGTCGTGCCGCCGGGACAGGTGGTCACCACGCACGACCGTCCAACCGGCGATGAGCGCCAGCGACAGAGCGGCCGCCACCAGGAATATCCGCCGGCGTCGACGGTCGCCCAGCTCGGCATCCAGCTTCCTCATTGCTGCGCGAAGGTCGGTGTTCTCTGCCAGATCACCGATAAGGGCCCATTGTCTTTCAAGGGCGGCATAGGCCTGTTGATGCGCGGGATCGCCGTGCAGCCAGATCTGAAACGCGCGGCGATCGACCGCAGTCATGTCTCCGGCGCGATGCTGGTTGAACCAGAAGGCTGCCTGCGCCAGGGGTGTCGTGCGGTCGGCAAGGCCGACTGGCCTCATGTATCCACCTCCAGATTCTCGGAGACTCGATCAATTGCGCGTTGCATCAGTTCCTTCACCGATTCCCGCGAAATGCCCATGCGAACGGCGATGGCGCGATAGGTCAGGTTCTCGAACCGGTGCAACTGGAATGCCGCGCGTGCCCGTGGCGGCAGGTCGAGAATGGATTGCAGGACGCGCGCATATTCCTGACGTGCGGCGACGATCCGCTCGGGAGACAGATTGTCGGCGATTTCCGGCACATCTTCATACGGTGTCAGATGCAGGTGGCCACGGGCGCGGTCAGCCCGGTGCCGGCTGATCAGAATATGGCGGGCGACGGTGAACAGATAGCGCTCGACATTATCGATCGGCGATCGGATGCGTGCGGATTGCAGGCGCAGGAAAACATCCTGGACCAGATCGTCGACATCGACGGCGGCGGCACGCCGGCCGAAGAAGCGCCTCAGTCCGGGGCCATAGGTTGCGATCCAGGCCACGATGTCCTTTTCTCCACGGTTGTTGACAGGTTCCGTGACGGCTGTCGCGGGAGAGGGGGAGTCCGATGTCTTGACCATCCGTGGCGACCTCTCTTGTTTGCTTGACGTCGTTCCTTGGCGATGGGGGGGAATCATTGATCCGGGGCGGTTGGCGTCGTGTCCGTGGTGACGGGCCAGGCTATTCTGTCGCCAGCCTTTAACCCGCTGACGACAACAACGCCGTCCGGCGCGGCGCGCCCCAGGCGCACCCGTGCGCGTCGCGGCACCGCGGCGGCATCGGAGACGACCAGCAGGACGGGGCCCACAGGAGTGTCCTGAATGGCCTCTGGCGGCACGACCAGCGCATTTTCCTCGCGTGACGTCGTGATTACGACGTTTGCGGTCATGCCAACGCGCACACGCGTGACCAGGTCGGCGGGAATTGGATCCAGTCGGGCGCTGGCCGGAAAGATCGCTGTCGTTGCGGCCGGGTTGGCCATGCTGCCCTGACCAGCGATGGCACTGACCCGCCCCGGCAATGTCAGCCCGGGGAACGCGGGTCCGGTGACCTGTACAGGCATGCCTGGCAACACGCGCGGCAGGTCGGCCTCATCGAGGGTGAAGGCGACATCCAACTGGTCGGAGCGGGCGATGACGGCGATGCGCTGTCCGCGTGACACCCGGCTGCCGGCATGGGCCAAGTCCGGCGTTTCCGATCGGGCGCCCTCCGGGCGCACGATCACGCCGTCGGCAGGTGCCTTGACGATGGCGTTTTCACGTTGCCGCCGCAGGTCGTCGAGGTGCGCGCGAGCGCTCTCCCAAGCAAGAGCCACCTTGCGCTGCTGGGGGGGACTGCCGCGCGCCTGAGTTGCGGCCAGCTCCTCCCGAGCGGCTGCCAGTGCGGATTCAAGGTCGCGGCGCTGTTCGTCGAGCATATCGACTTCATTGCGCGGGATCAGGCCACGCGCCAGCAGTCCGCGGGCATCTTTGATGCGGCGGTCGAGAGCATCCAGATCGCTCTTTGCGGAGGCCAGCTGCCGGCGGGCACGGGCCATCTCCGGTCCGTGGCTCCAGCCAGCCACCATGTCGTGATTGTAGCCGGCCTCGATGGCGGCAATTTCGGCCTCGCTGATCTGGCGATCGATGCCGTGACTGTCGAGAACCGCCAGGATCTGGCCGGCGGACACGCGGTCTCCGAAGGCGAACCGGAGCGACTGGATCATGCTGTCGAAGGGCGCGAGCAGGTCCACTCGGTCGCCAGGCACCAGAGTGCCGGATACGCCCAGGGTCGTCATGAACGGACGCGGCCGGACCGTGGCGTATCGCATTGAGCCGGCAGTGGCGGCTGTGCCCGCGCCGGCGTCATCGGTGCGCTGCGCGCCCCCGCCCAGCGACGCAAGCAGGCCGAACGCCAGGGCGACCCGGAGCCTGGGTGAGCCGGATGGTGTCAATCGCCGGCGAAATCGATCTTCCATGTCTCAACCGTCCTTCCCGTCAGCTGGTCAAGCAGCGTCAGTGCGTTGAGGTACGTGATCTCGGCGGTCAGCGCCTGGATGTCGGCGGCGCGTAGGTCGGCCTCGATCGACAGCACCTCGAAATTCGACGCGCGACCGGCCTTCAATTTGTCGTGTGCGATGTCGAGCGCCTGCCGGGTCAAAGTGCGGGCCTGGCGGGCCAGCTCCAGTTGCTGCCAGTCCGCCTCGACGGACTGCGCGGCGTCCTGCACCTGGGCGACAACGGCCTGTCGCAGTTCCTCCAGCTGCAGAGCGGCGGTACGGACATTGATCTGGGCGCGCAATTCGCTTTGCCGCAGCGAGAAGTCGCCGAACGGTATGTTCAGTTGCAACCCCACCATCTGGCTGCTGGCACGTCCGGCGGGGCCGGCGATGTCAGGGGTGCGCTGGTGCTGAATTGACCCGTACAGAGAAAGATCCCACAGGCGGGCATTGCTGGCGACCGTCAGTGTCAGGCGCGCCTGTTCCAGTGCGTGTTCAAGTGCGAGCACATCCATGCGATTGGCAAGGGCGCCGGCCGACAGTTCAGAGATGTCGAGCGATTGATGGCTGGTCGGCTGCGACGTATCGACGACGACGCTGGTCTGCAGATCGAGCGCCAGCAGACGCAGCAGCGTGAGCTGGGCGGACGTTTGCTGCTGCCGTGCCTGCGACAGGGCGACCCGCTGGATCGCCTGGCGCGATTGCGCTTGCACGATGTCGGCGGCGGCCATGCGGCCCGCGTCGATCAGCAGGCGGCTGGTTTCCACCAGCGCGACCGTGCGCTGCAGGGAGGCATCGGCGAGATCGACCTGTCGCTGGGCCTGCACCAGTGATCGATAGGCCAGAATGATCGCTGTGATCGTGTCCGAGAAGGTGGCCTTCAGGGCCAGTTGGTTGATGATTTCCTGAAGCCGCGCCTGCTGCACGGGCGCACCCGCAATGGTGAACCCGGCCCCCTTCATCAGCGGCTGGCTTACCGTCAGCGAGCGCGTCTCGAAATCGCCACCATATCGACTGTCGGCAACACGCGACCACGAGGCGGCCACGGTGGCGCCGGTCGGTGACCGCCAGCGCATGGTCGGCGAAACACTGGTGCTGGTTGCGGTAGCGCCATCATCGCGCCGGGTCTCACCGCCGGTCAGGATGTCGACGCGCGGTACGAAGTGGCGGTTGGCCACCACCAGATCGAATTTCTGGGCTATCCGCGCCAGCCGGGCGGAGCGGATGGCACGGTTGTCGCGCAGACCCAGGGCGACCGCATCCTCAAGGCTGAGCCTCAGCGGCGCAGCGCGCCAGCCCGATGTCGTGTCGAGCGGCTGACGATCTACCGGAGATGCTGCCACGCCCGGCTGGCAGGGCGTCGCCAATGCCAGCAGCGCATAGGCCGCCAGTGTCGCACTCCGGCGGCCGCCGCGAAGGGGAGAACGATCATTCCGCACGCAGCGCCTCAATGGGGTCGAGGCGGGCCGCCTGACGGGCCGGCAGTAGTCCGGATATGATGCCCACGCCGGTCGCCAGGCCAATGCCGAGAGGCACCACATGGAATGGGAGATCGAATATCCAACCGGAGCCGCGAGCGACGATGTAGGCGACGGTGAGGCCCGAGAATAGACCAAAGGCCCCTCCTGCCATTGACAGCAGGGCAGCCTCGACGAGGAACAGCATCTGAATGTCGGCGGGCGTGGCGCCGATCGCGGCCCGCAGGCCGATCTCCCGACGCCGTTCAAGAACGCTCATCAGCATGACGTTCATGACCCCGATGCCGCCGACAGCCAGCGAAATGGCGCCGATGGCGGTCAGGAGGCGCGTGTGAACGGCCTTCTCGGCATTCATGGCGTCGACGAGCTGTCGCGCGCTCAGCGCATGTAGTGTGGCGCCGGGGCGGGCGAGTTCGATCACCAGACGCTGACCCAAGGTGTCTGCATCGGTGTTCGGTCGCATGGCGATCAGGGCGGTGCTGGGGGCGGGCCGATTGAGTAAGCGGCGTGCGCTGGCCGGCGGCACGAGGGCGGCATTGTTGAAATCGGTGGGATGCAGAGGGGTATAGGGCGTTGTTCGCAGGATGCCGACGACCGTGAAGACATACCGATTGAGGCGAACCATGCTGCCCACCCTCAGGGGGCGGCGGTCGCTCGACAAGGCCGCCGCCGCGTCGGCGCCGAGGACGATGGCAGTGGTGTCGTTGTCCGATGAGGCAAGGAAACGTCCGTGGGCGAGGTGCAGTCCGGCCAGCGGTCGCAATACCGGCGGCGCCGCTGCGATGCCAACGTGGGTGCGCTTGCCGCCATGACTTGCCTCGCCATTGCCCACCGTCAGGGCGACAGCCATGCGGATACTGGCGTGCCGGTCCGGCAAGCGGGCGATGGCGGCGGCGTCCAGCGCTGTGGGTGCCGGTCCCGCGGGAATTGCCTGAACCTGGAGGAGGTCGACCCCCATATCCCGGAAAAGCCGGAGCGTTTCGAGTTGCGCGATGTGACCCAGCGTCAACATCGTGACCACGGACGCGGTGCCGATGACGATGCCGAGCAGTGCCAGGCTCGCGCGCTGGCGTCGTTCCAGCAGGGACGCCAGGCATTCCCGCGCCAGAGCAAGCGGGATTGGCCGCGGTGCGGTCGCGATGCTCATGAGGTTACCTCGACAACGCGGCCGTCCAGCAGGGTGATCCGACGGTGGCACTGGCGGGCGAGCGCCTGGTCGTGCGTCACCAGGACCATGGTCAGGCCCTCCTGGCGGTTGATCCCGGTTAGCAGCGCCATGACTTCCGCCGCTGTGACACTGTCGAGGTTGCCGGTCGGCTCATCGGCCAGCAACAGGCGGGGAGAGCCCACCAGAGCGCGTGCCAGGGCAACGCGCTGTTGTTGGCCGCCGGAGAGCCGGGCCGGCGACTGCTCGGCTTTTTCCAGCAAGGCGAGGCGTTCCAGCAAGGCATGGGCGCGTCGCTTGCGTTCTGGCAGGTCTATTCCGCGATACTGGAGGGGCAGAGCGACATTCTGCCAGACCGACAGCCGCGGTAGCAGATGGAAGGACTGGAACACAAAGCCCAGCAGCCTGTTGCGTAATCTCGCCAGTGCCGCAGCGGACATCGTGCCGATGGGCTGACCGTTGATGGTGATGCAACCCGAAGTCGGGCGGTCGAGAAGTCCGGCGAGGTTCAGCAGGCTGCTCTTGCCGGAGCCGGAGGGGCCTACAATCGCGCAGAATTCGCCGTGCCGGATGTTGAAGGTCACCTGGTGAAGCACGGAGATAGCGTTCGGTGGGCGGCCAAACACCTTGTTTATGTCGTGGAACCCCAGCATTGGCTCTCCCCCAAAGAAGCCACTGCTTACATTTATGTCAATAAAATACAATCGCAAGTTATTTCTTGTCGATCATTTTGCAGTCATAAGATGTCCAATGATTCTGGTGTGTTGTCACGGTGACGGCGGTTCGCTTCAAGGCCGGTGTCGGGGAGCGGCCGGGCCCCCGCGCCCACACGGT
>CAUJIW010000165.1 GCA_963205175.1 Pseudomonadota bacterium
TGATCGCCGGCCTGTGCGAAAGCCCGCTGACCTTCAAGGCCATCATCGAGTGGTCGGAAGCGCTGAACAACGGCCGCATGCTGCTGCGTGAAATCCTCGACCTCGACGCCATGCTCGGCAAGGAGCCGACAGAGGCGCAGGTGGAAGGCGGTGAAGGCACTGATTCCGACCTGCCGACCGTCGCCTACAAGGAAGACGAGGAAGAGGAAGAAGAACAGCCCGCCGACGAGGACGAGGACAACTACACCGAGCGCCGGGCGCCACGCCAGACCTTCGAGGAGGAGGAAGAGGACAACACCCTCTCGCTCGCCGCGATGGAAGAGGTGCTCAAGCCCCAGGCGCTGGAGAAGTTCGCCCTCATCACCACCTCCCACCGCAAGTTCGCCAAGCTGCAGGAACAGCGGCTGGAAGCGATGCACAAGGGCGAGGACTTCGGCCAGGCCAACGAGCGCAAGTACCAGAAGCTGCGCGAGGAGCTGACCGCGCTGGTGGAAAGCGTCCACTTCAACAACAACAAGATCGAGTTCCTCGTCGACCAGCTCTACAGCCTCAACCGGCGGGTGCTGTCGCTGGGTGGCCAGGTGCTGCGTCTGGCGGAACGCCACAAGATCAATCGCAAGGCGTTCCTCGACGAGTATATGGGCAACGAACTGGAGGAAGGCTGGCTGGAGCGCGTTGGCGGGCTCGGCAAGCACTGGGAATCCTTCGCCCGCGCCGAACGCACGGCGGTCGAGAACATCCGCCTGCAGATCGCCGAGCTGGCCTCGGAAGCCGGCGTCGATCTGGAGGAATTCCGCCGCATCGTCACCATGGTCCAGAAGGGCGAGCGCGAGGCGCGCATCGCCAAGAAGGAAATGGTGGAAGCCAACCTGCGCCTGGTGATCTCGATCGCCAAGAAATACACCAACCGTGGCCTGCAATTCCTTGATCTTATTCAGGAAGGCAACATCGGCCTGATGAAGGCGGTCGACAAGTTCGAGTATCGGCGCGGCTACAAGTTCTCGACCTACGCCACCTGGTGGATCCGGCAGGCCATCACCCGCTCGATCGCCGACCAGGCCCGCACCATCCGCATTCCGGTGCACATGATCGAGACCATCAACAAGCTGGTGCGCACCAGCCGGCAGATCCTGCACGAAATCGGCCGCGAGCCGACGCCGGAGGAACTGGCCGAGCGCCTGTCCATGCCGCTGGAGAAGGTCCGCAAGGTGATGAAGATCGCCAAGGAGCCGATCAGCCTGGAAACGCCGATCGGCGACGAGGAGGATTCGCACCTGGGAGACTTCATCGAGGACAAGAACGCGGTCATCCCGGTCGATGCCGCCATCCACTCCAACCTGAAGGAAACGGTGACGCGGGTGCTGGCCAGCCTGACCCCGCGCGAGGAGCGCGTGCTGCGCATGCGCTTCGGCATTGGCATGAACACCGATCACACGCTGGAGGAAGTCGGCCAGCAGTTCTCGGTGACCCGCGAACGTATCCGCCAGATCGAGGCCAAGGCGCTGCGCAAGCTCAAGCACCCCAGCCGCTCGCGCAAGATGCGCAGTTTCCTCGACACCTGACGGCCGGCGTTTGACGCGCGCCCCGCCGCGGCCGGACCGTGGCGGGGCACCGGGACAACCGGCGGTACGCTCCTGGCCGGAAGACAAATGCGACGAGTTGAGTTCAGGCGCGTCATTTTATTCACGCGATATTAATACATATCCGTTATGACTTTCGAGCCCCGCTCATTTCTGCGGCCGGGCGCTGATCGCATTTGCCCACTCACGAGGTCGCCAATGTCGCGCATGAAGCCGTTGCTGGCAGGTCTGCTGACCCTCACCGCCCTGTCGGGCGCCACCCTGCCCGGCACAGCCCACGCCGGCGCCATCGACGCCCAGGACCTGATGCGGGCGTACAACCTCATCGTGCTGGGCGACCTGACCACCGGTCATGAGGTGGAGGGGCGCACCTATGTCGGCGGCAACATTTCGGGCAGCGCCGAGAATTTCTACATCCGGGGCAACCAGGTCAGCGACGGCCTGGCCCTGCCGGCACTGACCGTGGCCGGCTCGGTCGGCTCGGGCAACTACCAGATCAACAACGGCGGTTCAGTGCTGGTGGGGGGCTCGTCGGCCGCCAATTTCAACATGAACGGCACCGGCGGCAACGTCACCATCGGCGGCAGCATGACGGGCTCGCAGACCAACATGGGCGGCGGCGTGCTGACGGTCGGCGGCAACGTCGCCACCCACGTCAACCTCAACAGTGGCAGCTCGGCGGTCATCGGCGGCGCCATTGCGCCCGGCTACCATGTCCAGGGCGGCAGTGTCACCACCGGCGCGCTGGTCAGCATTCCGGTGATCGAGAACCACGCACCGACGATGCTGGAGTTCACCAGCCAGCTGGCAGGCATCGCCGCCACCTCGACCGCGACCATCGCCAGCGGCAAGGCGACCTTCTCGTCGGCCTCGGCGGTAGACGGCCTGACGGTGTTCAACATCGCCGACGGCCAGAGCTTCTTCAATGCGATCAACGAGATCAGCTTCGCCCTCGATGGCGCCACCACGGTTGTCATCAATGTCGGCGGCAGCACGATCACGGAGAACGAGAATTTCCTCGGCGGCAGCGCGGCGCTCAAAGCGGCGGCGGCCAACGTCATCTGGAACTTCTACGACGCCACCTCGCTCACCTTCAACACCGAGTTCTGGGGCTCGGTGCTGGCACCCAACGCCACGGTGACCAACAACAACGCCCTCAACGGCAGCGTGGTGGTCAACACCTTCCTGCAGAACGGCGAGGTCCACCTGCCGGTCTATGCCGGCCATATCACCGTGGTGACGGACGAGATTCCCGAACCGGCGAGCCTGTCGTTGCTGGGCGCGGGCCTGGTTGGCGCCGGCCTGATGCGCCGGCGTGGCCGCGCTCGTTAAACCCGTTTTAAATACTCCCGCACTACCGTTGCCCGGATGAGGGGAACGATGGGAATCAGGGATCTAAGGGCGATGGCTGGGCCCGCCAACACGGACAGGCACACACGCGCCAGCGTTGTGCACTGGATCGAGGCGGCGCGGACGGAAGAGTCGGCGCAGGGCTTCGCGCGCTGCTTCGTCGACGGCATCCACGCCGACCCGGCGGCCGCACCCAGCTATCTTGCCCGGCTCGGCGATCTCTCATGGCCGGTGCTGACCGCGCTGATCGCCGATTTCGCCCATTTCTTCGAGATTGCCCACCATGGCTGGCCCGCCTCGGCCCTTGGCATTATCAGCCGCGATATCGGCCTGACCGGCGAGAGCGACCATGAAGCCGTCCTCGGCGCGGCGCTGGCAGACGTCAAGGCCATGCACGGCCTGGCCATCGCCGTCGGCTCGCCATCCCTGATCGGCGGTCTCACGAACGCCGAAACCGCCGCCCGCGCCAACCACATGCAGCTTCAGACCCTGCTGCTGTCGGAGCGGCGTGGCTGCGCGCTCGGCACCGTGATCGCCATGGCGCTGGCCTGGCAGCCGACAGCCCACACGATCAACGGCATCATCCGGCTGTGCCGGGACCGCGACGGCAAAAGCGATCTGCCACTGATGAGCGCCGATACCCCTCACCCCGCCGGGTCGTCGAGGCTCGTCGATTATCTGGGGGCCATCGCCGACAGCATCACCATCCGCCGCGGCCTGCTGTTCGGCGCCACCCAGGCGCTGGCCATCCGTGCCGACCTGTGGGCCCTGCTGGCACGCCGGGCCTCGATGGTACTGGCCGCCCACGCCTGATTTCACCACCTGACTACCGTTTTGTTGCCAAGGCCCACGCCACCGTTATAGTGCGCGCCTTGCTTGACTTCGCACAGGACGACAATGACTTCCTCGCAGCCGCTGGTCGGTATCATCATGGGCAGCCAGTCCGACTGGGCAACGATGGAACATGCCGCCCGCATCCTCACCGAACTGGATGTCGCGCACGAAACCCGCATCGTCTCGGCCCACCGCACGCCGGACCGGCTGTACACCTATGCCAAGTCAGCCAGGGAACGTGGCCTGCATGTCATCATCGCCGGCGCCGGCGGGGCCGCGCACCTGCCCGGCATGGCCGCCAGCATGACCACCCTGCCGGTGTTGGGCGTGCCGGTGGAATCACAGGCGCTCAAGGGCCAGGACAGCCTGCTGTCCATCGTCCAGATGCCCGGCGGGGTGCCGGTGGGCACGCTGGCGATCGGCAAGGCCGGCGCCATCAACGCCGCGCTGCTCGCCGCCGGCATCCTGGCGCTGCATGATCCGGCGCTCGACGCGCGCCTGACAGCCTGGCGCCAGGCCCAGACGGATAGCGTCGCCGAGCAGCCGCAATGACACCGCTGCCTCCCGGCTCCACCATCGGCATACTCGGTGGCGGCCAGCTCGGCCGGATGCTGGCGCTCGCCGCCGCCGAACTGGGCTATCGCTGCCACATCTATACGCCAGAGCATGACTCGCCGGCCTCGCACGTCGCCGCCGCCACCACCATCGCCGCCTACGAGGACGAAACGGCGCTGACCGGCTTCGCCACCAGCGTCGACATCGTCACCTACGAGTTCGAGAATGTGCCGGCGGCCACCGCCGCGCTGCTGGCCGGCCTGACATTGGTGGCGCCCTCGGCGACGGTCCTGGGCGTCGCCCAGGACCGGGTGCGCGAGAAGGACTTTGTCGCCGCCCTGCCCGGCAGTGTCCCGCCCTATCGGGCCGTCGCCTCGCTGGCGGAACTGGAAGCGGCGGTGGCCGAGATCGGCGCACCGGCGATCCTGAAGACCCGCCGCATGGGCTATGACGGCAAGGGCCAGGCCCGGCTCAAGACCGCCGCCGACTGTGCCGAGGCCTGGGCCGCCCTGCGCGGCGTGCCGGCGATCCTCGAAGGCTTCGTGCCGTTCGAGCGCGAGGTCTCGGTGCTGGTGGTGCGCGGCTGGAATGGCGACATGGCGCATTACGGCCCGGTGGAGAACAGCCACGACGACGGCATTCTCAGCGTCTCGCGGGTACCGGCAACGGTGTCGCCGGCCGTCACCGAGCAGGCGGTGGCGCTGGCCCGCCGGATCGCCGGGGCGCTCGACTATGTCGGCGTGCTGGGCGTCGAGATGTTCGTCGTCGGTGACACGGTGCTGTTCAATGAAATGGCGCCACGGGTACACAACTCCGGCCACTGGACGACCGAGGGCGCGGTGGTGTCGCAGTTCGAGAACCACATCCGTGCCATCTGCGGTCTGCCGCTGGGCTGCACCGATACCGTCGGCCGGGTCGAGATGCGCAATCTCATCGGCGAGGACGCGCTGCGCTGGCATGACCTGCTGAGCGATCCGCAGGCCCGCCTGCATCTGTACGGCAAGGCCGATGCCCGGCCGGGCCGCAAAATGGGCCACGTCACCTACGTGCAGCGCGACTGATGACCACCCTGCCGCTGCGCCACCTCGGGCTCGCCCTGCTGGTGGCGTCCCTTTGGGGGCTCAACAACACGGTCGCCAAGGTGGTCGTCGACCATGTGCCGCCCCTGTTCTCGGCGAGCAGCCGTTTCGCCATGCAGGGACTGATGCTGGCGCCGTGGCTGCTGCAAAGCCGCCATCGCTGGCGCCAGCTGCTGCTGGTGGGCCTGATCAGCGGCCCCATCCACTTCGCCCTGCTTTACTCGGGGCTGGCACATGCCGAGCATATCGCGCCGCTGGCGATCACCCTGCAGATGTGGATCCCGTTCGCCACCCTGCTTGCCATGCCGCTGCTGGGCGAACGGCCGACCGTCGCGGTGTGGGCGGGACTCGGCCTTGCCTTCCTCGGACTGGGCGTCATGACCTTCGACCCGCGCCTGCTGGAGGATGTTGACGGCGTCAGCCTGTGCCTGGCCGCCACCTTCTGCTGGGGCCTGAGCGCCGTGCTGTCCCGACGGATCGGCGGCCTGCCGGCCATTCCCCTGCAAGCCTGGGTCGCCAATCTGGTATGGCCGCCGCTGCTGCTGGCCTCGGTCATCACCGAGCCCGCCGCCACGAGCGCGGCCGCCGACTATGGCTGGACCCCATTCCTGGCCTTGTGCCTGTTCTCGGCGCTGTCCGCCGGCATCATCGGCAACGGCCTGATGTTCTGGCTGGTGCAGCGACACCCGGTCAATCAGGTCACCCCCCTGATGCTGGCGGCACCCATCGTCACCATCGGCGCCGGCGTCGTGTTGCTGGGCGAGCCGATCACCGGGCGCGTGGTCGTCGGCACCATGCTGACCATCGGCGGACTGCTGCTGGTCACGATCATGGATCGCCCGCGCGCCACCGGTTGATCAGTCATACCCGCGGTCTGTCGGCCAGAGCGTGCCCGCGGTCTATCGGCCAGAGCGTGCCCGCTCGTAGAGCCACACCCGTATCGCGCTCGACAGGTTGGTGGTCCGTGCCTCGTCGATCTCGCCGACAAGCTGGTTGAGCGATTTGCCCTCGGTGCTGGCAGCGGCCACCAGGGCGTCCCAGAACACCGGTTCCAGACTGAGGCTGGTGCGATGGCCGGCGATGGTCACCGAGCGCTTGAGCACGTCCCTAGATGCCCTGCTCGGCGCGGAACTGGCGCCAGCGCGCGACATTGCGGTTGTGCGTGTCCAGATCGGGCGCGAACACATGGCCGCCGGAACCGTCGGCGACGAAATACAGGTTGTCGGTCTTGGCGGGATTGAGCACGGCGGCCAGCGAGCGCCGGCTGGGATTGGCGATCGGCCCCGCCGGCAGGCCGGTGATGACATAGGTGTTGTAGTCGTTGTCCGCCCGCAACTCGGACAGCCGGATCCGACGCCCCAGCGGCTTGCCCCGGGTGATCGGGTAGATCACCGTCGGGTCGGCCTGCAACTTCATGCCCAGCCGCAGCCGATTGATATAAACCCCGGCGACTTCAGTCAGTTCTTCCTTCTTCGAGGTTTCCTTCTCGACGATGGAGGCCAACGTCACCGCCTCCCGTGGCGTGGCGAACGGCAGGCCAGGGGCCCGCCTGCCCCACAGCTCCGCCAGTGTCGCTTCCATCGCCGACTGCATCCGGGCCAGCACCGCCGCCCGGCTCTCGCCCCGGCTGAAGGTGTAGGTATCGGGCAGCAGCGTGCCTTCCTCGGGGATGGCGACATCGCCGGTCAGCAGAGGCTCCGCCAGCAGCCGTTCGTAAAGCTGCAGCGCGCTCATGCCCTCGACCAGTGTCACCTTGTGCAGCAGCACGCGGCCCTGCTGCATCAGGTCGAGCACTTCGGCCATGCTGGCATGGGCCGGGAACGCGTATTCACCGGCCTGGATCGACCTGTCGCCGCCAAACCGGCGCGCCAGCCGCAGGAACCGGGTGGTCGAGGCGATCACGCCCGATTTCTCCAGCGCGCGGGCAGCGGCGGTCAGCGACGACCCCGGTTCGACGAAGACGGTGATCTCGGCCGGCGCGGGCCCGGCCGCCGACCATTGGTAGCGTTGCCAGCCGAACCAGCCGGTGACCGCCGCCGCCAGCAGGAGGCCAGCGGCAGCGATGATCAGCGCGACCCGGCGCGGGCTCGGCGTCACGACCGTCAGAGCGCCCTGAGGATGACCGTGGCGTTGGTGCCACCGAAGCCGAAGCTGTTGGACAGCACGGCGCGCACCTTGCGTTCCTTGGCCTTGAGCGGCACCAGGTCGACACCGAGGCAGGATTCGGACGGGTTTTCAAGGTTCAGCGTCGGTGGCACGATCTGGTCACGCATGGCGAGAATGGAGAAGATCGCCTCCACCGCGCCGGCGGCGCCCAGCAGATGCCCGACCGCCGACTTGGTCGACGACATCGACACCGTCTCGATCGCCGACCCGAACAGCCGCTTCACCGCGCCCAGTTCGATCTCGTCGCCCAGCGGCGTCGAGGTGCCGTGGGCGTTGACATAGTCGATGTCCTCGGGATTGAGGCCGGCCCGCTTGAGCGCCATCTGCATCGAGCGGAAGCCGCCATTGCCGTCGGAGGCCGGCGCCGTCACATGGTAGGCGTCGCCCGACAGGCCGTAGCCGATAACCTCGGCGTAGATCTTGGCGCCGCGCCTCTTGGCGTGTTCATACTCCTCCAGCACG
Organism: Pseudomonadota bacterium; assembly: GCA_963205175.1. Lineage (GTDB taxonomy): Bacteria > Pseudomonadota > Alphaproteobacteria > Sphingomonadales > Sphingomonadaceae > CAUJIW01. Next base: position 8,027 of record CAUJIW010000165.1, read on the forward strand.
ACGCAGCCGGCGCCCTCGCCCATCACGAAACCGTCGCGGGCGACATCGTAGGGGCGCGAGGCGCGGGTCGGTTCGTCGTTGAAGGCGGTGGACAGCGCCTTGGCCTGGCTGAAGCCGGCGATGCCGATCGGACAGATGGTCGCTTCCGCGCCGCCGGCCACCATGATGTCGGCATCGTCCCACATGATCAGGCGAGCGGCGTCGCCGATGGCGTGCGCGCCGGTCGAACAGGCGGTGACGACAGCGTGGTTGGGGCCCTTCAGGCCATATTTGATCGACACCTGGCCGGAGACCAGGTTGATCAGCCGGCCATGGACGAAGTGCGGGCTGACCCGGCGCGGGCCATTCTGGAACAGGTTCACCGATTCCTTCTCGATGCCCGGCAGGCCACCGATGCCGGAGCCAATCAGCACACCGGCGCGCAGGCGGGTCTCCTCGTCGAGGTCCTCGATGCCGGCATCCTCGATCGCCTGACCGGCGGCGTCGATGCCGAACACGATGAACGGATCGACCTGGCGCTGGATCTTGTGATCAACGCGCTTGCCAGGGTCGAAGGTTCCATCGGAGCCATCGCCGCGCTTGACCTCGCAGGCAATACGGCAGGCGTAATTGCTGGCATCGAAGTGCGTGATGGGCCCGGCGCCGGACTTGCCGGCGATCAGGTTCGACCAGGTGGTCGCCACGTCGGCGCCCAGCGGAGTCACCATGCCCAATCCGGTGACGACTACACGACGCATCTCTCCGCCTCCCTCATATCATCGGTCCGGACACGATACCGTGCCGGACTGTGGACGCTATACAAGAACGGCCCCCCATTGGTCCTGGAGGGCCGTCGTATCGGCTAGGCCACGAAGCCCGTGACCAGCGAGATCAGTTGCCGTTGGCCTGGATGAAGTCGATGGCGTCCTTCACCGTCAGGATCTTTTCAGCGGCATCGTCCGGGATTTCCACGCCGAACTCTTCCTCGAAAGCCATGACCAGCTCCACGGTATCCAGGCTGTCCGCGCCCAGATCGTCGATGAAGCTTGCGGTCTCGGTCACCTTGGCGGCATCGACGCCCAGGTGCTCCACAACGATCTTCTTAACGCGTTCAGCGATATCGCTCATCTCGCTCGTCCCTTTATCCGTGTTGTTCCGTTGGCGGGGAATGATCCCACGACCTTCGAAGGCTCGCACTAATCTGCCCCGTGAGCCCTGACAAGTCCAAAAACTGCGAGATGTCCCGCCTGCGCGCCTCACCGTTCAGCGACGATCGCCCGAAACGGCGGCTGCGGGCTCAGATCATCGCCATGCCGCCATTGACGTGCAGGGTCTGTCCGGTGACGTAGGCGGCCTCGCGGCTGGCGAGATAGGCCACCGCCGCGCCGATGTCGGCGCCCTCGCCCAGTTTGCCGGCGGGAATCTTGTCCAGCAGCTTGCCCTTCTGGTCATCCGACAGCACGTCGGTCATGGGCGAGGCGATGAAACCGGGCGCCACGCAGTTGACCGTCACGCCCCGGCTGGCGACTTCCGCCGCCAGGCTCTTCGACATGCCGATCAGACCGGCCTTGGACGCGGCATAGTTGGCCTGACCGGGGTTGCCGGTGACGCCGACGATCGAGGTGATCGAAATGATCCGCCCGAAGCGCGCCTTCATCATCGGCTTCAGCGCCGCCCGACTCAGCCGGAACGCCGCTTCCAGATTGACCTGCACCACGGTCGCCCAGTCCTCGTCCTTCATCCGCAGCGCCAGGGTGTCGCGGGTGATGCCGGCGTTGTTGACCAGAATGTCGAGGCCACCCAGCTGCTCGACCGCCGCCGGCACCAGCGCCTCCACCGACGCCGCGTCGGCAAGATTGCACGGCAGGATAACCGGCTCGTTGCCCAGTTCGGCGGCAATGCCGGTCAAGGCATCCATGCGGGTGCCGGACACCGCGACCCGCGCGCCCTGCGCCGCGAGAGCCCTGGCAATGGCGCTGCCCAGGCCGCCGGATGCACCGGTGACCAGTGCCTTCATACCGCTGAGATCGAACATGGTTCCTCCATTATTCCCGAGGGGTCGCGGACGTTCTGGCAAGACCGCGTCGTTGTGCCGGGCCATAGACCAGCCGCCACCGCGCGGCAAGCGGCGGCGATTCAGCACCGGGGCGACGGGTCACCGGCAGGGGCCGGCGGGGGTGGCCGAGCGCCGCGACCTCAGAGCACCTTGGCGAGCGCCTCGATGTCGTCCAGCGTCTCGGCGTTAAGCGTGGTCGCGTCGCGGTTGATGCGCTTGATGAGGCCGGCCAGCACCTTGCCGGCGCCGCACTCGACGAAGCTGTCGACGCCCAGCGCCACCATCGCCTCGACGCTTTCACGCCAGCGCACCATGCCGGTCACCTGTTCCACCAGCAGTCGGCGGATGTCGTCCGGCGCCGTCACCGGCCCGGCGGTGACATTGGCGATCACCGGCACGAACGGCGCGCGGATGGCCGCCGTCGCCAGCGCCTCGGCCATCTTGTCGGCCGCCGGCTGCATCAGCGGGCAATGGAAGGGGGCCGACACCGGCAGCAGGATCGAGCGCTTGGCACCCTTTTCCTTGGCCAGCTCGATCGCCCGCTCGACCGCCGCCCTGG
>CAUJIW010000166.1 GCA_963205175.1 Pseudomonadota bacterium
CCAGGGCCTGGGCGAAGTCGTGCGCCGACTGGCCGATGCGCCGCTCCGGCGTCGGCAGACCGAGCTGACGGCGGATCGCCGGCGCCAGCCACGGGTCGGGCGCCGGTGTCGCCGGCCAGGTGCCCTCGTTGAGACCGCCGAGAATCATCAGGTCCGCCCGTTGCAGGCGGGCCTCGATGGTGCCCCATACCGCCAGGCGGGGGTGGGAGCCCGCCGACTGGCGCACCACCACGTCGTCAAGCCAGGCGTGGAACAGGGCGGGGTAATCGGCCGGCGTCAGCGGGCCGATCAACGCCCCCAGCCGCACCAGTTCCGCTAGCCGGGCCGACAGCGCGCGGCCGGCCTCGCCCGCCCACAAGGCGTCGGCGCCGGCCAGGGTCTCGGCGGCGGCGATGTGGGTGGCGAGCAGCGCGGCGCCGTCGGCCGTGTCCGCCGCGACCAGTGCCAGCAGCGGCGCCAGCGCGTCTGCCAGTGGCTGCCACCAGTCCGCCAGCTCGGGGGCGTGCTGGCGGATCGCCGCGCCAATGCCGGCGATGCCCGGCGCGGCGCGGGCACCTCGCAGGGCGCGGGCGTCCAGCCGGCGGGTGGCGGCGAGGTGGGCCGCCCGCCCGTCGCCGGCCGCCATGAGGGGATGTTTCAGCAGCGCCAGCAGCGCCACCGGCGCCAGATCCTCGATCACCGCCTGTGCCAGCAGACGCATGAAGGCCGCCGGCGGCGTGTTGGCCAGCGGCATGCCGGCGGAATCGTCGATGGCCAGCCCGAAGCGCTTGAGGTGGCCGGCGACCCGGCGGGCGAGCGTGCGGTCCGGCGTTACCAGCGCCGCCGTGGCCTCGGGGTCGTCGAGCGCCTGGCGCAGCGCGAGCGCGATCGCCAGGGCTTCCTCGGCCGGATTGGCGGCTTCCAGCACCGCGAGGTCGTCGAGCGCGGCGGGCGCCACCGTGGCGCGCTGCCAGCGCGCCGTCTGGCTGGGTGGCAGCATCGCCAACCGGATCAGCGCGTCGCGCGGGCCGCCGCCGGTGCGGCCGGTCGCCGGCTCGTCGGCGGGCCAGGGCAGCACTTCGTGGCGGCCGACGTCGAGGGTGTCGAGCAGCAGCTTGAGGCCGTGCTGCGGGTGGCGCGGGTCGATGGCCGCCCAGGCGTCGTCGTCGAGGTCGGCGTCGAGGCCGGGCAGCACGACGCAGCCCTCGGGCAGGCGGGCGACCACCTTCAGCAACTCGGCGGTGGCGGGGATGGAGCCGGTCGAGCCGGCGGCGATGATCGGCGTGGCCGGCGGCGCGTCGCGCCAGCGGCGGGCGAGCCGGTCGAGCAGCCGGTTGCGGCGCTCGGCGGCGTCGATCAGCCCGCGTTCGGCGAGATGGCGCGGCCAGGCGTCGAGCACGATGGCGAGAAAATCCAGCGTCTGGCGCCAGTGCTCGGCATGGACCTCGGGCGTCGCCTCGCGCAAGGCGGCCGGCGGCACCCGCTCGATGATGAGCTGGTCAAGGGTGTGGGCCAGCGCCACCGCCAGCCGGTGGGCTTCCGCCGCCGGGGCGCCGGCACGGCCGCGCGCGGCCGCCCAAGCGCGGGTGAGCCTGGCCAGCTCCAGCAGCCGTTCCACCGGGCCGATGGCCGGCGGCAGGGCGTCGTCGGCATCCAGGCCATCAAGGAAGCTGCCCAGCGCCTCGTCCTCGTCGACGTCACCGATGGCGATCAGCCGCGGCATCAGGGTGGCGCGCGCGCCGGACTGGCGCACCAGCGCGTCCGTCATCGCCCGCACCGAGCGGCGGTTGGGCAGCAGCACCTGCATTCGCGCCAGCCGGGTGGGGTCGTGGTCGGCCATGGCGAACAGGCCGCGCGCCAGCGTGTCGACGAAGGCCGCGTCGGGCGCGATGGTGTAGACGCGGGGGTGCCGCTCAGCCATGCGCCATCAGCTCGGCGGTGCGGCCGATGGCCTCCGGCGTGCCGACGTGGAACCACTGGCCGGTGTGTACCACGCCGTACAGCCGGCCGCCGCCGATCGCCCTGTCGTACAGCCGGTTGAGCGAGAAGGGTTCCACCGCCACGCCGTCGAACAGCGACCGGCGGAGAATCTGCACGCCGCTGAACACGAACGGCGCCACCTTCGTTTCCGGCCGGCGGCTCAGCCGGCCCAGCCCGTCCATGCGGAAGTCGCCACGCCCGTCATAGCCTTCGGCGCGGGCCAGCGGCACCATCAGCAGCAGCCCGTCCATGGTGTCGGGCTGCCACAGGCGGGCCATGTGGCGCAGCGTGTCGAGCAGGCCGTCGACCCACAGATTGTCGGCGTTGATGACGTAGAAGTCCGGCGCGTCGAGCAGCGGCAGGGCTTTGGCGACGCCGCCGCCGGTCTCCAGCAGCCGGTCGCGCTCGTCGGAAATCAGGATGGTGTCGCCGTCGGCGCGGCCGCGCAGGTGATCCTCCACCTGGTCGGCGAGGTAATGGACATTGACGACGACGCGGCCGATGCCGGCGGCGCGCACATGGTCGAGCGCCCAGTCGAGCAGCGTCTTGCCGGCCACTCGCACCAGCGGCTTGGGGCAGGTGTCGGTAACGGGCCGCATCCGCGTGCCGAGCCCCGCCGCCAGCACCATCGCCGCCGGTGGCACCGCGGCCTCGATGGCCGGGCGGACCAGCCGGGGCGCGGTGGCGCGATGACCGCCGGCGCTCATGCCGGGTCGTTCCAGCGGGCGGCGCGCTGGGGCGCCGGCAGGTGGGTGTCGAACCATGCCTTCACCGGCGCCAGCGCCGGGTGGTGCAGGTTGCGTTCCAGCAGCGACCAGACGCGCGGCTGGTGGCGCAGATAGCCCGGCTTGCCGTCGCGCTGCCACAGCCGGACGAACACGCCGAGAATGCGGGCGGCGCGCTGGGCGCCCAGCACGGCATAGCTGGTGACGAAGGCATCGCGGTCGAGCGTCGGCCGGGCGGCGAGGTAGCGGTCCATCAGTTTCGCTTCGAACGCCGCCGGCACGTCGCGGCGGGGATCCTGGATCAGCGACACCAGGTCATAGGCCGCCGGCCCCCGCAGCGAATCCTGGAAGTCGAGCACGCCGACACGGCGCAGCCCCTCGCGCCCGGGCAGCCACATCAGGTTGGGCGAATGATAGTCGAACTGCACCAGCACCGGCTCGCCGGCCCGCGCCAGCGGCCATACCGCCGCCCAGGCCGCCCGGCAGGCGGCGGCGACATCCTCGGGCACGCCCGTGCCGGAGACGGTGGGCAGATACCACTCCAGCACCAGGTCGACCTCGCGTGTCATGCGCTCGTCGGTGAACACCGGCAGCCGGTGCTCGACATCAACGCCGGGCAGACGATCGGGCACCGGCGCGGCGTGGACGCGGGCCAGCACGTCGGTGGCGGCGGCGTACAGTTCGGCCTCGTCGAAGCCCTCGCTGATCGCCTGCGCGAACAGGCGGTCGCCGAGATCTTCCAGCAGCACCAGCCCGGCGTCCACATCGGCGCCGATGATGGCCGGCACGCTGAGGCCGAGGGTGGCGAGATGACGGCCGATGGCGACGAACGGCTCCACCGCTTCCTTGTCGGGCGGGGCGATCATCAGCACGGCGGACTCGTCGCCGCGGGTCAGGCGCACGTAGCGGCGGTGCGAGGCATCGCCGGCCAGCGGCACCATGGCGGCGCCGTGCCAGTCGTAGGCGGCGAGGAAGGAGGCAACGTTGGCGGGCAGCGGCATGGCGGGGTTACTCGGCAACAGGAAACAGGGAAGCAAGGCGTTTGTCCCAAGCGCCCGGCGCATCGACTGTCAAGCGCCGTCCGCCATCGACCGTCGGTGTCAGCGTCAGCCACAGCCGGTCCGGCGGCATGAGGTCGCCCAGCCGTTCCGGCCACTCGATCAGCAGGGCGGCGTCCCCGGCGGCCTCGTCGAGGCCGAGTTCCACCGCGTCCTCCGGCGTTTCCAGCCGGTAGAGGTCGACGTGCCAGACCGGCAGCCGCAGCGGCGGCGCGTCGTAGGTCTGCACGATGGTGAAGGTGGGGCTGGGGGCTTCCTCGTCGAGCCCCAGCGCCGCCAGCACGGCGCGCGCCAGCGTGGTCTTGCCGGCGCCCAGGTCGCCCGACAGCGCGATGACGTCGCCGGCCGCCAGCACGGGGGCCAGCGCGGCGCCGAAACGGCGCGCGGCCTCAAGGTCGGGCAGGGCGAGGCTGTGCCGGCTCATGCGGCGGGCGCCGGCGTCGCCACCGGAACATGGCGGGGCAGCCGCACCACCACCCGCGTGCCTTCGTTGACGCGGGAGTTGAGCGCGACGGTGCCGCCATGCAGGGTGACGAACTGGCGCACCAGCGACAGGCCGAGGCCGACGCCGGTGGCCGGGCCGGCGTTGCTGCCGCGCCGGAAACGGTCGAACACCGTGTCCTGCTCCTCGTCCAGGATGCCGACGCCGGTGTCGAGCACCTCGATCGCCACCTCCTGATCGTCGCCGGTGGCGATCACCGACACCGAGCCGCCCGGCGGCGTGAAGCGGATGGCGTTGGACAGCAGGTTGTAGAGCACCTGCTTCAGCCGGCGTTCATCGCCGTCGACGGTGCCGGCGTCCGGCTCCACCAGCGAGGTGAGGATCAGCGAACGGCCGCGCGCCTGCTCCTCCACCATGGCGATGACCGCGGTGACCATCGGCTCGATGCTGACGGTACCGATGTCGAGCTCCAGCGCGCCGGCCTCGGTGACGGCGAGGTCGAGAATGTCGTTGATCAGCACCAGCAGGCGGTTCGAGGAGGTAAGGATGCTCGCCACATACTCGCGCTGACGATCGGTGAGCGGGCCGAAATATTCCTGCTCCAGCATTTCCGCGAAGCCGATGATCGATGTCAGCGGCGTGCGCAGTTCGTACGACATGTTGGCGACGAACTGCGACTTGAGCTGGTCGGCGGCCTCAAGCGCCTCGTTGCGGTCGCGCAGTGCCTCCTCGATGTTGGTGGAGGCGGTGACGTCGAGGAAGGTGACCAGCGCGTTGCCGTCAGGCAGCGGCACGGCGGCGAAGTCGAACACCCGGTCGCCGCGCAGGCGCAGGCGGCCGGAGAGCGCCTGGCGGCCGTCGGTGGCCTGAAGCACGCCCTCGCGCAGCCGGCGGGCGTCGTCGAAATCCTCCAGCCGGGCCGCCGAGACGTCGGCGAAGGCGTCCACGTGCGGCTGTTCGTCGAGAAACTCCGGCGACAGCTTCCACAGCTCGGCGAAACGCTGGTTGTAGAGCTGCAGATGACCGGCGGAGCCGAACACCGCCACCGCTTCCGACAGGTGGTTGAGGGTAGCCTCCTGCACCTTGATCAGCGTGTTGCGCGAGCTTTCCAGCGTCAGCTGCTCGGTGCGGTCCTCGAACACCAGCAGCAAGCCGCCGAACGGGTGCGGCTGGGCGATGACGCGCAGCACCGTCTCGTCCGGCAGCACCCAGGTTTCCTCCTGGGCGACGAAGGCTTCGGTGAACCAGGCGAGATGGCGGCGCTTCCAGTCGGGGAAGTCGCGCTGCTCCGGCAAGCGGCGGGCCTGGCGCAGCTCCTCCAGCACCTCGGCCATGTCCGGATGGCCATTGAGCCAGGCGGTGTCGAGTCCGAACAGGGTGGCGAAGGCCTTGTTGTAGAAGGTCAGGCTGGTGTCGGCGGCGAAGATGACGACGCCCGAGGACAGCCGGTCGAGGGTGGCGTTCTGCGCCTGGGCGTAACGGTTGAGCTCCGCCCGCACATCCTCGGCCTCGGTGATGTCGAGCGCGAAGCCGCCGATGCCGGCGTCACCCAGCGGCACGTCGGTGATCTGCAGGGTCCGGCGCTTGCCGTCGATGATGACATGTTCCTCGCGGATCTGGCTGGCGCCGAGATCGCGGGCCCGCTGGGCAGCCTTGGCCGGCGCGGTGGACAACGCGTTGTTGACCAGTTCCATGCCGCGCACCACCGCCTCGGCGGCGCCATGGGCCTCCACCGCCTTGACGTAGGCGGTGTTGACGTGGCGCAGCTTGAGGTCGCCGTCGCGCCGCCAGATCGGGAAGGGCGCCGCTTCCAGCATCGCGGTGGCGGCTTCCAGGTCGTGCGCAAGCTGGTCGCGCTCGCGCTGGAGCTGGCCCAGCGCCTGCTCGCTGTCGGTGGCGTCGATGAACCAGACGACGACACCGGCCTCACCCGCCACTTCCGCCGGGGCCAGCCGGCCCTGGGCCAGCAGCAGGCGGTCGCCACGGGCATTGGCGACCAGGCGGGTGAAGGTGGTGCCCGACATCGCCAGCGCGTCGATGTCGAGTGCCAGCCGGTTGAAGTCATCCTGACGCAGGCCGCTGTCGTCCTGCTGGTTCAGCTCGTCGAGCCGGGTCACCTTGTGGTCGATGGCGAGCCAGGAGCGCAGCGCGTCGGAGCAGGTGACGCGGTCGCCGGCGCCGACGATCAGATAGCCGTTGGGGGTGGTGGCAAGCAGGCCGCGCAACCGCAGCCCCCAGTCCTCGGCCAGCC
>CAUJIW010000167.1 GCA_963205175.1 Pseudomonadota bacterium
GTCAGCCAGTTCGGCAGCCTCGACTTTCTGGTCTACAACGCCGGCATCGCGGTGCTGCGGATGATGGACGTGGTCACCGCCGCCGACTGGCACAAGCAGATCGACGTCAACCTCACCAGCGTGTTCTACGGCTGCCGGGCAGGACTGGCCCAGATGCGCAAGCAGGGTCGCGGCGGCTCGATCATCAACCTGTCGTCGGTCGCCGGCCTGATCGGCGTGCCGGGCACCGCCGCCTACTCCGCGAGCAAGGGCGGCATCCGGCTGATGACCAAGACCATCGCCATGGACAGCGCGCGCGAACACATCCGCGTCAACTCGGTGCACCCGGGCTCGATCTGGACCGACATGCAGAAGGTCGCCATGCGCGACAATCCGGAACAGTTCGACATCATCAAGCAGGCGATTCCGATGGGCGATCTGGGCCAGCCGGAGGACATCGGCGCCATGATCGCCTTCCTCGCCTCCGACGATGCCAAGTACATCACCGGCGCGGAATTCGTCGTCGATGGCGGCCTGACGGCTCAATAGCCCTGGCGATCGGCGTTCACGACAAGGGGCGGCCCCACCGGGGTCGCCCCTTTGCCCTACCGTCGCCTGTCAGAAGCCCACCGCCGCCAGCGCCGCCTTCATCTCGGCCAGAATGCCAGCAGCCACCGGATTGGCCTGCACCGCCTGCCAGTAGGCGGCGACCTTCGGCCGGCCGGCGAAACTGTCGGCCGGACCACCGAACATCGGCGGTACTTTCTCGACGAACAGCAGGATCGGCACCAGCGCGCAATCAGCCAGGGTCAGCGTGTCGCCCTGCGCGCACGGCCCCGGCTGGATGAAGGCCTCCAGCTTGTCGAGCCCGGCCAGGCTGTCGGCGACCGCCGTGGCGATGGCCGCCGGGTCGCGGGTGGCCGGATCGAGGTTGCGGAAGATCGGCAGCATCGGGTTCATCACGTAGATGTCCGCCACCCGCGACAGCAGCCGGTTACGGGCACGCGCTTCCGGGTCGGCGGGGCGCAGCGCCGGCGTCGGGTGCAGATCGTCGAGATATTCGCAGATCACCTCCGACTCCGGCAGCACCCGGCCGTCGATCTCCAGCGAGGGGATTTTACCCAGCGGGTTGACCTTGCGATATTCCTCCGACCCGAAACCACCCGGCGGTGGCGTCATCGGCAGATCGAGCCCCTTCAGGCGCGCGGCCATGGCCACGCGCATGACAAATGGCGACAGCGGCAATCCGTAAAAAACCAGCGACATGCGTCTCCCCCTACTCTGGCCCCACAGGGCCCATGGCTGTCACAGCCCGCGATCCCGACGGGCATCGGCGCGGATGATGGCGCAGGCCCGGCACGGGCGCAATCGCCGCCCGGGCGAGCCCCCCATCGTGGCGATGGCGGGTTCGGACCTCAGGCCGGCTCGGCCAGCTGCAGCAGCTGCTTGCCGAAATTGGCGCCCTCGAACAGTCGCATCAACGTGCGCGGGGCGTTCTCGAAGCCGTGCTGGATGTCCTCGCGGTATTGCAGCCGACCGTCGGCGATAAAGCCAGCCAGCCGGCGCCGGATGGCGGGAAACTCGGCGGCCCAGTCGAGCACGATGAAGCCGCGCATGGTGGCGCGGCGGAACACCAGGTTGAAATAATTCTCCGGCCCGGCCGGCATCCGCCCGGTCTGATAGCGGGAGATGCCGCCGCAGATCACCACCCGGGCGCCGGTGGCGATGTGCGCCAGCATGTCGTTGAGGATGGCACCGCCGACATTGTCGTAAACCACGTCGGCGCCGCCAGGCAGCAGTGCCTTGAGACGGGGACGGATCGGGCCGGCCTTGTAGTCAATGGCGGCGTCATAGCCCAGCTCCCCGGTCAGCCAGGCGCACTTGTCGGCGCCACCGGCGATGCCGACCACCCGACAGCCAGCCAGGCGGGCCAGCTGCCCGACCACCGACCCGGTGGCGCCCGCCGCCCCCGACACTAGAACCGTATCGCCAGCGATAGGCTCGCCGAGCTTGAACAGGCCGCAATAGGCGGTAAGGCCGGTCAGCCCCAGCACCCCCAGCATCGCCGTCGGCGGCACGCCCGGCAGCACCGGATCAACGTCGCGACCGTCGCTCAGGGCAAATTCCTGCCAGCCGAACTGGCCTGCCACCAGGGCGCCCTCCGCAAAATCGGGATGACGGGAGCGCACCACCTGACCGACGCCGGAGCCACGCATGACATCGCCCAGCGCCATCGGCGCCACATAATCGGCGACGTTCTCCATCCAGCCCTTCTGCGCGGGGTCGAAGCCGAGCCACAGCAGCCGCACCAGAAACTGGCCGTCCGCCGGTTCCGGCACCGGGACCGCGCGCAGCGCCCAGTCGTCCTCCTTGAGTGGCCGCCCGGTCGGGCGATCCGCCAGCACCCATTGCCGCATCGTCGCCATGCCTTTCCTCTCCTCCACCGGACTCCTGAGCGCCCGCACCATAGGCGCGGCATGTCAGCGCGCCGCCTGCCAAAGCCGACAGGGCGGGGTCGCGCCCGCCGGCCAAGCAGGCTATAGTCGCCGCGTCAGCCACTGTTTCCCCGTGGCGCCCAGAACCTCGGCAATTGAGCTAGCGTCCTTCGCGCCACGGTGCCGGCCATAGGGGAGAGCGTCATGGCATCATTCGGTCATGGGGAAGTGCGTGTCGTTGCGTTGGTGGGTCCTTACCAGTCGGGCAAGACCAGCTTGCTCGAAAGCATCCTCGCTGTCACCGGCCAGCTGACCCGACGACCCGGCACGCGGGTGTTCGGTGACACCTCCCCGGAAGCGCGCACCCGCGAGATGGGCGTCGAGCTCAACGTCGCCCACACCGAGTTCATGGGCGAACGGTATGCGTTCATCGACTGCCCCGGCTCGGTGGAGTTCCTGCAGGAAACCTTGAGCGTCCTGCCCGGCGTCGATGCCGCCATCATCGTCACCGAACCCGACGATGCCCGCATCTTCACCCTGGCACCGCTGCTCCACGCCATCGAACAGCTCCGACTGCCGCGTTTCATCGTCTTCAACAAGGTCGATAAGGCGCAGGGCTCGATCCGTGCCGCTGTCGAGGCGCTGGCCAGCGTCTCGGGCGCGCCCGTCGTGTTGCGCCACATCCCCATCCGCGAGGAAGGCCATATCACCGGCTACGTCGACCTCGCCGCCGAACAGGCCCACCTCTACCGACCCGGCCAGCCATCCGAGATCATCCCCCTGCCCGAGGTATTGCGCGAACGGGTGCTCTCCGACCGGATGGCGATGCTGGAACAGCTCGCCGACTTCGACGACCATTTGCTGGAAGAACTGCTGGACAACCTGACACCGAGCCACGACGAGGTGTTCCACGATCTGGCGCTGGACGTGCAGCAGGGCAAGATCGCGCCGGTGCTTCTGGCGGCCGCGACGCTCGACGAAGGTACCCGCCGCCTGCTCAAGGCGTTACGCCATGAACTGCCGCCACTGGAGATGTCGCAAGCACGCCTGGGCGTCACTGCCGAGGATGGACCGCTGGGTCTGGTGCTCAAGACCATTCATACGCCCCATGGCGGCAAGCTGTCCGTGACGCGCCTGCTGCGCGGCGCCCTGAAGGAGGGCGACACCCTCGATGGCCAGCGCGTCGCCGGCCTGTTCAAGGTCAACGGCCAGACACCCGAAAAGCTGGCGAGCGCCAGGGCCGGCGACCTGGTGGGGTTGGGCAAGCTGGATATGGCGGCGACCGGACAAACCCTGGGCGGCCCTGCCCTGCCGGTGCTGGCGCCATTGACACCGGTGTTCACCGTCGCCTTGTCGCTGGCCAACCGCAACGACGAGGTGAAGCTCTCCGGCGCGCTGGCCAAGCTCGCCGAGGAGGATCCGTCGCTGTCGTTCGTCCATCACGGGGAGACCGGCGAACTGCTGCTCTCAGGCCAGGGCGAGGTGCATCTGGCGGTGACGCTGGAGCGGCTGAAATCGCGCTTCGGGCTCGACGTCCGCACCCACCGGCCGCAGGTCGCCTATCGCGAGACCATCCGCAAGGGTGTCACTCACCACGCCCGTCACAAGAAGCAGTCGGGCGGTCACGGCCAGTTCGGCGACGTGACGATCGAGGTTCAGCCGCAGGTGGCGCCGACAGGCTTCAGCTTTACCGACCGCATCACCGGCGGCGCCATCCCGCGCCAGTACATTCCCAGCGTCGAGGAAGGCGTGCGGGCGGGGCTGAAGCGCGGTCCGCTGGGCTTCCCGGTGGTCGACGTGGCGGTGACGCTGACCGACGGCAAGTTCCACGCGGTGGACTCTTCCGACATGGCCTTCCAGACCGTCGGCCGGCAAGCCATCGCCGAAGCCCTGCCCCTGTGCGCGCCAGTGCTGCTGGAACCAATCCAGCTGGTGCGCATCCATGTGCCGTCGGTCTACACTGCCAAGGCCAACCAGATCATCAGCACCCGGCGCGGCCATATTCTCGGCTTTGACGTCCGGGACGGCTGGCCGGGCTGGGACACGGTGGATGCCCACATGCCGGAAGCGGAGCTGCACGACCTCATCATCGAGCTTCGCTCGCTCACCGAGGGTGCCGGCACCTATGAGGCCCGTTTCGACCACCATACCGAGCTGGTGGGCCGACTCGCCGATGCCGTGGTCGCCCACGCCGCGGCCTGACGGCCGCCGTCCCAAGACGGGAGACGAGCAGGTTCAGCGACTGGTCATCCGCAGGAAGGTGGAATATTTCGGATTGTCGACCGCCATGCGGGCGACCGTCACGGCCTTGAGCGCGTCGAGCACTCCGGGAGAACGGTCGTCCAGCGCGCCGTCGCGGATCGCCGCGCACAGCGCCTGGCGCAGCGCCTTGGCGCTGCCCTGACGACCGAGCAGTGCGCCATAGGCTTCCCGCTCGATCAGCGGCAGGTTGTGGCTCAGTTCGCGCTCGACAATGGCCAGTGCATTGGCCGCCACCTTGGCGTGAAAGGCCTTGCGCCCCTTGAGGTCGTGGGCGATCTCCTGTTCCAGGAAACGCCGCACCGCCTGGACAAGATCAACCGCGTTGGGAATGGCCATGCGTTCCGCCCTTGTTCAGATCGTACCCTTGTCGATCAGGTGCAGCAGGTCGATTTCCGTCTCCGACACCCGCCGACCGATCGCCGCACGCTCCACCGACACCACACTGCCGGAAAGGTGCTGGTGCGCCAGTTGCAGGCAGCTCAATCCCCAGCGCAGCGTGCCATAGATTTCCCAGAACCACATCGCCGGCCGGTCAATATGGCCTCCGGCCGCCTGGTAGGCCGCATACAGATCCTCCCGGTCGCCGAAGCCGCCCACCGGCAGCCGCCAGTTGCCGAACCGCCAGCTGTTGACGCACAGCCAGCCCAGATCCTCCAGCGGGTCGCCGATATGCGCCAGTTCCCAGTCGAGCACCGCGACGATGCCCTCGGCGGGCTGGACCAGGAAATTGCCGGAGCGGAAATCCCCATGGACGAGGGCAGTGCCGACCGGCGGCGGGACATGTCGCTTAAGCCACGAGAAGGCAAGTTCGAACACCGGCAGATCGACATCGAAACCGCGATACATGGCCTCCAGCCGCGCGATCTGGTCGGTGGTTGACGCGCGGGCGAGCGGCAAGTCCTTGAACAGGTCAGTCGGCAGTGCGTGCAGCCGGGCGAGAATGGAACCACATTGCTGGGCCATGACGGCACGCGCCGGCGCGAAGGTATCGTCCCGCAGATATTTTGGTGCCAGGCTTTCGCCCGCCACCCGCTGCATCAGGAACCCCTGACCCAGCCGGTCCTCCGGTTCGAGAATGCAGACCACCTCAGCCACCGGCAGACCGTGCTCCTGCACCCGCCGCTGCAACCGCGCCTGCACATATTTTGGCAAGGCCCCCTCCACCGGGCCACCACTGGGTGACCGCTGGAAGATCAGCGAACGCAACTCCTCGTTCAGGGCGACATCGACGGCGAACGTGTCCGAGGCAGCGCCAGCCGACAGCGCCGTCACGGCCGTCACCATCGCGTCGCGCCGCCAGCGCCGGCGCAGCGCCTGGGTGAGCACTGCCATGTCAACTCCCTGCAGGTCAGCCATTGCCGCCCTCAACCAACCATGCCCGGCGGCGGCATCGCCATCGTGGCGCCATTCGATCCGTCATCCCACCCCCAAGTAAAAACAATAACAAATAACATCAGCATGATAGGAAAAAACCCCATCCCGTCGAGCCGAGCCGCCGTCGTATTGCCTGCCAACAGGCGCCAACTATCCCCAAAGATGCCAGCGGGCACAAGAGCTTGCGGCGGGTGGCCGTACAACGCACAAACGACGGCCATCCGTAAGATGGCCGTCGTTTGCTATCGGGCAGGCCGGGTCGCGACCTGCATAATCACGAGGTCAGAAATTGACGCCGACAGTCAGACCGTAGGTCCGGGGATCGGGGAAATAGCCAACCGTCAAGCCGCCGAAATTGGGGCCGAAGTCGATGAAATTCTGCGGGTTGTCCTCCTTGAACAGATTACGCACCCACAACGAGACCTTGGCTTCGGCAGACCCGACCGGAATTTCGCTCAATGTCGCTCGCAGATCGACGATCGTGCGCCCTTGCGACCGGGTGTTGCTGGCGATCTGGTCGGATGCCGCCTCCGTCCGCAAGGCATAGGGATAGGTGTAGTATTTCGAGACGAAGCTCATGTCGGCGATGAGGTTGAGTTTGCCCATGTCCCCCTGCCAGGCCGTCCAGTCGGCGCTCACCGACGCGGTGTATTTCGGCGTGTGCGGGAATGCCCGGTTGTCGGAGACGTCCACCCCGCCATCGATGTAGGACAGGTACTTGGCATCGAGATAGGCGAAGGCGGCGCTGACCAGCAGGTTGTCGCTCGGCTTCATGGTCGACTCGATTTCCAGACCGCGGATGCGTGCCCGGGCGGCATTGAGCACGAAGGACTCCGCTGCATTGCGGCCGGTGAACACCGACAGCTGGATATCCTTGTGCTCATCCCAGAACGCCGCAAGGTTGAGTTGCAGACGCCCGTCGAGCAGACGCGACTTCATGCCGACTTCATAGGAGTCGACCTTTTCCGGATCATAGGGCTGCAGCAGTTCGTCAATGGAGCTGGTCTCGCCATTGAAGCCGCCCGACTTGAAGCCGCGAGCATATTTCGCGTAGACGTTCAGCCCCTTGTGCGGCTCGTAGCGCACGACGAACGATGGGGTCATCGTGTTGTACTTGGCGTCCGGCACGTCTCCCTTGGCAACATCCAGCACCGTCAGCGGCAGATATTCCGGGTCGATGGCCGAATCGGCGAGAATGGCGAAATAGCGCTCGATATCCTTCTTCTCATGGGTATAGCGCAGGCCACCGGTCAAGGTGATCTGGTCCGTCAACGAGAAATCGAACTGGCTGTAGGCGGCAAATGCCGTGGTGTCGGAGCCGTAGCGAGAATCGTAAACGGCGCCTCCGGCGAAGAACCGCTGCGGATTGCTGGTATAGGCCGAGTCATCGAAGTAGTAGAGGCCAACCACATAGTTCAGGCGACCGGCGTCGCCGGCGAGCTGCAACTCCTGACTGAAGGCGTCGTAATCGGTGAAGCGTTGCGTGAACGCCACCGGCAGCGGCGAGCCGTCCAGATCCAGATTATCCTGCCACTTCAAGTCCCGGTACGAGGTGATCGACTTCAGCACCGCGCTGCCGAGATCGGCCTCGATGGTCAGGGCATGACCCCAGGTTCTGGAGTATTCCCGATGCGGGTCGGCATCAAGGCTCGCAACTGTCTGCCGCTTGCTGTTCTCATAGAGATCAAGCGGGAAATACAGGCCGCCAAAGGGGTAGCCGGGCGAGTTGGGATCAAAGATGTCGCGCGGGTCGCCATTGCGATTGATGTGAACCAGCTGCGCATAGTCGGGCTGCTGATCATACTCACTGATATCGAACATGTAATCGACAGTCAGCCAGTCGGAGGGTTCGGCGCGCAGCTGCACGAGGCCGCTCTTGCCATCGAGGTTGCTGACCTCATCCACGGCCGGCGGCCCGGCGAGAAAGACGTTGGGCACGGTGTTGGGCACCACTTTGACGAAGCCGTCCCGCTTCTTGATCTCGCCCGATATCTTGGCGCTGAAGATGCCGAACCTGGGGAGGTCAAGCGATCCCCCGAGCTTCCACTGATCATAGTTGCCGTAGGTGGCGGTGAATGATCCGCCCAGCTCGCCGGACGGTTTCTTGGTGATCAGGTTGACGGCACCCGCCAGCGTGTTGCGACCATAGAGCGTGCCTTGCGGCCCACGCAGCACCTCGATGCGTTCCAGGTCGGCAACATCAAAGATCGAACCCTGCGCCTTGGCGATGTAGATGCCATCGAGATACAGGCCGACCGCCGGCTCCCAGGTGATGGCCGGATTGATGGTCACCGAGCCGCGAATGGAAATCTGCGAGATCGTCTTGCTGCTGGGGGCGCGTTCGATCTTGACGTTCGGCGCCAGGGACCCAAGGCGATCAATCGAACTGATATCGCGCGAGTCGATGAACTCGCCGGTCACCGCCGAGATCGCGATCGGCACTTCCTGCACATTCTCCGCCCGCTTCTGGGCCGTGACGACAATCTCCTCAAGACCGACACTGGCTGTCTGCGCCACCGCGGCCGGCACAACCAGAGCCAGTGCGGACGCTCCTGCCACCAGCATGGAGAGCAGGCGGACCCGACGCACAGCCGCGGACGTCATTGAAGATGCCATTGATATTCCTCCCACGTTGATTTTACGCCTTGCCACAGCGAATTGCGCGGGAACATAGGATCAATGCGAAGAACTGTCCATCATTTTTACGCATATCGATAAATAATGGTGCAATGCAGGGATTCATGCGCATTCCACTCCGGCGCCTTGCACGAGAATGCCCGGCGGCGGCACCAATTCTGACGCGACATCAAAAGCTTAACCATGCCCGCTCGGGCGGCTGCAGCGCATAGCGACCGTTGACCGGTCGCATCGCGTGCGCGCAAGCGGCGGCGACGGCGATTCGTGACAGAGACCAACAGGATGAGCCGCCGACGCGGCATGATTTGGGAGCGAACGCGGCAGGGGGCTTGCACAATGCCCCCCATCTCCTTAGAAGGCCTGCGTGGTCGGAGCGTAGCGCAGCCTGGTAGCGCATCAGACTGGGGGTCTGGGGGTCGTGGGTTCGAATCCCGCCGCTCCGACCAGTAACACCCCCCGAAATTCCAGACAGCAGCATCAAAGGCGGCAGCACCACGGACGTTGCCGGACGCGTCTTGCGCCATGCAAGACGCCTATATGGCGCCGCCCCGCGCACACCGCAGTGTTCGGGGCGCTTCCGGATGCCGTGGCGGTTCCGTCGCCCGACAGTAAAGGCCCGACAGCAAACCGGGCCCGGATCCGGCCGCCAAAGGCAGCGCGGAACCAGACCCGGCATCATGCCGGACAGTGGCCGTCCGGCATGCTGGGTAGTTGCCGTCCGCGGGATCAGCGGCCCGTGGTCTTGATCGCCTGCAGCACCGAGCGCGCCTGTACAATGCTATCGAAGTTCTTGTATTTGTTCAGGATAGCTTCCAGTTCGCGGGCGGCGTCGCGCGGGCGGCCATTCGCCCGGTATGCAAGCGCGAGATGATAGCGGACGTTGGGATCGTTGGGCATTTTCTCGGCCGCCTTCTGCAACAGCAGCAGGCCGCGTTTCACGTCGCCACCCTTTGTCACCAGCATATAGCCGAGGGTATCGGCGATCTCCGGTGAATCCGGCGCCAGCCGGGCGGCGGCCTCGGCGGTCGGAATCGCGCGCTTGTCACCCATCTCGCCGTAGATCCAGGCGATGTTGTTCTGCACCAGTGCGTTCTTGCTGGCCGCCGGTCCCATCGCCGTATATTGCGCCAGCGCTTCCTTGTATTGCTTGTTGCGCATGTGGATGTCGGAGATGGCGATCCGGGCGCCCAGATCCTTCGGTTGCCGCTTCAGCCAGTCCTGCAGCACCGCGATGCCCTTGGCCGGCTGCCCCATGTTGACATAGGCCTGCGACAGGTTGATCGCCACCAGCTTGTTGAAGCCCCTGGCGCGGGCCGCCTCGTAAGACTGCGCCGCTTTCGCCCACTGCTTGGCGGACATGTAGAGGTTGCCCAGGGTCGCGTCGGCGACGTTCTTCTTGGGATACTCCTTCTTCAGCTGGTTGGCGTAGCCCACAGCTTTGTCGAAGTTGCCGGCCCGCGCCTCCAGCGCCATCAGGTCAAGCAGCACCTGGCTGGTGTCCTGACCCTTGATCGACAGCGCCGACACATAGGCCCGGCGCGCGGCATCGGTCCGGTTGTCGGAGGACAGGGCGCGGGCATAGAGCACGCGCGCGCCCACCGAATCCGGCATCAGCCGGGTCAGGCGCTCGAAGGTTCCGGCGGCGGCCGTGTACTGCTTGGCGGCAGCCTGGGCACGCCCCACCACGTCGACCGCGCGCGGGTCGGAGCTGAAGTCACGATCCAGTGCCGAGGCCTCGGTCAACGCCGACTTGGTGTCACCGGTCTCCATGTAGGCCTGCACCAGCTGGGCGCGCGGTCCCATGGTCTGGGGAGCGGCGGCCACCGCTTTGCGCAGCCAGTCGACCTTCTCCTTCCTCTTGCCCTGCATGCCGGAGAGATTGGCCAGCGCCACCAGCGTCTTGACGTTGTTGGAGTCCGCCTCCAGCGCCCGCTGCAACTCGCGCTTGGCCTCCTCATACTTGCCCTGCGCCGCCAGCAGCTGAGCCAGATTGCGCCGTGCCTCGTGATAGCTTGGCTTCTTCTGGATGGCGGTGCGGAAGTTGGCTTCCGCCTCCTTGTACTTGCTCTGCCCGAGGTAGGCGGCGCCGCGCATGTTGTAGCCGATGGCGAGATCCGGATAGGTCTTCACCAGCCGTTCGGCGGCGGCGAGGCCCTTCTTGAAATCGCCTGAGCGCATGTTCACCAGTGCCGACATCATCAGCGCCTGAAGTGACTTGGGATCTTCCTTGAGAACGGCGTCAAGATCGCGGGAGGCAGACATGGTGTCGCCCTGGGCCACGCGCGTCATCGCCAGCTGGGTACGCAGCAAAGCCTGGTCCGGTTCGGCGGCGACGGCCTGCTGCAGGAATTTCTCCGACTCGTCGAAGTCCCCTTTGCGGGCATGAGCCGAGGCCACCAGTGCCAGCAACCGGGAATCCTTGGCACCTCTGTCGAGCAGCGGCCTGAGCGCCTTCAGCGCGCCATCGGGGTCGCCGTTGCGCAGCAGGGTGGCACCATAGAGACGCCGGGCCAGATCATGCCCGGGTGCAACTTCCAGCAGCTTCGACAGGAACGTCTGTGCCTGCTGCAAATTGTTGGTCTCATAGGCGATGACGCCCTGCAGCAGCATCGCCGGCGGATAATTGTTGAGCAGCCCCTTGGTGCGGCCCATCAGCGCCAGGGCTTCCTGGAACTTGCGGGCACGGGTCTGCATCACCGCCTGGAGATAGAATGACAGCGGATGATCCGGCACCAGCGCCTGCACCCGCTTGAGGTCATCCATCGCCTCCTTGTCACGCCGCAGGTCGGTATAGGTCGCGGCACGCTCCAGCAGCGCCTCAAGACTGCGCGGGTCGATCTGCAAGGCCTGGCTGAACAGCGGCAGCGCCTTTTCCAGCCCCTGGGTCGCGCGAACGATGTCGCCCTTCATCACCAGCGCCTTGACGTTGCGCGGGTCAAGCTGCAACGCACGATCGACGTTCAGTTCGGCGTTCGCCCGGTCACGGTTGGCGCCATAGTAGCGCGACAGGTCGAGCTTGGTCTGGACGTTGCGCGGATTGAGCTGGTCTGACTTGGTCAGCTCCTCCCGGGCCTTGTCCATTTGCCGCAAGCCGAGGTAGGCCAGGCCGCGCACACGGGCGGCCTCGGCGGCATGGGTGGCAGGCACGGTGCCAGCGCGGGTTTCCTCCAGCGCGTCATTGAAGCGGCGCTGCAACACCATGGCCTCGGCCATCAGGTGACGGGTATTGTCCTTGGACACACCGGCACGGCGGGCGGCTTCCACTTCCGTCTGGGCGGCGATGCCCTGCTGCATGCGCAGATAAACCTGCGCCTGCAGCACGCGCGCCTGGGCGTTCTTCGGGTTGGCCCTGAGCGCGTTCTTCAGCTCGATCATCGCGGCTCGATAATCGCCTCGATTGTAATGGGTCTGCGCCTTGGACAGGGCGCCGGCGGCCGAGGTCGACGCATCCGCCCGGGCGGGCGACGCCAGCGGGATGGTGACGGCGGTCGCCGTGACCGCGACGGCGGCCAGCAGGCTGTTGCGGGTGACGATCTTGAGGCGCGACATGAGGAACTCTCCGTTCAGCGCGTTGAAGGCAAAGGGCATGGTCAAACCTTTATGCTATACTGGCGCAGCAGGTCGTAAAAGGTCGGCCGGCTGATCCCCAGCAGTTTGGCAGCGTTCGTGATATTGCCGTCGGCGCGTGCAAGAGCCTGACGAATGGCGCGTCGATCGGCTTCCTCCCGCACCTGTTTGAGGTTGAGCATTTCGGTGTCGGCATCCTTGTCGTCGAGATCAAGATCGGCTGCGGATAACCGATTGCCCTCCGACATGATGACGGCACGCTTCAGACGGTTTTCCAGTTCGCGCACGTTGCCGGGCCATTTCCAGCTGTTAAGCGCGGCAAGAGCGTCCGGCGTGAACCCCTTGTGCGAGCGACCCAGTTCACGATTGAAGCGATTGAGAAAGTGGTGCGCCAGCAGCGTCGCGTCACCATCGCGCTCGGCGAGTGACGGGATGGTGACGACGATTTCCGCAAGCCGATAATAAAGATCCTCGCGGAACCGCTCCTCGGCGATCATCTGCGTCAGGTTGCGATGGGTGGCACAGACGATGCGGACATCCACATCAATGGGCTTGCGCCCCCCGATGCGCTCGATCACCCGTTCCTGAATGAAGCGAAGCAACTTCACCTGCAATGGCAGAGGTATGTCGCCGACTTCGTCAAGGAACAGAGTCCCCTTCTGAGCCAGCTCGATCTTGCCCTCGGTGGTCTTGATGGCGCCGGTGAAGGCGCCCTTCTCGTAGCCGAACAGCTCGGCTTCAAGCAGGTTCTCGGGAATGGCCGCGCAGTTGATGGCGATGAACGGTCCCTTGGCCCTGCGGCTGGCCTGATGCAGGCCGCGCGCCAGCAGCTCCTTGCCGGTACCGGAGGCCCCCAGCAGCATGACCGACACGTCGGTGCCGGCCACCCGCTCCACCATCTGGCAGACCTTGAGCATATTGGGCGACGCGGTGATGATGCCGCCCGGCAAGCTGCTGGGCACGCTCTCCGTCAGCCGGCGGTTCTCGTCCTCCAGCGCCTTCACGTGGAAGGCCCGTTTGACGATCAGGCCCAGCTCGTCGAAATCCACCGGCTTCTGGTAAAAGTCATACGCGCCCAGCGCGATGGCCTTGAGCGCGCTTTCCCGAGCCCCGTGACCGGACGCGACGATCACTTTGGTGTCGGGCTTGAGACGCAGAATCTCCTGCAGCGTGGCGAAGCCCTCGCTGGTACCGTC
>CAUJIW010000168.1 GCA_963205175.1 Pseudomonadota bacterium
CCAGACCGGTCTTCGGGTTGAACGACATCGGCTGCCAGTTGTGTGCGCCCAGGAAGCTGGGGATCACGACCTTCGGCCCGGTGAGGTAGTTCACATCGGCACTCACCACGGGACGACCGGTGGCCAGGTCGACATGCGTGGCCCAGTTGATGGGCACGAAATTCATCGCCGACAGCAGCTTTCCATCGGAACGGTCGAGGACGTAGAAGAAGCCGTTCTTGGGCGCCTGCATCAGCACCTTGCGCGGCTTGCCGTCGAGCACGATGTCGGCCAGGACCATGTGCTGGGTGGCCGTGTAGTCCCACATGTCGGCCGGCGTGGTCTGGTAGTGCCAGACGTACTCGCCGGTGTCGGGCTTGAGTGCGACGATGGAGGACAGGAACAGGTTGTCGCCCTTGCCCTCGCTGCGGAACTGGTGGTTCCAGGGCGATCCGTTGCCGGTGCCGATGTACAGCAGGTCGAGCTCGGGGTCGTAGGCCATCGAGTCCCAGACCGTGCCGCCGCCGCCCCACTTGATCCAGTTGTTGCCGCTCCAGGTCTTGAGGGCGATCTCCATCGCCTTGTCCTCGGGCGGCAGGGCGGGGTCGCCGGGCACGGTGAAGAAGCGCCAGAGCTGCTTGCCGGTCTCGGCGTCGTAGGCGCTGATGTAGCCGCGCACGCCGAACTCGGCACCGCCGTTGCCGATCAGTACCTTGCCCTTGACGATGCGCGGCGCGCCGGTGATCGTGTAGGTCCGGCGCTGGTCGACCGTCACCACCGACCACACCGGCTTGCCGGTCTTGATGTCCAGCGCGATCAGCCGGCCGTCGAAGGCGCCGAAATAGAGCTTGCCGTCGTAGAGCGCCGCGCCGCGATTGCCGACGTCGCAGCATCCCTTGGCGCCGTAGGCACCGGGGACTTCCGGGTCGTAGTGCCACAGCAGCTTGCCGCTCGCCGCCTCGAAGGCATAGACCTTCGACCAGGCGGTGGTGACATAGAGCACCCCGTCATGTTCCAGCGGCGTGCTTTCCTGGGCACGGTTGGTATCGAACTCGTAGGACCAGGCGAGCCCCAGCCCGCCGACGTTGCTGTCGTTGATCCGGGTCAGCCGGCTGAACCGCTGCTCGTCGAACGTGCCGCCGTAGGTCACCCAGTCGCCCGGGTTTTTCGTGGCGGCCAGCAGCTTGTCCCACGGCGATGGCCCGGTAGCGGATTCCGCGCCTCCCCGCGTCCACCCGGTGGCGCCAACGGCAATCACGACGGCGGCAAGCGCCGCCCAGCGCATGGTTCTGCTCACAGCTCTCTCCCCATGATGATTTTCCGGCACGGTCGCGCCACCAGGCCGGGCGCGCCTGTCCGGAGACACCCCGCCAGGGCATGGCGGCTACCGCTCAGCGATAGGTGAATTCCGGCCCGTCGAGATCGGCCGCCGGAATGTCCACGGCCTCCCGCCAATAGTCCTGGGTGTGGCGCCACTCGGGGCGATCACCCAGCCGCTTGGGCAGCTTGTCGATGTCGCGCATGAGATACCCGGGATTGAAATTGTCGTCCTCGATCCACGGCAGCAGCGCCTCGCCCGAGGCCCCCGCCGGCGGCGCCACCTCGACCTGATGGACGCCCTTTTCATCCATGTGGCGCAGCAGCCGGCAGACGAAATCGCCCAGCAGATCGACCCGCAACGTCCACGCCGCGCGAAAATAGCCGAACACCCAGACCAGATTGGGCACACCGGAGAACATCATGCCCCGATAGGTGGCGGTCTGCGACCAGTCGACCGGCCTGCCGTCCACCTTGAAGTCGATGCCGCCCATCACCAGCAGGTTGAACCCGGTGGCTGCCACCACCAGGTCGGCCTTGAGATCGGCGCCCGACTTGAGGTGGATGCCCTCCGGCGTGAACCGCTCGATCTGGTCGGTGACCGCCGAGACCTTGCCCTCCTTGATGCGCACGAACAGGTCGCCATCGGGGATGAACGCCAGTCGCTGCTGCCAGGGCCGGTATTTCGGCGTGAAATGCGGCTCGAACTGGAAATCCTCGCCGGCATACTGGCGCACCAGCTCCTTCAGTTCGGCGAACACCAGCTCCGGCTCCTCGCGCGAGCGGCGGTCGAGGGTCTTGAGGTTGTGCAGATAATCCAGCCGGGCGCAGCGGTGAATGGTTGCCTCGTCGACGCCGATCTCGCGTAGCCGGTCCGCCAGATCGCTGCGATTGGGGTAGCAGTAGAAATAGGTGGGCGAACGCTGCAGCATGGTCACATGCGCCGCCTTTTCCGCCATCGCCGGGATGACGGTGGCGGCGGTGGCGCCGGAGCCGATCACCACCACCTGCTTGCCGGCGTAATCGAGGTTTTCGTCCCATTTCTGGGCGTGGATCACCTGACCCCTGAAGTCGGCCATGCCCGGCCAGTCCGGCAGATAGGGATGGTCGTGATCATAATAGCCCTGGCACATCCACAGGAAGGTGCAGCGGTAGGTGGTGCCGGACGACCCGTCGGCCCGCGCGGTCTCGACGGTCCATTTGTGCTCCGTGCTGGACCACGAGCAGCCGGTGATGCGGGTACCGTAGCGGATGGCCCGGTCGAGGTCGTTCTCGTCGATCACGTCCTGGAGGTAGCGGCGGATTTCCTCGGCCGTCGCGATCGGCGGCCCGACCCACGGCTTGAAGCGGTAGCCGAAGGTGTAGAGGTCGGAGTCCGAGCGCACGCCCGGGTACTTGTGGGTGCGCCAGGTACCGCCGAAGCCCTCCTGCGCTTCCAGAATGACGAAGCTCTTGTCCGGGCACTGTTCCTTCAGATGGTAGGCACTGCCGATGCCGGAAATGCCCGCGCCGACGATGAGGACATCGAAGTCCGCGCAGGCGCCATCGGCGTCGCGGGTTCGTTCTGCAACGAGTTGGCTCACTTCCCCCTCCTCCAAGGTCGCGGCCTGTACGACGGGAATCACGGCCGCTGCTTTATGGTCCCGATCTTGGCCGGTCGCCGCGCGCGCCTCCACATCTTCACGCGCCAAGAATCTGGCCGTTCCGGCCAGCCCCCGACCCGTGGCCATGGCGGCCTTCGCCGGCGGAAACAGCGCGCGGCACATCGTGAACCTGAAGAAAAGCAAGGACCTGCGCGGCCATGAATGACGGGCGGCATGACGGGCGGCATGACCGCGCCAGCCGGCGCCTGCGGCCGCGTCACGCCGCCCCGAATTGGTGCTGGCGGCAGCGATGACGATGGATTACCGTACCACCGGCGCGTGTGACACGGTGAGTCTGCCGGCCGTAGCACAGGCAACCTTGTTGCCTGGAGCGCTATGTGGGGGGGTGGCAGTCCCCACCGCGCGCCACCTTTCCCGCCCCAGCCCCCGTGCCCTGGCGGTTACCGGGAGACGACGAGCACCGGCCAGCGCCGGACCGGCGTCTGTCGTCGCCTCAGTAATCCTCGCTGTGCAACAGCCGGAAGCGGCGGCAGGTGAAGGCCCAGACGCCGTCGCGCCGGGCATAGTCGTCCTCATAGCAACTGAAATAGCGCACGTTTCGGCCGTCAGCCGTCTGGCCGACCTCGAAGCAGTAGGAACGTCCGTGCGCGCTGCCGCCGTCAATGACGACCTGGCCCTGGCTCACCAGCATGAAGGCGCGCGGAAACATCGCCAGCGCGCCCTGCCAGGCCGCAACGATGGCCGCCCGCCCGACCGTCGGCGTGTCGTCGAACAGATACCACCGGGCATCCTCGTGCCAGGTGGACGCCCACAGCGTGGCGTCGCGCTGGTTGACGCCGTCGCCGAAGCGGGCCAGCACATCGTTGATGGCGACACGATCCGCCCATGCCTGCATGATCCGCCTCTCCCTTCGGGTCACGTTGAAAGCCGTCCGTCCGTCAACGACCGGCGCCAGGCGCGGCCGCTCCCCCAAGGGCCGCGCCTGGCGGGCGATCACGCGCTGATCGCCCCGGTGGTCGCTGGGGTTGGGTCGGCGCTCAGTAGCGCCAGGTCGCCTCCAGCATCACCTGCCGCCCGCGTGACGGCTGGCCGGCGATCTGGTTGGTCGCGCCCGTGCCCGGCTTCTCGAACAGATAGAGCGCATAAAGTTCGTTGGTCAGATTGCGCCCGATCAACGCCAGCTGCCAGCGGTCATCCTCGCTCTTCAGCCGCACCCCGGCATCGAGCTGCCAGAAGCTCTTCTGCCAGCCGTTGATGTTGCCGTTGTCGGTGGCATTGTACTTCGAGCTGTAACGGGCGTTGCCGTTGAAGCCGAGGCCCCAGTCGTCCGTCACCGGCACCGCATAGTCGAAGCCGAGGCTCACCGCCCACTCCGGCGCGCGCGGCTGGGCCTTGCCGCCGAGGTTCTGCCCCCTGGTGTCGTCGGCCGTGTTGGGCAGGCCGTCGGCGCCGTTGGCCAGAACGATGTTGCATCCTTGCGCCGCCGTCTGGGTGTTGAAGCAGCTGGTGACGAACTCGATGTAACGGGCACGGTTATAGGCGACCGAGGCGTAAAGGCTGAAATCGCGCATCGGGCTGAACCGCGCCTCCAGCTCCACGCCCTTGACCCGCGACGACGCCGCGTTCTCGATGGTGAAGGAACTGGTGGCCGGGTTGTAGGCGTTCACCTGCAGGTTGGAGTATTTGTAGGAATAGAGCGAGCTGGTCAGCACCAGCCGTCGGTCGAGCAGCTGGGCTTTGACGCCGCCCTCGAAGCCCTTCACCTTTTCCGAGTCGAAGCGGATGGCGTCCTCGCTGATCGTCGCTGGCAGCAGCACCGCGCTCAGGCCAAAACCGCCGGACTTGTAGCCGGTCTTGTAGGCGACATAGGTCGTCAGGTCGTCGGTCGGCCGCCAGGTCAGCGTCGCTTCCGGCGAGAAGTTGTCGTCCTTGAAATTGTCGACGAACAGCCGCGAGGTCGGGGCCAGCAGCGTGCCCGACAGCGGCGGATGGACATAGGTGTTGCGCAGGTCGGAGTCCTTGGTCTCGTGGGTGTAGCGCACGCCGCCGGCCAGCTCGATCTGATCCGTCACGTCCCAGATCATCTGGCTGAAGATCGAGTAGGTGTCGCCGTCGGTGTGACCGAGCTTTTCCCAGGTCTGGTATTTGCCGTTGGCGGGGTCCGCCCCCAGCGGCGCGATGCGCGAACTGTTGAAGAAATCGAGTTTCGTGCCCTGGTAATAGGCGCCCAGCATGAAATTCACCGGCGCGTCGAAGCTCGACAGCAGTCGCAGTTCCTGACTGAAGGCGCTGTATTTCTCGTTCTCCGCCGCCGCCAGCTGGAGGATCGACGTGGCGTCGTAATTATCGACGCTCCGCGACCGGGAGCGGAAATAGCCGGTCACGGAGGTCAACGTCAGATTGTCGAACGCATAGTTGGCGGTGAGCGCCGCCAGATACATGCGCGCCTTGCCATAGGGGTTGACCTTGGCGTAGGGCCAGTTCGCCACCGCCACCGCCGGGAAGGCACTGCGCGAGAAATTGCGATCGAACTTGCAGTCGCCATAGGGGTCGAGCACGCCCGAGGTGATGCCGCTGGTCAGACCGCCGCAGTTGAACGGCTGGGCGCCGGTCGAGGGACCATCGGTATCGTTGTCGCTGGCCGACAGCTTGAGGTTGGCGTCGAAATTGCTGCCGACCGGGCGATAGACGAAGGTCGCGCGGCCGATGATTTCCTTCTCGCCGGGGCGACGGCCGCCCGCCGTGGGTACGCCGGACTGGGCCGCGAACGGATAGGTCGCCTCGGTGAACCCCTGCGCCGTGTTGCGGAAATAGCCGTCGAGATTGCGGTAGCGCACCGCCAGACGCGCGCCGAAGGACTCCGACAGCGGGCCCGACACCGCCGCGTCGATGATCGCTTCATCACCGGCGAACTCGTAGCTGGACCGCACATAGCCCTCCAGTTCGTCGCCGGGATTGGCCGACTTCAGCGCCACCACGCCGGCCGGGCTGTTCTTGCCGAAGAACAGCGCCTGGGGACCTTTCAGCACCTCGATCTGCGCCATGTCGAACAGGCCCTGACGCAGGATGCGCGCCCGCCCGATCTGCACGCCGTCGACGCTGATCGACACCGCCTGGTCAAAGCCGGCCTGACCGTTGGAGGTGCCGACGCCGCGCAGGGTGATGATGCCGCCATTGCCGCTGCCGCCCTGGTCGACCGACAGCGAGGGCGCCAGCTTGCCGACATCGCGGATGTCGGTGGTGGCGAAGCGCTCCAGCTGCTCGGCGCTCATCGCCGACACCGCCACCGGCGCCGAGATCAGCGTCTCGTTGCGCTGGCGTGCCGTCACCACGATGTCGCCCAGCGTCGCCTCGGTGATGCCCGACGATGGACCGGCGGCCTGTTCTTCCGCCGCCATGGCCGTCGCCGCGGCTGTCGCCGTCAGGGCGATGATGGTCGTTGAGGTCAGCAGTCCGTGCTTGAGCGCACGGGCACGACTTGCCAGATTCATGATGATTCTCCCCCACAGAATGCGGTCTGTCCGCTGTTGTTTTGGGCCGGATACACGCAGGAACGATCACGCGCGGGTGACGACCGTCAACCGGCGAGCGTCCGACGATGCTGGCGACAGGAGCCAGTTGCCCTTCTCAGGCCTCGACAAAGGGCGAAAGCAGTTGGGTCACTCTGAGTTCGGGCGGGATACGCTCCACCCCGATACGGCGATCGAACTCCTCATGCATCCAGTAGATGCGCCGTTCCTGGTAACACAGCTTCATGCCGGTGAAGGCACCCGACTCCAGCGAGCGCTGGATGCCGGCGAGAAACTGGAAATCCTCGGTCTGGATCTTGTCGTAATTCTCGACGAAGGTCCGCCAGTATTCTGAGTTTTCCATGGTCTCCGTGTCATCACCGGCGCCGACGAAGATCAGCTCGCACGAACAGGCGTCGCGCCCTTCCGGCCAGAAAGTGATGAACGGAAAACCGGCGGAATCGAACGGACTGACGAAGTTGGGAAACACACCATAGGCGACGTTGTTGGCGCGGAACACCTCGGGTACCGTTGGAATATCGTAGGCATCGGCCTCGGTGCCCCAGGTGCCGCCCTCGCGGTTGAACCGCTTGGGCAGCGCCATGCGGGTATGGCCGCCGGCGAACAGGCCGATCGCGGTGCCCTTGGCGTCGAGCAGCATGGCGACGGTCTGCGGGTGGATCGCCTTGACGTGATAGGATTCCAGGAACGCGTCGAGCGCGGCCTTCCAGTTGCAGGCGATCTTGTAGCTCATCCGCCCCTTGACGCGCAGGCTGGCCATCGACAGCGTCGCCAGATCGTCGCGGATCGGCGCCAGTTCATCCGCCAGCGGCCGGGCGTCGGGGTCGAGGTTGACGAACACCCAGCCGTCCCACTGTTCGCAGCGCACCGGCAGCAGGCCGCGTGCGCTTTTGTCGAGGTCGCCGAAATCATGCTCCTCCGGCACCCGTACCAGCCGGCCCTGGAGATCGTAGCACCAGGCGTGATAGCGGCACACCAGCAGCTTCTGCCTGCCGTCGCCCTCCACGATCGGCGCGCCGCGATGCCGGCACGTGTTGTGGAAGGCGCGGATCTCGTTGTCGACACCGCGGGCGATGATGATCGAACAGCCCAGCCGCTCGAACAGTTTGTAGCTGCCCGGCGCCGGCACTTCCTCCGCGCGGATGGCGCACAGCCAGCTCTTCTTCCACAGATGCTCGATTTCCAGCTGATAGAAGGCCTCGCTGGTGTAGCGCCCGCCGGGAATTTCCGGCAACGCGGGAAAGCCCTCGGGATAATGGTCGCGCCGCAGTTCATTCTCGACCTGCGCGCTGATCCTGGCCGCCACTTGTGGTTTCATGGCCTTGTCTTCCCCTCCCCGTGAGCGGCTTGCCTGCATTTGGTTTTGCTTGGTGTTGGCAGCCGATAATTCGAACCATGCTGAGACCGTCACCGGCTGTCAAGACGTTGCATTGCCATGCAATTTGTAGGCACGCTTCAACTCATTGAAATATGGCCCCGATTTCGCCAGACCTGTGAATTTAGTCAGTATATACAGGGCATTAAAACACACGCCCGCAACAAGCCGACCTCCCGCCCCCGGCGTCGCGCACACTGTCAAAATAGTGATTTTTCGCCCAGACGCCCTTGCGCGCCCTTGCGCAAATCCTATTATTGCGCTCCAGCTGCTGAACCTGAATCGGGACCGCGAATAGTGCTGCGCGCCGGTTGATTTGCGGGGGCGCCAGTTTTCGACAGAAACGCTTTCAGCACGTGACGACAACAAAAAGAACTCGGGAGGCTTTTTCCTTGAAAATCACCTTCAAAGCCGCCGGCAGCGAGGACAGGACCATCGAGGTCCACGGCAGCCTGACACTGATGGAGGCCGCGGTGCGCCATGGCATCGACGAGATTCTCGCCGAATGCGGCGGCGCCTGCTCGTGCGCCACCTGCCATGTCTATGTGCCCGACGAATGGCTGGCCGTCACCGGCGAGGCCGGCGGCATGGAGCTGGAACTGCTGGAGTGCGTGGAAGCGCGCCGGCCCGGCTCGCGCCTGAGCTGCCAGATCAATCTCAGTCCGGCGATGGACGGCCTCACCGTTGAATTGCCGCCGGCCTGAACCGGCGATCACGCGCCCGCGCGACGTTCCCGCGCGACACCATGGCACAAAGGGGAGACACGCCATGACCGAAGCATTGCAACTGGAGCGGCCCGCCCATGTGCGGCCGGAACAATTCGTCGACTTCGACATCTACGCGCCGCCCGGCATCGAGCAGGACTTTCACGCCGGCTGGCAGAAACTGCATGAACCGGGCGTGCCCGACGTGGTGTGGACGCCGCGCAACGGCGGCCACTGGATCGTCACCCGCAATCATCTGCTGGATGAGGTGTTCGCCGACCACACGCGGTTTTCCAGCCGTGTCATTCTGCTGCCCAAGGCTTCAGGCGAGCAGCACAACCTGATTCCCACCACGCTCGATCCGCCGGTGCACCGGCCGTATCGCAACGTCCTCAACAGCAGCCTGGCACCGCGCGCCGTCAGCGCCATCGAGGAGGGCATCCGCGACATCGCCATCGATCTGATCGAGAAGGTGCGCCTGCAAGGCCACTGCAATTTCACCACCGCCTATTCGGAAGTGCTGCCGATCCGGGTGTTCATGACCATGTTCGGCCTGCCGCTGGAGGACTCGGCCAAGCTCAAGGCCTGGGCCGATGCCACCACCCGTGGCGACGGCTCCATCAGCATGGGTGACGCGCTGGAGCGCATCGGCGTCTACCTCAAGCCGTTCCTCGACGAGCGCAAGGGCAAGGACGGCACCGACATGCTCAGCCGCATCGTCAACGGCCGCATCGGCGACCGCCAGATGACCGACACCGAAGCGCTGCAGATGGCGGTACAGCTGCTGATCGCCGGTCTCGACACGGTGGTGAACTTCCTCGGTTTCACCTTCGTGTTCCTGGCGCAGAACCCCGAGCATCGCCGCATGCTGGTGGACAATCCGGCGCTGATTCCCGACGCGCTGGAGGAATTGCTGCGCCGTTACCCGCTGGTCACCATCGGCCGCGAGGTGGTGGAGGACATGGAGTATCACGGCGCCCAGCTGAAGAAGGGCGACATGGTGGCCACCGCCACGCCACTGGGCGGTCTCGACCCCAGCGTCAACCCGGACCCGATGCGCATCGACTTCAAGCGCGCCGGCGCCCAGCACGTCACCTTCGGCACCGGCCCGCACAAATGCCCCGGCGCCCATCTGGCGCGCACCGAGCTGCGGATCACGCTGGAGGAATGGCTGAAACGCATTCCCGAGTTCCGCCTCGCCGACGATACCCCGCTGCGCTATGCCGGCGGCATCGCCGCCAGCATCGTCGCCGTGCCGCTGGTGTGGGATCCCGCCAGCACCCGCGCCGCCTGAAACACATCGACCGCGATCCCCTTGGCGGCGCCAGGCCCGTCAAGGGGACGCACATCCACACCCCGCCCGACGGACGACCGCATGACCGAACAACGCAACGCCCCCAAACCGCGCGGCCGCCGCCTGGCCCTGGTGCGCGACGACACCCCGGGCGACGACGCGGCCTCGCCCTACAGCGGCCCCTATGCGCGGACCTTCGACCGTCGCCGGCAGGACATTCTCGCCACCGCCTGGGAGATGATCGCCGAGCGCGGCGACGACGACATCAATCTGGCGGAGCTGAGCAAACGCAGCGGTGTCGCGCTGCGCACCATCTACAATGCCTTCACCGACAAGGAAGGCGTCATCGCCCAGTGCCTGGCGACGCATTACCATACGCTGTTCGATGGTATCGAGATCGGCGTCAACGACAGCCGCAGCCTCCGGGAAGCGATCGAGATGATGGGCCGCGTGGCGGCGGACACCATCCGGGTGCGCGCCTTTTCCGGCTGCGCCGCCCGGCTGTATTTTTCCAGCCGCACCAGCCCGAAACTGACCGAGGGCCTGCGCCGGTTGCCGATCTCGACGCTGAAGGCCTGGATGCGCTCGGACGAGGCCGACCGGCGCACCATCCAGCATTTCGGCCGCGACGAGATCGAGCGCAGTTTCGCCAACGTCCAGTGGGGGCTGGTGAACGACTGGGCCACCGGCCAGATTGACGACCATGATTTCACCCGTGGCATGAAGAACCACATGGTGATGGTGGCGCTGGCCTTCGGCAACCGTGCCGGCCGGGCCGCCGCCAAGAGCTTCTGCGGCCTGCTGGACGACTAGACACAACCACAACACCGACAGGGGAGATCAACCATCATGTTCGACATGCAACGCGTGTTTCATACCGGCATCGTCGTCGACGACATCGCCCGCGCCCAGCGCGAGATCGGCGACTCGCTCAATCTGCAATGGACGCCGGTCAAGCGGTTCGCGCCGATGGCGTTCTGGACGCCCGACAAGGGCCTGCACGAGATCACCGTCGATGCGGTCTATTCCCGCCAGGGGCCGCATCATCTGGAAATCGTCCAGGGGCCGAAGGGCAGCTTCTACGACCCGGCGCTGGCGCCGGACGGCCGTCACATCGGCGTGTGGGTTGACGACCTGAAGGCCGAGACCGACCGGCTGCTCGGCCAGGGCTGGCGCATCTGCGCCGCCGGCGGCCGGCCGGAGGATGGCTACGGCATTCTCACCTATGTCGCGCCGCCGACCTCGGCCTTCGTCGTCGAGCTGGTCTGCCAGTCGCTGAAACCCACCATCGACGCCTGGCTGCAGGGGGCCTGAGGCCGCGCACGCCCGTGCCAGGGCCGGCCTGAACTTCAGTGGACAACCGGGCCGGCCGCCTGCACCAGCCAGTCGTGCAGCGCCCGCACCGACGGGCGCGCCATCGCCTTCTCGCTGCGCCGCAGATAGACGCCGCGCGGATAGCGGCAGGTGACGTCGAACAGCCGACGGATGCTGCCGCGCCGCAGGCTCTCGCCGGTCAGTTCCTCGCTGCCCAGCCCGACACCGAGCCCCTGGATCACCGCCTCGATGTAGGCGCCGGTATCCTCGATCATGATGGTGCCCTTGGAGGGAAAGCCGGTGAGGCCTGCGGCGCGAAACCACATCGGCCACGCATCGCGCGCCGCGCCGGATTCGATCAGCGGCACGCCATAGAGATCCGCCGGCGCGCGGATCGGCACCGCGTCCTGCAACTCGGCGCTGCAAATGGGGAAATAGGTCATCCCGAACAGACGCACCGCGCCGGCGCTGGCCTGGCCGTCGTTGATGGTGGCGATGGCGAGATCGGTCACCGTCATCGCGCTCAGTTGCAGCGGATCGAGGGCATAGACCTCGATGCTGACATCCGGCCAGCGCTCGCGGAAGCCGGCGAGCGTCGGGTTGAGCCACTGGCTGGTGATCATCGATGAACAGGCGACGCGGACGTAATTTTCCTGCGGGCCGTGCTGGATCGTCCGGGTGGCGTTGTGAATGGCCTCCAGCCCCGGCATCAGCAGCTGAAGATAGTCCTGCCCCGCCGCCGTCAGCCGCACCGAACGGGTATTGCGTTCGAACAGCACCACGCCGATCTGCTCCTCCAGCGACTGGATGCGCCGGCTGATCGCCGAGGTCGTCAGGTGCAGCTGCTCGGCGGCGTCACGGAAGCTTGATGCCCGCGCGGCTGAAATAAACGCTTCAATGCCCTTGAGCGACGGCAGCCTCTGCGATGCCATGGCGTGTCTCCCCCGGTGCGCCATCGGCTCTTGCCGGCCGATCGGTCCACCCCATCCTGCCACAGTCGGGGCGTGGCGCAATCCTTCTCGCGTGGGCGCGGTCACGCCCAAGAAAAGACCGGCACGCGGCGAACCACGTACCGGCCAAGGCTCCTTGGGAACTCGTAGTGCGTCAGCGCGGCAGATCAAGCCCGCGCTGGGCGATGACGGACCGCTGGATTTCATTGGTGCCGCCCCCCACCACCATCATGATCGACTTGCGCAGCAGCTGGTCGACCTGGCCATCCGCCGGCACATCCGCCGCGTCGTCCTCCAGCGTCGCCGCCAGGCCGAACAGGTCGATGGCGGTCTCGGTCAGCCTCTGCGCGAGCTCGCTGGCGAACACCTTGGCCATCGCCGATTCCACCAGCGGCGGCCGCGTCTCGCTGCTCAGCGCGATGGCGCGCGCCGACAGCAGGCGGGCGGCTTCCACCTCCGCCGCCAGGCCGCCGAGCCGATCCCGCGCCACCGCGTCGCCGGCCAGACCGTCACGCCGTGCCGCCGCCACCAGCCGCCGCAGCTGATCGCGCAGCTGGGTGGCGAAGGCGCCCATGATGATGCGCTCGGCCGCCAGCGCCGTCGCCAGCACCGCCCAGCCGCCATGCAGCGGCCCGAGCAACGCACTGGCCGGCAGCCGCACATCGTCGAGGAAAATCGAACAGAAGGGATGGCCATACATCGCCATCATCGGCTGCACGGTGATGCCCGGGGTATCCATCGGCAGGATGAACAGGCTGATGCCCTGATGCGGCGTCGCCGCCTGCGGGTCGGTGCGGGCGGCCAAAATCATGTGCGTGGCGCGGTGGCCGTCGGTGGTCCACAGTTTCTGGCCGTTGATGATGAAATCCGCGCCGTCCGCCACCGCCCGGGTGCGCAGGCTGGCGAGATCGGAGCCCGCCTCCGGCTCGCTGTAGCCCAGACACGCGCTCACCGTGCCGGCGCGGATGCCGGCCAGCAACGTGCCCTGCTGCATCGGGCTGCCATGGGCGATCAGCGCCGGG
>CAUJIW010000169.1 GCA_963205175.1 Pseudomonadota bacterium
TGGTGACCACCGGCAAGTCCGGCCATTCATCGGGCATCTTCAGTGCCACCACGGGAGATGGCGCCATCTACGAGATGGCCCGCATTCTGGCGGCTTTCCGCAGTGAGCTGCCGGAACCCAACCTGACCTTCAACGTCGGCCTGCTGGTGGGCGGCGCGCGCGCCAGCCTGAGCGCCGACGACACCGGCGGCACGGCCGCCGGCAAGCCCAATATCATCCCCGCACAGGCGGAAGCGCGCGGCGACATCCGCACGCTCGACGACGGCCAGACGGCGCGGGTGCAGGCCAGGATGCGGGCGATCGTCGCCCGCCATCTGCCGGGCACCGGCGCCGAGATTGATTTCTACGAAGGCTATCCGGCGATGGCGCCGACCGCCGGCAACCGGGCGCTGCTCGACCGGCTGAACGGGGTCAACCGCGACCTCGGGCTGCCGGAGATGCCGGCGCTCGATCCGCTCAAGCGCGGCGCCGGCGACATCTCGTTCGTCGCGGCCTATGTCGACGGGCTGGTGGGCACCGGTGCTGCCGGCGAGGGGGCGCATGCGCCCGGCGAGACGGTGGAGCTCGCCAGCCTCGACCGGCAGGCCAAGCGGGCGGCGATCCTGATGAGCCGGCTGGCGGCCGAGAAGCGGGCGCGATAGCCGGCCCCGGCCTTTCGGTCAGGCGTTGAGCAGCCGCGCGACATCGCGGGCGAAATAGGTCAGCACGCCATCGGCGCCGGCGCGCTTGAAGGCCAGCAGGCTTTCCAGCATGGCGGCGCGGCCATCGAGCCAGCCGTTGCCGGCGGCGGCCTGGATCATCGCGTACTCGCCCGACACCTGATAGGCGAAGGTCGGCACCCCGAAGGTGGTTTTCACACGCTGGATGATGTCGAGATAGGGCATGCCGGGCTTGACCATCACCGTGTCGGCGCCCTCGGCAAGGTCGATCGCCACTTCCCGCAGTGCCTCGTCACTGTTGGCCGGGTCCATCTGGTAGGTCTTCTTGTCACCCTTGAGCAGCCCGCCCGAGCCCACCGCGTCGCGGAACGGGCCATAGAAGGCCGAGGCGTATTTGGCGGCGTAGGACATGATCTGCACGTTGGTGAAGCCCTCGGCCTCCAGCGCCGTGCGGATGGTGCCGATGCGGCCGTCCATCATGTCGGAGGGGGCGACGATGTCGGCGCCGGCGCGCGCCTGGTTCAGCGCCTGGCCCACCAGCACCTCCACCGTTGCGTCGTTCATCACATAGCGCTCCGGCGACAGCAGGCCGTCGTGGCCGTGGGCGGTGTAGGGGTCGAGCGCGACGTCGGTGAGGATGCCGATGTCGGGCACCGCGTCCTTGATCGCCCGGGTCGCCCGGCACATCAGATTGTCGGGATTGAGCGCCTCGGCGCCGTCGTCGGAGCGGCGCTCGCGCGGCGTGTTGGGGAACAGCGCCAGACAGGGGATGCCAAGGCTGGCCGCTTCGCGGGCCGCCTCGACGCACAGGTCGACCGACAGCCGCTCGACGCCCGGCATTGATCCCACCGCCTCGCGGGCCTGGTCGCCCTCGATGATGAACAGCGGCCAGATCAGGTCGGCCGGGGTCAGCAGGTGCTCGGCGACCATGGCGCGCGACCAGGGGGTGGCGCGCACCCGGCGCGGGCGGGCAAGCGGGAAGGGGGCAAGCGGGAAGCTGGTGGGCACGGGGCCGGATCCTTGATTGAGGTTGAGGTCGCGGCAGGACCTGCTAGACACCGCCCATCTACAACCAAGCGGGCGTCGGGTCCACGTGTCGCGCAGTCGCAAGCCCCTGTTGGTGTTCGATTCCGGTGTCGGCGGCCTGTCGGTGCTGGCGGAAATCCGCGCACTGCTGCCGACCGCGCCGATCGTCTATTGCGCCGACAACGCCGGCTTTCCCTATGGCGCCAAATCGGAAGCCGAGCTGGCGGCCCGGGTGCCGGCGCTGCTCGGCCGGCTGGTGGAACGCTACGACCCGCTGCTGGTGGTGATTGCCTGCAACACCGCCAGCACCATCGCGCTCGGCCATGTGCGGGCCGCACTCGATCTGCCGGTGGTCGGCACGGTGCCGGCGATCAAGCCGGCGGCCCTGGCCAGCAAGACGCGGGTGATCGGCGTGCTCGGCACCCCGGCGACGGTGCGGCAGGCCTATGTCGACAATCTGGTCGCCGAGTTCGCCGCCGACTGCACCGTGCTGCGCCATGGCTCGGTGGAACTGGTGGTGCTGGCCGAACAGAAGCTGCGCGGCCAGCCAACCGCGCCCGAGGCCTACCGGGCGGTGCTCGATGGCCTGTTCGGCCAGCCCGGCGGCGACCGGCTGGATACGGTGGTGCTGGCCTGCACCCATTTCCCGCTGGTGCGCGAGGAACTGACGGCGGTCGCACCCCACCCGGTGCAGTGGATCGACAGCGGCGCCGGCATCGCCCGCCGCGCGGCTCATCTGAGCGCCGGCCATGTCTGGCAGGATGCGCCGCAAGGGCTGGCGGTGTTCACCCGCCACGACGACAGCCTGGTGGCGCTGCGCCCTGCATTGCTGCACTACGGATTGGCGCAGATGGAGATTTTGTAGCGCCACCGCCTGCACCATAAGGCAGGGCGCGCGATAACAGGAACAGGCATCCGGGGGAGGAACGAGCCACGTGGTCTTGAACAAGCAGGAAATGATCGAGCGCCTGAACCGGCGGCTGCCGCCCACCGGCGCGCTGCTGGGCATGCAGGTGCTCGACCTCGATCAGGATGAAGGCACCATCCGCATCAGCTACGAGGCGAAGGCCGAGTTCTGCAACCCGATGGGCAATGTCCAGGGCGGTTTCGTCGCCGCCATGCTCGACGATGCCGCCGCGCTGGCGGTCATCGTCAAGTCACGCGCCCGCATCAGCATTCCGACGCTGGAGTTCAAGGTGAGCTTTCTGGCGCCGGCGCGCATGGGCGTGCTGTTCGCCGAGGGGTGCTGCCTGCGGCTGGGGCGTACCATCGCCTTCATGGAATCCACCCTGCTGGATGCCGGCGGCAAGAAGCTGGCGGTGATGACCGCCACCGGCATGCCGGTCGCCGCACCGGAAAACCCGACATTTGTAACACGTGAACAGTGAAGCGAGAGCCATGACCGACGACGTTCTGTTTGAAATCCGGGGCCGCGCCGGCCTCATCACGCTGAACCGCCCGCAGGCGCTCAATGCGCTCAACCACGCCATGTGTGTCGCCATCTATGACCAGATGAAGGCATGGATCGACGAACCGGCGGTGGAGCGGGTGGTGATCCGCGGCGCCGGCGACCGCGCCTTCTGCGCCGGTGGCGACATCATCGGCCTGCACAACGCCGGCAAGAGCGACTCTCCGGGCTGGGAGGGCTTCTTCTTCGACGAATACCGCCTCAACCACCTGACCAGTGTCTACCCCAAGCCCTATGTGGCGCTGATCGACGGCATCACCATGGGTGGTGGCGTCGGCCTGTCGGTGCACGGCCCCTACCGCGTCGCCACCGAAAAGACGCTGTTCGCCATGCCGGAGACCGGCATCGGCCTGATCCCCGACGTCGGCGGGACCCACCTGCTGGGGCACATGCCGGGCGAACTCGGCGTCTATCTCGGCCTGACCGGCGACCGGCTGAAGACCGCCGACTGCCTGTTCGCCGGCGTCGCCACCCATGTGGTGGGCGCGAGCGACATCGAGGCGCTGGTGACCGCGCTGGCCGATGAGGCCTGCAGTGTTGACGACATCCTGGCCCGCTTCGCGGCTGATCCGGGCGAGGCGCCGCTCAAGGCCCGGCTCGCTGACATCGACCGCGCGTTCGCCGGCGCGACCGTCGAGGCCATTCTGGGTGAGCTGTCGATGGGCGACGACTGGGCGGTGGCCTGCCGCGACAAGCTGCTGGGCTTCTCGCCGATCTCGATGAAGCTGACGCTCAAGGCGGTACGCGCCGCCCGCGGGCTCGACCTGGCGGCCTGTCTGGTCCAGGAATACCGTATCGTTGGCCACATCAAGCACGGTCATGACTTCTTCGAGGGCGTGCGGGCACTGCTGATCGACAAGGACAAGTCGCCCAAGTGGAAACCGGCGGCGCTGGCCGACATCAGTGCGGAGACGGTCGATGGCCACTTCGCGCCGCTGCCGGGTGGTGAACTGACCTTCGAGTTCTGATCCCCGCCTGCGTCATCGGGGCGGCCAGTAATAGAGAAAGTCATTTGCAGTCAGGGAAAATTTCACCTTTGGTTGCGACATTTCGGCTATTGCGGGCCGCCCCGACGAGTCTTAGGGTCGCGCCAGTGAGAAACGGCCCAGGGAAGAGCGGCCCATGAACTACGAACGCGTTTTCCAGGAAGCGATCGATCGCCTGCATCAGGAAGGTCGCTACCGGGTGTTCATCGACGTGCTGCGTAACCGCGGGGCCTTTCCCAACGCCCGCTGCTTCGCCGGCCACAACGGCCAGCGGCCCATCGTCATGTGGTGCTCCAACGACTATCTCGGCATGGGCCAGCACCCCAAGGTGATCGAGGCCATGGAAAAGGCGCTGCACGATGTCGGCGCTGGCTCCGGCGGTACCCGGAACATCTCCGGCAATACCCACTATCACCTTGATCTGGAAAACGAACTTGCCGATCTGCACGGCAAGGAAGCGGCACTCACCTTCACCTCGGGCTATGTCTCCAACGAGGCGACGCTGTCGACGCTGGCCAAGATCCTGCCGGGCTGCGTGATCTTCTCCGACGAGCTGAACCACGCCTCGATGATCGCCGGCATCCGCAATTCCGGCGCCGAGCGCCATGTGTTCCGCCACAATGATCTGGTGCATCTGGAAGAGCTGCTGGCGGCGACGCCGGCGGACAAGCCCAAGCTGATCGCATTCGAGTCCGTCTATTCGATGGATGGCGACATCGCGCCGATCAAGGAAATCTGCGATCTGGCCGACAAGTACAACGCCATCACCTACCTCGACGAGGTCCATGCGGTGGGCATGTACGGCAACCGCGGCGGCGGCGTCGCCGACCGTGAGGGCCTGATGGACCGCCTGACGGTGATCGAGGGCACGCTGGGCAAGGCGTTCGGCGTGATGGGCGGCTATATCACCGCCTCGCGCACCATCGTTGACGTCGTGCGCTCCTACGCGCCCGGTTTCATCTTCTCCACCTCGCTGTCGCCGGTGCTGGTCGCCGGTGCGCTGGCGAGCGTGCGTCACCTGAAGGAGAGCCAGGTCGAGCGGCAGATGCATCAGGAGCGCGCGGCGCGACTGAAGCAGATGCTCGGCGAGGCCGGCCTGCCGGTGATGCCGTCGGTCAGCCACATCGTGCCGGTCAAGGTCGGCGATCCGGTGCGCTGCAAGAAGATCTCCGACATCCTGCTGGTCGAGTATGGCATCTACGTCCAGCCGATCAATTACCCCACCGTGCCGCGCGGCACCGAGCGCCTGCGCTTCACGCCGTCGCCCAATCACTCGGACGAGATGATGGCGGCCCTGCGCGACGCGCTGCTGGAAATCTGGGATCGTTTGGACCTGCGTCTCGCGGCCTGAGATGCCGACGGACGACGATCAGGGATATTTCATCGAATTCACGCCGATCGGCAACGCCGTCAAGGTGTCGGCCGTTGATCCGCTGACCGGACTGGAAGTTTCCATCGTCGGTCCGGCGACCGCGGCGCATGGGGAACTGGCGCGGCTTGCCGCCCGCAAGCTCGACAGGGCGCTGGGGCGAGGCGCGCCGGACCACACGGATGTGTCTGGCGGCGATGCGTCATCTAAAGGGCCTGCCGGTCGACGGGGTGGTATCATCGTCTGAGCCGGCGGGCCGTGGGGTCTGCACTCTCCGCACTCGGGCGCCATCAGGCTATGGCGGCGGCGCCCCCCCTGTGCTAGGAGCGCGCCGCATAACGAGTCACGAGCCGCGGAGTCGCGCGTTACCATGTCTGACACCCCTCGCATTGTCGCCATCGGTTCCGATCATGCCGGCGTCACGTTGAAAAACCTGCTGATCGATGACCTGAAGGCGGCCGGGTTTGAGGTGCTGGATTGCGGTACCAACGGTACGGAGTCGGTCGATTATCCGGATTTCGGCTATGCGGTGACCGAAGCCGTGGCATCCGGTCGCGTCTGGCGCGGCGTGGTGGTCTGCGGTTCCGGTATTGGCATCTCCATCGCCGCGAACCGCAACCCGGCCATCCGGGCAGCCCTGTGCACCTCCGGGTTGATGGCGCGCCTGGCCCGCCAGCACAATGACGCCAATGTGCTGGCGCTGGGCGAACGGCTGATCGGCGCCGACGTTGCCCGTGACTGCCTCAAGGAATTTCTGGCGACCGCCTTCGAAGGCGGGCGCCATCAACGGCGGATCGACAAGCTGTCGAACCCGCCGGCGTAAGCAGGAGAAGCTTCACATGACCCAAGCTGCCGCCCAGTCCGCCGACATCCGCAGCGCGGATTTCTTCACCGCCGGTCTTGAGGCCGCCGACCCGGCGCTGGCCGAGGCCATTCACGGCGAGCTGGTTCGCCAGCAGGAGCAGATCGAGCTGATCGCCTCGGAAAATATCGTCTCCAGGGCGGTGCTGGAAGCGCAGGGCTCGGTGCTGACCAACAAGTACGCCGAGGGCTATCCGTCGAAGCGCTACTATCAGGGCTGCCACCACGTCGACATCGCCGAGCAGCTGGCGATCGACCGGGCCAAGCAGCTGTTCGGCGCCGAGTTCGTCAACGTCCAGCCGCACTCCGGCGCCCAAGCCAACGGCGCGGTGATGCTGGCGCTGCTGCAGCCGGGTGACACCATCATGGGCCTGTCGCTGGCGGCCGGCGGTCACCTGACGCACGGCGCGCCGCCGGCGCTGTCGGGCAAGTGGTTCAAGGCGGTGCAGTATGGCGTACACCCGGAAACCCACCAGATCGATTTCGACGAGGTCGAGCGGCTGGCGAACGAGAGCAAGCCGAAGCTGATCATCGCCGGCGGTTCGGCCTATCCGCGCACGCTGGATTTCGCCAAGTTCCGCGCCATTGCCGACTCGGTGGGCGCCTATCTGATGGTCGACATGGCCCACTTCGCCGGTCTGGTGGCCGGTGGCGTGCATCCCAACCCGATGCCCCATGCCCATATCGTCACCACCACCACGCACAAGACGCTGCGTGGCCCGCGTGGCGGCATGATCCTCTCCAACGACGTCGATCTCGGCAAGAAGATCAACTCGGCGGTGTTCCCAGGCCTGCAGGGCGGCCCGCTGATGCATGTCATCGCCGCCAAGGCGGTGGCGTTCGGCGAGGCGCTGCGGCCCGAATTCAAGGCCTACGCCGCCCAGGTGGTGAAGAACGCCCAGGCGCTGGCGGCCAAGCTGAAGCAGCGCGGCTGCGACATCGTCGCCGGGGGCACCGATACCCATCTGGCGCTGATCGACCTGCGGCCCAAGGGCCTGACCGGCAAGGACGCGGACGAGGCGCTGGAGCGGGCCGGCATCACCTGCAACAAGAACGGCGTGCCGTTCGATCCGCTGCCGCCGACCAAGACCTCGGGCATCCGCGTCGGCTCCCCGGCCGGCACCACCCGTGGTTTCGGCGTCGCCGAGTTCGAGGCGATCGGCGACATGATCGCCGACGTGCTCGACGGCCTGGTCCAGAGCGGGCCGGAAGGCGCGCCGCTGGTGGAGGCGGCGGTACGCGAGCGCGTGCGCGCGCTGTGCCAGCGTTTCCCGATTTATCAGGATTGATCTTGACGAATGGGGGCCTCAGGCCCCCATATCTTGTATCCATCGTTCAGGGGGAAGGCCGGGGCGCTCATGCGTTGTCCGTTTTGCAGTCACGAAGACACCCAGGTGAAGGACAGCCGGCCGACCGAGGACAGCTCGGCGATCCGGCGGCGGCGGCAGTGCCCGGCGTGCGGCGCGCGGTTCACCACCTTCGAGCGCGTGCAGCTGCGCGAACTCATCGTCGTCAAGAAGTCAGGCAAGCGCGAGCTGTTCGATCGCGACAAGCTGGAACGTTCGGTGCGCATCAGTCTGCGCAAGCGGCCGGTGGAGCCTGAGCGCATCGAGCGCCTGGTCAACGGCCTGGTGCGCCGGCTGGAATCCATGGGCGAGAACGAAATTCCCGCCAATGTGATCGGCGAGATGGTCATGGAAGGCCTGGAGACGCTCGACCCGGTGGCCTATGTCCGGTTCGCGTCCGTTTATAAAAACTTTCGTGAAGCCAAAGACTTCGAGACGTTTGTTGGGCAGTTGGGTGAAAAAATCACCGACCGCCGTCGTCTCGACGTCTGGGGTGAGCGCGACTGACGACCACGGTCGCCGCGCGCCCTGAGGTCACAGCCTGAGGTCAAGGACGGCGCATTGATGTCCCAGGCCCCAACCACATCCGTCCGCGAGGCCGATCGGCGCTGGATGAGCGCGGCGCTGGCGCTGGCCGAGCGCGGCGTCGGCCGCACACAGCCCAATCCGTCGGTCGGCTGCCTGATCGTCTCCGAGGGCGTTGTCGTCGGCCGTGGCTGGACCCAGCCGGGCGGGCGACCGCACGCCGAGGCGATGGCGCTGGCGGAGGCCGGCGACCGGGCCCGGGGCGCTACCGCCTATGTCACGCTGGAGCCGTGCGCCCATGTCAGCCCGCGTGGGCCCGCCTGCACCGATCTGCTGATCGCCGCGGGGCTGGCCCGGGTGGTCATCGCCGCGCACGACCCCGATCCGCGCACCGACGGTGACGGTATCCGCCGCCTCACGGTAGCCGGTATCGCCGTCACCGTCGGCGTCGGCGAGGCGGCGGCCATCGATCAGCAGGCGGGCTTCCGCTGCCGGCTGCGCCTCGGCCGGCCGCAAGTGACGTTGAAACTGGCGACCTCGCTCGATGGCAGGATTGCGCTGGCCTCGGGCGAGAGCCGCTGGATCACCGGCGCCCAGGCCCGGGCTCATGCCCACCTGGAGCGCGCCCATCATGACGTCATCCTGATCGGCCGCGGTACGCTGGAGGCCGACGATCCGGCGCTGGACGTGCGTCTGCCGGGGCTGGAGAATCGCGCGCCGCGCCCTTTGGTCGCCAGTACGACACTGGCCGCCATCCCGCCGGCGTTGCGGCTGAGCGGGCGCGCCACCGTCGCGCCGGAAGCCGATCCTGCTGCCCTGCTGGCCCGTCTGGGCGGTGAAGGGGTGCTGCGGGTGCTGGTCGAAGGGGGGGCGGGGCTTGCCACCAGCCTGCTGAAGGCCGATCTGGTGGAT
Organism: Pseudomonadota bacterium; assembly: GCA_963205175.1. Classification (GTDB taxonomy): domain Bacteria; phylum Pseudomonadota; class Alphaproteobacteria; order Sphingomonadales; family Sphingomonadaceae; genus CAUJIW01. The sequence goes on from CAUJIW010000169.1 coordinate 9,153, forward strand.
CGCCTGCTGTGGTACACCGCGCCCGTCCTGCTGGGGCGGGGCCGTGATGCGGTGGGCGATCTTGGTCTTGCCCGGCTGGCCGACGCCCACGGTCGCTGGCGCCGGATCGAGGACAGTGTTTTAGGCGTCGACCGGCTGGCGGTCTTCGCCCGTATCCGCTAACAGGACGCCCATGTTCACAGGAATCATCACCGACGTCGGCGCCGTGCGCGCCATCGAGCATCGCGGCGACACCCGCATGGTCATCGCCACCGCCTACGATCTGTCGCGGGTGGAGATTGGCGCGTCCATCGCCTGTTCCGGCGCCTGCCTGACCGTGGTCGACAAGGGCGACGACTGGTTCGCCGTCGATGTGTCCGCCGAGACGCTGACCAAGACCAATCTGAGCGATTGGCAGGTGGGCAGTGCCGTCAATCTGGAGCGGGCGCTGAAGATCGGCGACGAGCTGGGCGGCCACATCGTCACCGGCCATGTCGATGCCGTCGGCACCATCGCCGACATCACCCCCGAGGGCGACTCCCGGCGCTTCAGCTTCGCCGCGCCGCGCGCGCTGGCCGGCTTCATCGCGCCGAAGGGCTCGATCACCATCAACGGCACCTCGCTCACCGTCAACGCTGTCACCGACAGCGCCGAGGCGGTGACCTTCGGGGTCAACATCATTCCCCACACCCAGCAGTGCACCACGTTCGGGACAGCCAAGGTCGGCGATCGGGTCAATCTGGAAATTGACGTGCTGGCGCGCTACGTCGCCCGGCTCAAGGAGGTCGCCGCATGACGCAAACCGCTCCATCCGTCTATTCCTCGGCGTTGTCCTCGATCGAGGAGATCATCGAGGATGCCCGCAACGGCCGGATGTTCATCCTGGTCGACGACGAGGACCGCGAGAACGAGGGCGACCTGGTCATCCCGGCGCAGATGGCGACACCGGAAGCGATCAACTTCATGGCCAAATACGGCCGTGGCCTGATCTGCCTGACGCTGACCGTCGACCGGGTGAAGCAGCTCGAACTGCCGCTGATGAGCCAGGACAACGGCACCCGCCACCAGACCGCCTTCACCGTCTCCATCGAGGCCAAAGAGGGCGTGACCACCGGGATTTCGGCGGCCGACCGTGCCCGCACCGTGGCCGTCGCCATCGACGCCACCAAGGGCAAGGAGCATATCGTCACCCCCGGCCACGTGTTCCCGCTGATGGCGCGCGAGGGTGGTGTGCTGGTGCGCGCCGGCCACACCGAGGCGGCGGTCGACATCGCCCGTCTGGCCGGCCTCATCCCCGCCGGCGTGATCTGCGAGATCATGAACGACGATGGCACCATGGCCCGGATGCCGGACCTGGTGGGCTTCGCCCAGCTTCATGGCCTGAAGGTCGGCACCATCGCCGATCTGATCGCCTACCGCCGGCGGCACGACAATCTGGTGCAGTGCGTGGCGGAACACCGGATGACCAGCGTTATTGGCGGTGACTGGACGGTCAAGGCCTACGCCAACATGGCCGAATATGCCGAGCACCTGGTGCTCATCAAGGGCGACATCGATGCCTCGAAGCCGGTGCTGGTGCGTGTGCACGCCATGTCGATCTTCGACGACATCCTGGGCGAGGTTGGTCCGCGCGCCGGCCAGCTGCAGGCCGCGATGAAGGCGATCGCCGATGAAGGCGCCGGCGTTGTCGTCGTGATCCGCGACGCCCGTCCCGACCGGCTGTCGGAAACCATGAAGGTCCGCGCCGGCGAGACCGCCAGTGACGGCCACATCCGCGACTATGGTATCGGCGCCCAGATCCTGCTCGACCTGGGTGTCAAGGACATGGTGCTGCTGACCAACTCGCCCCGCCATACGCTCGTCGGCCTTGAAGGCTACGGGCTCAACATTGTCGACGAGCGGAAAATCCCGCCGTTCCCCGCCATCTGAAAGCCGCGCCCATGACCAAATCCCCCCATCTTCTCATTGTCGAGGCCCGGTTCTACGAGGATCTGGCGGATGAGCTCGTCGCCGGCGCCGAAGCGGCCGTGTTGGCCGCCGGCGGCACCTGCGAGCGCATTTCCGTGCCCGGTGCGTTCGAGATTCCCGGCGCCATCGCCATGGCGGCGCGCTCGGGCCGGTTTGACGGCTATATCGCGCTGGGCGTCGTCGTGCGCGGCGAGACCACGCATTATGATTATGTCTGTGGCGAGAGTGCCCGCGGCCTGATGGACCTGGCGACCCGCGAACGGCTGGCTATCGGTTATGGCATCCTCACCACCGAGAACTTCCGCCAGGCGTGGGAGCGCGCGCGCATCGGTCTTGGCAACAAGGGCAAGGCGGCCGCCGAGGCGGCGCTGGCGATGATCGACCTGCGCACCCGCTTCAATGCTGCCAGCTGATCCTATCATGACCTCTGCTCCCTCCAAACCAGGCCCCAAATCCGGCTCGTCGCGCTCGGCCGCGCGACTGGCCGCCGTGCAGGCGCTCTACCAGATCGAAATGGGCAAGGAGACCGCGCCCAAGGTGCTCAAGGAGTTCCACGACCACCGGCTGGGCGGCGAGATCGAGGGCGATGTCTACGTCACCGCCGATCGGGCGCTGCTCGATGATCTGGTCAGCGGCGTCATGGCCCGGCGCGAGGAGATCGACCGGCTGATCGGTGATCATCTGGCCGAGGGCTGGGCGCTCGACCGGCTGGACCGGCCGATGCGGCAGTTGCTGCGCGCCGGTCTTTACGAACTGCTGGCCCGGCCCGACGTGCCGACCGCGGTGGTCATCAGCGAATATGTCGATGTCGCCCACGCCTTCTACGAGGCGCGCGAGGCGGCCTTCGTCAACGGCCTGCTGGACCGCGTCGCCCGTTCCATCGGCCGGATCGCGCCTGCCGCATCATGAAGGAGCGGGCGCTGATCGGCCGCTTGCTGGCGCCGATCGCCCGTTCCACCGCCGCGCGCGGCCTGCTGGACGACGCGGCCGTGTGGCAGCCTCCGGCCGGCCAGGCGCTGGTGCTGACCAAGGACATGATGGCCGCCGGCGTCCATTTCCTGCCCGACGATCCGCCCGCCGCCATCGCCGCCAAGCTGCTGCGGGTGAACCTCTCCGATCTCGCCGCCAAGGGGGCGGTGCCGCAGGGCGTGCTGCTGGGGCTGGGGCTGCCGGATGCAACGCCGGATGCCTGGATCGAGGCGTTCGTCGCCGGCCTGGGCGCCGATCTCGACCACTTCGGGGTCGCGTTGTGGGGCGGTGATACTATCGGCGGCGTCGACCGGGTGACCCTGAGCCTGACCGCCATCGGCCAGGTGCCATCCGGCGGCGCGCTGGGCCGGATGGATGCGCGTGCCGGCGACACCCTCTACGTCACGGGCAGCATCGGCGACGGGCTGCTGGGGCTCCACGCGCTGACCGGCGAGGCATCGGTCGAACTGCTGTCACCGGACGAGCGGGCCGCCTGCATCGCGCGCTATCGTTGCCCGGAGCCTCGGGTTGGCCTGGGTCCGGCGCTGGTGGGGCTGGCGCACGCCTGTGCCGATGTGTCCGACGGCCTGCTGGCGGATGCCGGCAACATCGCCGAGGCCAGCGGCCTCAAGCTGGTCATTGATCTCGCGGCGGTGCCGCGCTCGCCGGCGGGTGTCCGCTGGAGCGGCGCCGATGTCGCCCGCCGGCTGGCGCTGGCGACCGCCGGTGACGACTACGAACTGGTGTTCACGGCGCCCGCATCGGCGCACGCGGCGGTGTTGGCGGTTTGTCAACGCTTTGGCGTCAGAGTCAGCGCCATTGGCCGGGTCGAGGGCGGCACGGGCGTGGTGGTCCTTGATGACAGAGGGCGCCCCCTGACGGTTGACCGAGCCGGCTATCAGCATGGATGAGCGCGGAGCAGGGTGATCATGGCGCAGGCCAAACCCAAGGAAGACGCGGCTGCGAATGCGCCGGCGAAGCCCAAGAAGCCGTTGGCGCTGATGATCGTGCTGCTGCTGCTGGGCTTGATCCTGGGCGGCGGCGGCGCGGCCAGCTACTTTCTGTTCCTGGCGCCCAAGGGCGAGCATGACGCCGAGGCCGAGGCCGCCAAGGAAAAGGCCGCGCTGGATGCCATTCCGCCCGAGTTCATTGAAATCAAGCGGATGACCGTGCCGATGCTGGACTCTACCGGCCGGTTGACCGGATATATGGGCGTCGATCTCAATTTCCAGGTGGCGGGCGGCCCGGATGCCGAGTTCGCCAAGGCCCGCCTGCCGATGATCCGTCACGCCATCAACGAGGCACTGTCGCAGACCGCCGTCACCGTCGAGGGCAAGCCGCGGGTGCTGGACTATGCCCGCGCCGAGAAGCTGTTGACCGACAGCGCTAACCGGGCGCTGGGCAGAGAGGTGGTGATTTCAACTCAGATCGTCTCCGCGCTGCCGTTGTAGCCGCTCGCCGGAACGTGCAATCGCGGCGATTGCCAGAGGGGCGTCTGTTCACCACCCGTTAACGCCGCTTGCCAGTTCGCCCCGCTTTTGCCACGATCCGCCCCAGAGCCCGGGGCGGCGCGATGTCGCGCCGGATACCGGGCCAGCCCGCACAGGGAAACGACGCTTAACGCCGGACGTATCGCGTAGGGGTGCGCCGGCATCACAAGGGGGATCGTTCGTGGACATTTTAATTGCGTCAATCATATGTGGCGTCATTGCGTTGCTGTACGGCATCGTGACGGCGCGTTCGGTGCTGAGCGCACCGGCCGGTAACGACAGGATGCAGCAGATCGCCGCCGCCATCCAGGAAGGCGCCGGCGCCTATCTCGGCCGTCAGTACACCACCATCGCCATCGTCGGTGTGGTCGTCGCCATTGTCATCTTCGTCGCGCTCGGCACATTTCCGGCCGTCGGCTTCGTTGTCGGTGCCCTGTGCTCGGGTGCAGCCGGCTACATTGGCATGAACGTTTCCGTGCGAGCCAACGTGCGCACGGCGGAAGCCTCGCGCCATGGTCTGCAGCAGGGACTGACGCTGTCGTTCCGCTCCGGCGCCGTCACCGGCATGCTGGTGGCCGGCCTCGCGCTGCTGGCGATCGCGGTTTACTATTATGCGCTGACGCAGGTGCTGGGCTTCGCCAGCGGCGACCGCGTCGTGATTGACGCACTGGTGGCGCTGGGCTTCGGTGCCTCGCTGATCTCCATCTTCGCCCGTCTGGGCGGCGGCATCTTCACCAAGGCCGCCGACGTCGGTGCCGACCTTGTCGGCAAGGTCGAGGCCGGCATTCCCGAGGATGATCCCCGCAACCCGGCGGTGATCGCGGACAACGTGGGCGACAATGTCGGTGACTGCGCCGGCATGGCGGCCGACCTGTTCGAGACTTATGTCGTCACCGTCGGCGCCACCATGGTGCTCTCGGCGCTGCTGTTTGGCGCCGGCCAGGATCCGGCGGTCCTCGCCAAGCTGATGGGCCTGCCGCTGATCATCGGCGGCGTGTGCATCATCACCTCGATCATCGGCACCTACTTTGTCCGCCTCGGCGGTTCGCAGAATATCATGGGCGCCCTCTACAAGGGCTTCTGGACCACGGCGGTGCTATCGATTGGCGCCATCTATGGCGTCATTGACTATGCCTTCGGCATGTCGACCAGTGTCACCGCCGGCGACATCACCTTCACCGGGCAGGACCTGTTTATCTGTGCCGTCGCCGGTCTGGTGGTCACCGCACTGATCGTCTGGATCACCGAATACTACACCGGCACCGGCTACCGTCCGGTGAAGTCGATCGCCCAGGCCTCCGTCACCGGTCATGGCACCAACGTCATCCAGGGCCTGGCCATCAGCCTTGAGTCGACCGCGCTGCCGACACTGGTGATCTGCGCCGGCATGATCGTCACCTACATGATCGCGGGCCTCATCGGCATTGCCTTCGCGGCAACCGCCATGCTGGCGCTGGCGGGCATGGTGGTGGCGCTCGACGCCTATGGTCCGGTGACCGACAACGCCGGTGGTATCGCCGAGATGGCGGGCCTCGACAAGGACGTGCGCAAGAACACCGACGCGCTCGACGCTGTCGGCAACACCACCAAGGCCGTGACCAAAGGCTACGCCATCGGCTCCGCCGGTCTTGCGGCACTGGTGCTGTTCGGTGCCTACACCACCGACCTCAAGACCTACTTCACCGATCTGACGGTCGATTTCTCGCTGTCAAATCCATATGTGATGGTCGGTCTGCTGCTGGGTGCGCTTCTGCCCTATCTGTTCGGCGCCATGGGTATGACCGCCGTCGGCCGGGCGGCCGGCGCGGTGGTGCAGGAAGTGCGCGACCAGTTCCGCGGCAACCCCGGCATCATGGAAGGGACCTCCAAGCCCGACTATGCCCGCACCGTCGATCTCGTCACCAAGGCGGCGATCAAGGAGATGATCATCCCCAGCCTGCTGCCGGTGCTGGCGCCGATCGTGGTCTATTACGTGATCTCGGCCATCGCCGGTCAGGCCCAGGGCTTCGCGGCACTCGGCGCGCTGCTGCTGGGGGTCATCGTCGGCGGTCTGTTCGTCGCCATCTCGATGACCTCGGGTGGTGGCGCCTGGGATAACGCCAAGAAGTACATCGAGGACGGCCACCATGGCGGCAAAGGCTCCGACGCCCACAAGGCGGCGGTGACCGGCGATACCGTTGGCGACCCGTACAAGGACACCGCGGGTCCAGCGGTCAACCCGATGATCAAGATCACCAACATCGTGGCGCTTCTGCTGCTGGCGGCTCTCGCCCACGGCTGAGCCGACCCGTCACGTTGCCGGACTGCGCGGCCCCGGTGGCAATGCCACCGGGGCTTTTTCTGTTCGCGCTGTCGCTGGCATCCAGCCGTCACCGGGCCATCAAGGGCAAGGGTGCGCCCAAACGAAAACCCCGGCGGTTGCCCGCCGGGGCTGTTCTGATGGTCTTGGGGAAATGGGCCGGTCAGCCGCGCCGCCAGACCAGGTCCTCGTAGTCCTTCATGATCTGCTGGGTCAGGCTGCCGACCTCGAAGTTCCACGGGCCGATCTCCGACAGCGGCGTCACTTCCGCCGCGGTGCCGGTCAGGAAGGCCTGCTGGAAGCCTTCCAGCTCCTCCGGCCAGATCGGCCGTTCGATGACCTCGATGCCGCGCTGCTTGGCCAGCCCGATGACGGTGCGCCGGGTGATCCCGTCGAGGAAGCAGTCCGGCGTCGGCGTGTGGATGACGCCATCCTTGACGAAGAAGATGTTGGCGCCGGTGGCTTCCGCCACCTGGCCGCGCCAGTCGAACATCAGGGCATCGTTATAGCCCTGGGCGTCCGCCTCGTGCTTCGAGATGGTGCAGATCATGTACAGGCCCGCCGCCTTCGACTTGGTGGGGGCGGTGTAGGGGGCCGGCCGGCGATACCTGGCGATGCACAGGCGCAGGCCCTTCAGCTTCGCTTCCGGCGAGAAATAGCTCGGCCATTCCCAGGCGGCGATGGCGAGGTGGATCTTCGACTTCTGGGCGGCGACGCCCATCTGCTCGGACCCGCGCCAGGCGACCGGCCGCATGTAGGCACTGGTCAGGTTGTTGGCCTTGAGCACCTGATAGCAGGCCTCGTTGATCTGCTCGACGGTCCAGGGCACCTCGAAGCCGAGGATGCGGCCCGACTCGATCAGCCGCTGGCTGTGTTCGTCGAGCTTGAAAATCTCGCCGTCATAGGCCCGCTGGCCTTCGAACACCGAGGAGGCGTAGTGCAGGGCGTGCGTCAAGATGTGGACATTGGCATCGCGATGCGGCACCAACTGTCCGTCAAACCAGATGAATCCATCGCGATCATGAAAGGGACGCTCGGTCATGGCACTTCTCTCGGCGGTTTGTTGCTAATAATGTTGCTAATCTCAGGCTTGGTCCGGTAACATTCTGAGCGATATAAGTCAACATGGCTGACGCAAATTCAGTTGCCTCACCGCTGTTTCTCCGCGAAGCCGAACTTCGCCGCGGGGTGGAACTGCTATACTTCGCTTACCGCGATTTCACCAAGGGGCCAGACAAGCTGCTGGAGCAGTATGGCTTCGGCCGGGCCCATCATCGTGCGCTCTATTTCATCGCCCGCCGGCCGGGCCTGACCGTCTCCGACCTGCTCAAGCTGCTGTCGATCACCAAGCAGAGCCTGAGCCGGGTGCTCAACGACCTCCAGGCCAAGGGATATGTCACCAGCGAGGTCGGCCGCGAGGACAAGCGCCAGCGATTGCTCTCCGTCACCGAGGCCGGCGCCGCGCTGGAGCGCGAGGTTTTCGAGATCCAGCGCGAGCGTATGATTCAGGCCTACGGTCAGGCCGGCCAGCAGGCGGTAACCGGCTTCTGGGCGGTGCTGCTGGGGCTGATCGATCAGGATCAGCAGGCGGCGCTTGATCAGTTCATCCGCGAGAACACCAGCGGACGTTGACGCCCGTGCGCATGGCCAAAGCCGTTTCCACAAGCCCCCTCGAGTCGCGAGCGTCATGAAAGGTGCAATCCTCGCGCCGTCGTTGTAGCGTCGCTGCCAGTCGAGGGGCAGAGGGGGAACACGGCGTGGGCAAGCCGTTCAATGCGGTGCAGGCCGCTATTCTGAAGGCGTTGGCGGAAGCCTTTTTTCACGACACCGAGATGCGCATCAGCGCCGACCAGGTGGTCGAGAACATCCAGTCCCAGTTCAGCAAGATGGTCGGCGGCAAGCCCGCCGAGGTCGGCTGGTCGCTGCTGCTGATGGGCGTGCTGCTGGGCGGGCCGTGGTTCCTGGCGGCCTCGCCCGAGCGCCGCGCCCGCCGCATCGATGCCTGCCTGCGCCGCGCCAAGCTGAATTTCATGCAGGACCTCGCCCGCCTGCGCGCGGTGATCTACGCCGGCTATTACGGCCACTGGCAGGGCCACAGCGAGGCTGACAACCGGGACAACCCGGTGCTGCGGGAGATCGATTTCACCCTGCCGGCGGATCGTCCGGCGCGCCCGGCCGGCACGCCGCAGCTGGCACCGCTGCCCGACAGCGATCTGCCGGACGCCGCCTTTGT
>CAUJIW010000170.1 GCA_963205175.1 Pseudomonadota bacterium
TGCTGGCGGCGGGCGCCCAGGCTCAGGTTCCGGCATTCCAGACCACGGCCCCCTTCGCCTACATGATGTCGGCGGATACCGGCGCCGTTCTCTACGACAAGAACGGCACCGAGACCATGGCGCCGTCGTCGATGGCCAAGATGATGACCACCTATGTGGTCTTTGACATGATCAGGAAGGGCACCGCCAAGCTGACCGACCAGATCACCGTCAGCCCGGAGACGTGGCGGGCCTGGAACAACCGCGGCTCCACCATGTTCCTGTCGCCCAACCAGTCGGTGAGCGTGGAGGATCTGCTGCACGGTGTCGTCACCTTGTCGGGCAACGATGCCTGCGTGGTGCTGGGCGAAGGGCTGGCCGGCACCGAACAGGCTTTCGTCGACGTGATGAACCAGACCGCCCGGCGGCTGGGCATGACGGGCTCCCATTTCACCAACACCACCGGCTGGCCGGATGAGGCGCAGTATGTCACCGCCCGCGATATGGCGATCCTCGGCTACCGCACGATCCGGGACTTTCCCGATCTCTACCGGGATTTCTACGGTCTGAGCTCCTACTCCCACGGTCAGACCATGGGCGGCAAGCCGATCGTCCAGGGCAACCGCAACCCGTTGCTCTACCGGGTGCCGGGCTCGGATGGCCTCAAGACCGGCCATACCGAGGCCGGCGGCTATGGCCTCACCGGATCGACCCTGCGCAATGGCCAGCGGCTGATCATCGTGCTCAACGGCCTGACCTCGATGCAGGAACGCGCCGACGAAAGCGCCAAGTTCATGGAGTGGGGGCTGCGGACCTTCCAGACCGTCAAGCTGTTCCGCAAGGGCGCGATCGTCGAGACGGCGCCGGTGTGGCTGGGCGCTGAAAAGACCGTACCGCTGACCGTCGCCCGCGATGCGGCCTTCACCACCAGTCGTGTCGCTCGCTCCAACATGAAGGTGACGGTACGCTATACCGGGCCGATTCCGGCGCCGATCAAGGCCGGCCAGCATGTGGCGGACCTGGTGGTCGCAGCCCCGGGCCAGCAGCCGCTGACCATTCCGCTGGTCGCGGCCAGGGGTGTCGAGAAGGCCGGCGTGTTCGGCCGCATCATGGCCGGGTTCCGCAACACCCTGTTTGGCACGCCCGCCATCGAGGCGAAGTGAGCGGCGCGTGCGTGATGGGGGATGGCCGGTGACCGGCCGCTTCATCACGCTGGAGGGCGGCGAGGGCACCGGCAAGTCGACCCAGGTCGCCCGGCTGGCGGAGCGGCTGCGGTCGACGGGGCGCGAGGTCATCGTCACCCGCGAGCCCGGCGGCACGCCGGGCGCCGAGGCGATCCGCGCCCTGCTGGTGCAGGGCGAGGTCGATCGCTGGGACGCGCTGAGCGAGACCTTGCTGCTCAACGCCGCTCGCCATGACCATGTGGAACGGGTCATCCGTCCGGCGCTGGCGCGCGGCGCCTGGGTGGTGTGCGACCGCTATGTCGACAGCACGCTGGTCTACCAGGGCATCGCCAAGGGGCTCGACGTCGAGCTGCTGGTGCGCCTCCACGAGCAGGCGACCGGGCCGCTGTGGCCGGATTTGACACTGGTGCTCGATGTGCCGGCCGCCATCGGGCTTGCGCGTGCCGCCAGCCGGCGCGGCGACGAGACCCGCTTCGAGGCCCACGACGCGGCTTTCCACGAACGGCTGCGCGCCGGCTTCCTCGATCTTGCCGCGCGCTACGCCGGCCGCTGCGCTGTCATCGATGCCATCGTCGACGTTGATGCCGTTAGCGCCGCCATCTGGCAGGCGGTTGCCGGACGACTGGCGCCATGAGGACGCCACGATGAGCGAGCCGGCCACCACCTATGCGCTGATCGGCCACGACCAGCCGGAACAGGCGTTCCTTGAGGCATGGACCACCGGCCGGCTGCACCATGCCTGGCTGCTGACCGGGCCGCGCGGCGTCGGCAAGGCGACGTTTGCCTGGCGGGTGGCCCGCTTCGTGCTGTCGGGCGGGGTGGGCGAGGGCGGTATGGGCGGGGGCGGCGGCCTGTTCGGTGGCGGCCCCGACAGTCTGGCGGTGTCGGCCGACCATCATGTGTCGCGGATGCTGGAGGCCGGCAGTCACCCCAGTCTGCGCCTGTTGGCGCGGCGGGAGAATGATCGCGGCAAGCTCGCCAAGGAAATCTCGGTCGATCAGGTGCGCGAGCTGACGCCGTTCCTCGGCATCAAGCCCGCCGAGGGCGACTGGCGGGTGGTGCTGGTCGACGCCGCCGACGAGATGAACCGCTCAGCCGCCAACGCCCTGCTCAAGATGCTGGAGGAGCCGCCGGCGCGGACGCTGTTCCTGCTCATCAGCCATGCGCCGGGCCGGCTGCTGCCGACCATCCGCTCACGCTGCCGCCGGCTGGCCTTCGCGCCGCTGGACACGGCCGACGTGACGGCCGTGCTGCGGCGGGTGAAGCCCGACCTGGCGCCGGAGGAGGCCGAGGAACTGGCTCGCCTGGCCGAAGGCGCGCCGGGGCGGGCGCTGCGTTTCGCCGGCCTCGATATCGGCAAGCTGGAGCGTTCGCTGGCGGAGCTGCGGCGCACCGGCGATCCTTCCGGCCGGCTCGGGTTGGCGCTGGCGGAAGCGCTGGCCAGTCCGGCGGCCCAGCCGCGCTACGAGGCGTTTCTCGAACTGGTGCAGGAGGATCTGGCGGCGCAGGCCCGTGCAGCCGGTCCCCAGGCGCTTGCGCCCCGCGTGGAGCTGTGGGAGAAGGCCCGCGATCTTGCCGGTGCGGCGGTTCCTCTGGCGCTCGACCCCAAGGCGGTGGTCCATGAGCTGGCCCGGATCGTCGCGTCCGGCGCCCGCATGTGAACAGGACGTCAGGTCTCCCCATCCATGGCTCAGCGCAACCGCTTCTACATCACCACCGCCATCGCCTATCCCAACGGCGCGCCGCACATCGGCCACGCCTACGAGGCGATCGCGACGGATGCCATCGCCCGTTTCCACCGCTGGCTCGGCGAGGACGTGCGGTTCACCACCGGCACCGACGAGCACGGCCTGAAGATGGAGCAGACCGGCCGCAAGCACGGCATCAGCGCGCGCGAGATGGCCGACCGCATGGCGCCGCTGTTCCGCGCCATGGATGACCGGTTCAACATTTCCTACGACGACTTCATCCGCACCAGCGAACCGCGCCACTATGCCTCGGTGCAGGAGCTATGGCGGCGCATGGCCGCCAACGGAGACATCTACCTCGACCGCTACGAGGGCTGGTACTCGGTGCGCGACGAGGCCTATTACGACGAGAGCGAGATCCGCACCGCCGATGATGGCACCAAGCTGTCGCCCCAGGGCACGCCGGTGGAATGGACGGTGGAGGAAAGCTTCTTCTTCCGCCTGTCGAAGTACCAGCAGCCGCTGCTCGACTATTACGAGGCCCATCCGGAGTTCATCCGGCCGGAAAGCCGCCGCAACGAGGTGATCAGCTTCGTGAAAAGCGGATTGCGTGACCTGTCGGTGAGCCGCACCAGCTTCGACTGGGGGATTCCGGTGCCCGACGCGCCGGGCCATGTGATGTATGTGTGGGTGGACGCGCTGACCAACTACATCACCAGCGCCGGATTCCCGGATGACGCCAGCGAACAGTTCCGCAAGTTCTGGCCGGCCGACATGCACGTCATCGGCAAGGACATCGTGCGCTTCCACGCCGTCTACTGGCCGGCGTTCCTGCTCTCGGCCGGCGTGCCGTTGCCGCGTCAGGTATTCGCCCACGGCTTCCTGTTCAACCGCGGCGAAAAAATGTCGAAGTCGGTGGGCAACGTCATCGACCCCATGGGGCTCGCCGACCTCTATGGCGTCGATCCGGTGCGCTATTTCTTCCTGCGCGAGGTCAGCTTCGGCCAGGACGGCAGCTACAGCCACGAGGCGATCGTCACCCGCGCCAACGCCGAACTGGCCAACAGCTTCGGCAATCTGGCGCAACGGACGCTGAGTTTCATCGTCAAGAACCTCGAAGGCCGACTGCCGCAGGTAGGCGAGGCCGGCCAGCCCGCCGATGCCGCGCTGCTGGCGGAGGTGCGGGCCGAGGGCGCGGAGCTGGAGCGCCGCTTCCTCGACTGCGACCTGTCGGGCGGTATCGAGGCATGGATGCGCGGCGTGTTCGCCTGCAATCAGTATATCGATCATCAGGCGCCGTGGGCGCTGAAGAAAACCGACCCGGCCCGCATGGAAGCGGTGCTGGCGACGTTGCTCGCTGCCATCCGCCAGCTTGCCATCCTGATCCTGCCGGTGGTGCCGGACAGTGCCGCCAAGGTGCTCGACCAGCTTGGCGTGGCGGCCGACGCGCGCGACCGCGCGGCGCTCGACGATACCGAATGGTACGCCAGACTGACGGCCTCGGGCTTCACGCTGGCCGCGCCGACGCCGGTGTTTCCGCGCCTGTCGCTGCCGCCCGAGGAGGAGGTTGCCTCCTGATGCTGGTCGACAGCCACTGCCACCTGAATTTCCGCGGGCTGGACGAGGATCTCGCCGGCGTGCTGGCGCGTGCCCGTGCCGCCGGGGTCGGTTACTTCGTCAACATCGGCACCACCCGTGCCGAGTGGCCGACCATCATCGCCACCGCCGAGGCCAACGCGGATGTCGGCGCGACGGTGGGCATTCACCCGCATGAAGCCGAGCATCACCCGGACATCGATACCGCCGCCCTGGTGGCCGCCGCCGCCCATCCCAAGGTGATCGGCATCGGCGAGACCGGGCTCGACTATTATTACGATCACAGCCCGCGCGACCAGCAGCAGACCAGCTTCCGCGCCCACATCGCCGCCGCGCGCGCGACCGGCCTGCCGCTCGTCGTCCACACCCGTGATGCCGAGGCCGACACCACGGCGATCCTGCGCGAGGAAATGGCCCAGGGGGCCTTCACCGGCGTCATCCACTGTTTCACCGCCAGCCGGGCGTTCGCCGAAGTGGCGCTGGAACTGGGCTTCTATATCTCGCTGTCCGGCATCCTCACCTTCAAGAGCGCGGCCGACATCCAGGAAACCGCCAAGGGGCTGCCAGCCGACCGCATTCTGGTGGAAACCGACGCGCCCTATCTCGCGCCGGTGCCGCTGCGCGGCAAGACCTGCGAGCCGGCCTATGTGGCGCACACGGCGGCGTTCCTGGCCAAATTGCGCGGCGTCAGCGAGGCCGAGCTGGCGGCGACCACCACGGCCAATTTCCGCCGCCTGTTCACCAAGGCGGCCTGACCCGTCATGGTCCCGCCGTCATGAAGGTGACCATCCTCGGCTGCGGCACCTCCGGCGGCGTACCGCGCGTCGGCAACCTGTGGGGACGGTGCGACCCGGCCAATCCGAAGAACCGGCGGCGCCGTGTGTCGGTGCTGGTGGAACATGCCGGCACACAGATCCTCATCGACACCTCGCCGGACCTGCGCGAACAGCTGCTGGATGCCCGGGTCGAGCGGCTGGACGCCGTGCTGTTCACCCACGACCACGCCGACCACACCCACGGCATCGACGATCTGCGCGGCCTGTTTCACGCCATGGGGCGGCGGCTCGACTGTTATGCCGACGCGGCCACCGCGGCGACGCTGCAGCGCCGCTTCGACTATGTGTTCGATGGCTTCGAGGATTATCCGGCGATGGCCAACCTGCACCGGCTGGCCGACACCGGCGATGCGCTGGCGCCGCTGACCATCGGCACGCTGACGGTGCAGCCGTTCCGGCAGATCCATGGCGCGACCCAGTCCATCGGCTATCGCATCGGCGGTTTCGCCTATTCGACCGATCTCAACGCCATCCCCGAGGCGTCGGCGCCCTGTCTGGCAGGGCTGGACCTGTGGGTGGTGGACGCATTGCGCTACGATCCGCACCCCAGCCACCCGCATCTCGCCATGACGCTGGGCTGGATCGAGCGTTTCCGGCCCGCTCGCGCCATCCTCACCCACATGAACTGGGACATGGACTACGAGGAGTTGGCGGCACGACTGCCGGCCGGCGTCGAGCCCGGCTACGACGGCCTGACGGTCGAACTGTAAGCGCGGCGGGTGATGGGGGGGGGCGGCGCGGCCTCTTGCGGCGGCGTCTCAGCGACCGGCTCTAACCGCTTGATCTGGCCGCTTGATCTCGATGGTGGTGGAGGGGGTTGGATTTGAACCAACGTAGGGAAAACCCGGCAGATTTACAGTCTGCTGCCATTGACCGCTCGGCCACCCCTCCACAATACATCCGGATGACCTGCGCATCCAACGATGCGAGGGCCGCCAAATGCGCGATTTGCTCCGCGCTGTCAACGGTCGACAGGCGATTTGCTGCATTATTCTGACATCAGCCACACCGCTGCGGGGGAAAGCGTCAGAGCCAGGATGATTTCCCGCCGACGCCGGGTGTCAACGGGCGCGCGGTTGCGCTAGGAGAGGCACCATGTCGAGGCACAGAAAATCCCCGGGCGCTCGCCCGTCCCATGCCGGCAAGCCTGCCGGCGGTCGTTCGTCCGCGTCCCAGGTCCGGCTTTACGGGCGGCATGCCGTGCTGGCTGCACTCGCCAACCCCGAGCGCCGGCCGATCCGGCTCTACGTCACCCACGAAGCGGCGGCGGGCCTGCAGGTGCCGCCGCGGCTGGAACTGCTCTACGGCTCCAGTGACGATCTCAAGCGGCTGGTGCCCGAAGGCGCGCCGCACCAGGGCATGGTGCTGGAGACCGCGCCCCTGGATTCACCGCACCTCACCGACGTGCTCGCGGCGGCGGGCGAGAGCGGCGGGCCGATCGTGGTGCTCGATCAGGTGACCGACCCGCACAATATCGGCGCCATGCTGCGCTCGGCGGCGGCGTTCGGCGCCATCGCGCTGGTGACGCAGGACCGCCATGCGCCGCCGGAAACCGGCGCGCTGGCCAAGGCGGCCTCGGGCTGTCTGGAACTGGTGCCGTGGGTGCGGGTGGTCAATCTTGCCCGGGCGCTGGAGGAGATCGCCGAGGCGGGTTTCTGGCGCATCGGCCTTGACGGCCGGGCGACGCGCACGCTGGCGGCGGTGCTGGGCAATTGCCGGCCGTGCCTGGTGATGGGCGCCGAAGGCGAGGGACTGCGGCCCAACGTGGTCGAGCATTGCGACGAGCTGGCCAAGCTGCCG
>CAUJIW010000171.1 GCA_963205175.1 Pseudomonadota bacterium
GCCGGGATGAATGCTGTTGACACGGATGTTGTAGCCGCGCTGGCCGCAATGCAGGGCGACGCACTTGGAGAGCAGCTTGACCCCGGCCTTGGCGGCGGAATAGGCGGGCAGGGGCGCGGTGCCGACCAGGCCGCCCACCGACGACACGTTGATGATCGAGCCGCCGCCGGTTGCCTTCATTGCCTCGATGGCGAGTTTGGTGCCGAGGAAGGCGCTGTCGAGATTCAGCTTCACCATCCACTGGAAATGCTCCAGCGTCATCTGCTCGATGTCGCAGTCGACGCCACCACCGGCGTTGTTGACGAGCACATCCAGCCGGCCATGGGCCTGCAGCACCGCTGCCATCACCCGGGTCCAGTCGTCCTCGCTGGTGGCGTCATGCTGGCAGAACATGGCCTGATGGCCGGACGCCCGCAGCGCCGCCGCTTCGTTTTCGCCCCGCGGCGCGTCGATGTCGGTGAGCACCACGCGCGCACCTTCCGCCGCCAGTGCCCGGACCATGGCCAGCCCGAGACCCTGGGCCGCGCCCGTCACCATCGCCACCTTGTCCTGTACCCGTCCCATTATTGTCTCCCTCATGATGGTTGGTGGTGCGGCGTTGGGATTGCCGCGTCAGTTGTCGAGAAAGGCATTGATCGCCTGCCAGTGCTCGGGGTGATCGAGAAAATTGACATGCCCCTGGCCGGCCAGCGTCACCAGTGTCGTGCGAGGGCCGCGACGGGTCATCTCCTCGGCTTCGGCAGCTGACAGGACCGGGGACAACTCACCGCGCAACAGCAGGACCGGGCAGGTCATGGCGTCCCATTGCGGCCACAGCGCGAAATCCTCCGGGTGATGGAGGAACTGGCCGGCCAATGCGCGGTCATGGTGGTAGGTGACGCGACCATCGTCGCTGCGGCGGCCCCAGACCAGGGTCAGATGGTCGAGCATGGCGTCGTCGACCAGGCCGCCGCCGCGCTCGATGAAGCGCGCGAGATGGCTGCGAAAATCAGCGTAGCTGTCGAAGGTCGGCGGATCCGCCAGCCGCTTGGCGATGGCCGTGCAGAAACTCGCGGGCAGGGTCGGGCCGACGTCGTTGAGGACCATGCGACGGATCGGGCTGTCGGGCGCGCCGGCCAGCACGATGCCCAGCCCGCCGCCCTTGGATGTGCCAATCCAATCTACTACGGGCGCATCGAGCTGGCGCAGCAGATCGCGGGCCATGTCGGCGTATGAGGTCAGGCTGTGGTCATGGTCGGCATCCTGTGCCCAGTCCGACAGGCCGCAGCCCAGGGCGTCGGGCACGATCACGCGCCAGCCGCGGCCCGCGATGTGTGCCGCAAGCGCATCATGGTCGCGACAGGTGCCGGTCACCCCGTGCCAGATCACCACCGTGCGCGTACCGGTGCGGTGCCACAGCCGGACGTGCAGGCGGCGGCCCGCGCACAGCAGAAAATCGGAGTTCACGGTATCCGCCATCGAACTTCATCTCCCCCCTTGGGTCATCGCGCCGGGCGGTGTGTCCGCCCGTCGTCTGCTGACCGCGATTCGAGCCAAGGATAGAACGATCGTTCGAGTTCGCGCACGTGAAAAATGTCGGGATGAAGGTCTATGTGTCGATGGTATTCGAATAATTCCTTTTATAACATGCAATTAACTCAAAAGTCGAAAAATCACCTCGTGCTCGCTTGACAGCGATGGCGGCTTTCGATCATGACTAGAACGGTCGTTCGATCTAATGGGTTGGGCGGCGGAGAACGCAAAGCGGGCGGTGGTTGCCGTCAGATGGGGAGGGGCGTAACACTCATGGCGCGAGTGCTAAAACTGAAGGGAGTGAGCGCCATGGTCGAGAGCCCCAAGGGCCGCGACGAGCTGGTGGAGGTCGCGGTGGATCTGTTCGCCAAGAACGGGTTCGCGGGCACGTCCATCCGGGATATCGCGGCGGCGGTCGGACGCAGTGTGTCCAACGTCTACCATTATTTCGAGAACAAGGAGGCGCTGTGGCTGGCCATTCTCGAATATTCGGTGAAGGCGTTGCCGGAAAAGCTGCACGCGGCGCTGGCTGACAAGCAGGACCCGCTGGAACGGCTGACGGCCCTGGTGCGCGCCCACCTGGAGGCCTCCGTCCAGCATCACCGGGAATCGAAGATTTTCTTCATTGACGAGGAACGTCTGTCGCCGATGGGCAAGCGGGCCAACCGCCGGGTCCAGAAGGAAGTGCTGGAGATTTACGTGGGCGAGATCGAGCGGCTGAAAGCTGCCGGCATCGTTCGCACGGACGAGACGAAAATCATGGCCTTCAATGTGCTGGGCGTCGTGAACTGGCATCTGCGCTGGTTCAGGCCGGTCGGCAAGTTGAAGGAGGAGCAGGTGTTTAACGAGATCATCGGGTTCATCATGCGCGCGGTCCGCGAGGCGCCGCCCGGAAGCTGAGGCTTTCCGGTCCGGGTCAACAGCCAGGTCAACTGGCGCCGGTGAACAGATGAGGCAGGGGAGGAAAGATGGGCTTTACCGTCGATATCGACACGGGTGGCACCTTCACGGACGGCTTTTTTGTCCGCGATGGTGACGTGCGCACCGTCAAGGTGCCCACCACGCCGCATGACCTTACAGTGTGTTTTCTGGAATGCATCCAGGCCGGCGCGCGCGCCTTCGGCCGGGAAGCGCCGGAGCTGCTGTTCGAGACGGATATCATCCGTTTCTCCAACACCATCGGCACCAACACCATCATCCAGCGCAACGGCGCCAAGATCGGCCTGATCGTCACGCGCGGCATGGAGCCACTGGCGCCGACCGCGCGGACCGACGGCAAGGCGCCGCTGGTGTACGACGACATGGTGATCGGCCTTGACGAGGAGGTCGATGCACAAGGCGCCGTGGTGCGGGCGCCCGCCGCCAAGGCGATCCTTGAGGCGGCCCAGACGCTGATCGACCGCGGCGCCCGTGGCCTGGTGGTGGCGCTGGCCAATTCCGAATTCAACCCGGCCAACGAGCGGGACGTGCGGGCGGTGATCAAGCGGGAATATCCGCGCGACTATCTCGGCTCGGTCTCGACCTTTCTCGCCTCCGACATTTCCACCCGCCCCGGCAAGGCCGAACGCCTCAACGCGGCGGTGCTCAACGCTTATATCCACGGCAAGCTGGCGCGCCTGCTCTACAAGGCGGGCGAGGATCTGCGGCAGCGCCAGTATCGCGGCACGCTGTTCATCGGCCACAACAACGGCGCGGTCGCCCGCGTCGCCAAGACGCGCGCCATCAATACCTACAACTCCGGCCCCGCTGGCGGTCTGTTCGGTGCCCGCGAGATTGGCCGTCTCTATGGCTTCGACACGCTGATCTCCACCGACATGGGCGGTACCTCGTTCGACATCGGCTATGTCGAGGGCGGTCAGGCGAGCTACGCGCTGCGCCCGGACGTCGAAGGTTTCGCCTGCAACCTGCCGATGATGGCCATCGACGCGCTGGGCGCGGGCGGTGGCTCCATCGCCCATGTCGAAGACGGGGCGCTGAAAGTGGGGCCGCAGTCGGCCGGCGCCCTGCCGGGGCCGGTGTGCTTCGGCCTTGGCGGTACCCAGCCGACGGTGACGGATGCCAACCTGGTACTGGGTATTCTCGACTCCGGTTATTTCCTCGGCGGCGGCATGCGCCTCGACGTGGAGAAGGCGCGCGCCGCCATCGACGCCCAGATCGCCCAGCCGCTCGGGGTGTCGGTGGAAGAGGCCGCCTGGCGGATCAAGACCACGGTGGAGGCCGCCATGGGCGCGGCCGTCGGCGCGGTTGCCGACCGGCTCGGCCGTCCGGCCCGGCTGCCCACCATCGCCTATGGTGGCGCCGGGGGCATCCACGCCTGCGACATCGCCCGCGAGGCGGGTCTCGACGTGGTGCTGATGACGCCGTTCTCGGCGGTGTCGTCGGCCTATGGCTCCTCGCTGATGGACGCCGGCCATATCTATTACCGGCGGACCGACCGGGCCATCGCCGGCCCGCAGGACTTCGCCGCCATCGCCGGCGCGGTTGCCGACACCCGGGCCGAGGCCGAGCGCGACATGCGCGGCGAGGGCTTCGATGTCGCCGACATCAACGCCGACCTGCAGCTGTTCTTCAGCGCGGGCGACGGCGGGCAGGAGGCGATAGTCGCGGCACCGCTGACGGTGCTCGACGATAGCGCCGCCGCCACCGAGGTGCTGCGTGCGGCACACGAGGCTCTGGGCAGCGAAGGCCCGCTGCAGCTCACCACCTTGGCTTATTTCGCCAAGGCGCCGGTGCCGCACTTTCATCTGCCGCAATTGCCGGCGGCGACCCGTGATGTGGCGCAGGCCAACAAGGGCAGCCGCCCGGTCTATCTCGATCCGCGTCGCGGCCGGGTGGAAGTCGCCATTTACGATCGTGACATGCTGCAACGCGACCACCAGCTGTTCGGCCCGGCCATCGTCGAGTCGGTGCAGACCAGCGTGTTCGTGCCGGCTGGTTGGCGGCTCACCGTCGATCGTTTCAACAATCTTCTGCTTGAGCGGGTGTAACCATGACCAAGGTCCGCATCACTGAATATCTCGACATCGCGCTCGACAGCGAACACTGGTGCTGCAATCGCTGCGGCCATGCCCTGGGCAGCGCGCGGGAGAATTACAAGCATGGCTGTCTGGTCGCCGAGCGGGCGCTGGAAGAGGTCCATCCGCCGCTGGTGGAAGGCGGCAGCTACAGCTTTACGCCGGACTCCCGCTACTGCCGGCTGGTCGAGTTCTACTGCCCCAATTGCGGTACCATGCTGGAAAACGAGTATCTGCCGCCCGGCCATCCGCTGACGCACGAGATCGAACTCGACATCGACGCGTTGAAGCGTCGCCACGGCGTCAGCGCGTAACCGAGGCAACCGTCATGGCACAGGCAAGTTTCCGGGATGCGATGGCGCGAGGCCGTGGCGCGGCGTCGGCGGTCGTGGTGCGACCGGGCCCCTTCGCCGGACGCGTGGCGGGCCAGGCCTGGCCTGATATCGCTGGCGACCCCGCGCTGCAGGTGCCGGCACTGGGCAAGGTCACCGCGCTGCTGGGCGGCGATGCCCTGGTCATCGACATTGATCCGGCGGCCGCGCCGGGGGTTGTCGAGGCTGCGGTGGAAACCGCCAACCGGCTGAGTGGCGAGGGCGCGACGCCGTTCGCCCGGGTGGTCACCATCACTGGCCTGCTGGCGGGTCATGCCGGGGGCGCGGGGGACACGCCGGGCGAGGCGGAACGCGAGCGCATGACGGCGCTGGTCGAGCAGGTCTGCAAGGCCCGGCCTGACCTGGTGCTGCTGCTGGAAGGCGCGGCACTGGGAACGGCCAGCGTCTCCATCGCGTTGCGCAAACTCTATAACACCCTGCGCAACGTGGCGGGCTATTTCAACGTACCGCTGGGCGTCATGCTGTCGGGCTATCCGGCGGAGGCGGCCGCTGAGTTCGCCAAGCTGAAGCTGGACGCCTATGTGCTGGGCGCCGACGCCGCCGGCAATCCGCCGACGCCGGACGCGCTCGCCGCGTTGGCGACGGAAGCGGCGGTGGGCCTGGCGCTGCCGTTCGACCGGCCCGACGTGGCGCGGGCCTGGGTGGCGGGGCTGGCCGATTGTCAGCCGCTGCTGCTGCTGAACGACGATCTGCTGGCCGCGGACTCCTCGGTGGAGGATCTGCGCGCCCTGGTGAGTGATCTGAAACAACCGAAAGCATGATGCCAGGACCGCGCACGGCGGGCCGGCACCAAGGGGAGAGACCATGAGCTTCAATGTGGGCATCGATGTCGGGGGAACCTTCACCGACTTTTTCTGCGCGCATGCGGATGGCGGCTTCAATACCTGCAAGACGCCGACCACCCATTACGACCTGTCGGTGGGCTTCATGCGTGGCATGGGGCTGCTGGCCCGCGCCAACGGCCTGCGGCTGGAGGAATTCCTCGAATCCGTGGGCAGCGTGCGCTATTCGACCACGGTGGGCACCAACGCGTTGATCGAACGCACCGGCCCCAAGCTCGGCCTCATCACCACCGCCGGCTTCGAGGACACCATCTTCATCGGTCGCGGCCGCAGCTGGGCCGATGGCATGAGCTGGCAGGAAGGGCGCGATCTGGCCCGCATCCAGAAGCCCGCGCCGCTGATCCAGCCCGACATGGTGGTGGGCGTGCGCGAGCGCGTCGACTATTCCGGCAAGGTGATCGCCCCGCTCAAGCGCGAGGAAGTGCTGGAAAAGCTGCAGACGCTGGTGGATCGTGGCGCCCAGGGCTTCGTGGTGTCGCTGCTGTGGTCGTTCATCAACCCCGACCATGAACGCCAGATCAAGCAGATCATCGAGGAGGAATATCCCGAGGACTATCTCGGCTCGATGCCGGTGATCCTGTCGTCGGAGGTGTCTCCCAAGGCCGGCGAATACACCCGCACCATGACCGCCGTGGTGAATGCCTACATCCACGGTCTGATGGCGGATGAGCTCAACAAGCTCGGTAACGAACTGCGTGACGGCGGTTTCCGCAAGCCGCTGACGCTGGTGCACAACACCGGCGGCACCAAGAAATCCTCGCGCACCCGTGCCGTGCTCACCCACAATGCCGGACCGGTCGCCGGTCTGCATGGCGCGGCGGCGCTGGGCAAGCTGTCGGGTGACCCGAACATCGTGTTCACCGACATGGGCGGCACGTCGTTCGACATCGGCCTGATCGAGGGTGGCGAGATCAAGGCGCACGACTTCATTCCGGTCATTGATCGCTGGCGCACCAACATCCCGGCGATCGAGGTGAAATCCATCGGTGCCGGCGGGGGTTCGATCGCCTGGATCAACCAAACCATGGGCAATGTGCTCGAAGTCGGTCCGCAGTCGGCGGGCTCGATGCCGGGGCCGGCCTGTTATGACCAGGGTGGGCGTGAGCCGACGGTGACGGACGCAGACCTGGTGCTGGGGCTCTACAACCCGGAAAACTATCTCGGCGGCGAAATGCTGCTCGACGTCGATCTGGCGCGCAAGGTGATCGAGGAGAAGGTCGCCCGTCCGCTGGGTATCTCCATCGAGGAGGCCGCCTGGCGTATCCGCCGGCTGGTCGATGCGCGCATGGGCCAGGAAGTGTTCAACGAAGTGGCGCTCAAGGGGCATGACCCGCGCACCTTCGTACTCTACGCCTGCGGCGGCGCCGGTGGCGCGCATGCCTGCGGCTTCGCGCCCTATATCGGGGTCAAGAAGGTGGTGATGCCGCTGCAATCCTCGGTGTTCGGCGCTTTTGGCGCCTCGACGATGCCGATCAAGGAAGTGTGGGAGCGCTCGCGTTCGCTCAAATTGTTCCAGTGGGCGGAAAAGGCCTATCTCGCCGATCTCGACAGCTTCAACAGCGTCGTCGCCGAGCTGGTCGATCTGGCCACCCGCGACCTGCGGCTGGAGGGCTACGCCGACGCCGACATGCGCTTCAAGCTCGAACTCGATATGCGCTACGGCAGTCAGTACAACATGACGCGAGTGACGGCGCCGTCGCTGCAGCTGACCTCGACGGCCGATGTCGAGGCGCTGTGCGACCTGTTTACCCGCTGCTACGGCGAGGTCTATTCGCCGGAAGCGACGTTCCCGGCCGGCGGCATCAATGTCGACAATTTCCTGCTCACGGCCTCGGTCATTCATCGCGACATGACGCTGAAGGCCGCGGAACTGGCGTCACCGGAACCGGCCGCGGCGGCGCTGCGCGAGACGCGCCCGGTCTACTGGGGCCCGAGCGAGGGCCATGTCGACACGCCGGTCTATGACTGCGCGCGGCTGGTCTCGGGCAACCGGATGGCCGGACCATGCATCATCGAATCCCGCGAGACCACCTACGTGGTCGCGCCGGGGTGGCGTTTCACCATGGATGCCTGGCGTAACGGCGTCCTTGAACGCGTGCTCGGCTGAGCCGGCGCGATAACAGATACGACGGGGAGATACAGGATGAGCGGCATCGCCTACACCCGAGACCATGAAGTGGTGCAACGTCTGCGGCCGGAGCCGATGACGGAGGCCGAAATCGCGGCCCAGGCGCTGATCGATGATGTCGAGTTCGACATCTACAAGCACAAGATGCACATGATCGCGCTGGAGGGCAAAGAGACGACGATGAAGCTCGGCGCTTCCACCGCGATGCGCTGGGGCGACGTCGCCTTCGGTATCTTCACCGCCCAGGGCGACCTCGCGGTGTGCGCGACCGGCATCTACCACCACGCGGTGCTGGGCCAGTTGCCGCTGAAGTACATCGTCAAGCATTGGGTCAACGAGCCATCGGTGGGCGTGCGCGATGGCGACAGCTTCTTCTATAACGATCCGTTCTATGGCGGTGTGCACAACGCCGACATGGGGCTCGCCGTGCCGGTATTCCACGAAGGGCGGCTGATGTGCTTCATCGGCGCGGCCGTGCACACCGGCGAGGCCGGCGGCACCGAGCCGGGCGGTACCTGCAACACCGCCAAGACCAAGTATGACGAGGGCTTGCTGGTGCCGCCGATCAAGATCGGCGAGAACTACCAGCTGCGTGAGGACATCCTCAACATGTTCGCGGCGATGACCCGTGATGCGCGCACCATGATCCTCGACATCAAGGCACGCCTGGCGGCCGCCCGTATCGCCCAGCGCCGCGTGCTGGAAGTGATCGACGACAAGGGGCCGGATTTCTTCATCGGCGCGCTGCGGCGCATCCTCACCCAGACCGGCGAGGCCGCACGGCGTCGCGTCGCGGAGCTCAACGACGGCGTCTATCGCCAGCCGCGCTTCCTCGACACCGTCGGCACCGATCCCGGCCTGACCAAGATCAACCTGACGGTGATCAAGAAGGGCGACCGGATCACCATGGATTTCGAGAACAGCTCGCCGCTGGTCGAGGACCGGCCGATCAACAGCTTCTTCCAAGGCATTCTCGGTCTGTCGTGCGTCTATTACTGCGGCTGGCTGTTTCATGATCTGCCGGCCAACAACGGTCTGCTGGAGGCGATCGACTGGCGCTTCCCGGACGATGCCATGGTCAACGCCAAGGGTGACGCCTCCACCTCGCTGGCGCCGCTGGTGCAGACCTGCTTCACCCAGGGCATTTTCCTCGCCGGCGCGCGCATGACCTACAGCTACGATTCCTCGCGGTCGGTGGCGGCGTGGTTCTCCGGCTTCGCCATCCCGACCTTCGGCGGCCTCAACCAGTATGGCGAGGGTGTTGCCGACATCACGCCGGAGATCAACGCCACCGGGTGCGGCGCGCGACCGGACATGGACGGTGTCAACGCCGCCGGTGCCTTCTTCGCCACCATGAGCGACTGCTCCGATGTCGAGGCGACCGAGGCTGACCGGCCGTTCCTCTATACCTTCCGCAACTTCTTCAACAACTCCTACGGCCACGGTGCGCATCGTGGCGGTTCGGGCGTCGGTTTCGGCCTGATGGTGCACGACACCCAGAAGTTCATGCTGGGCTCGATGGGTGGCGGTTCGCGATTCCCGACCACGCTGGGTCTGTTCGGCGGCTATGCCGTGCCGCCGGTGTTCGTCCGCACGGTGATGAACAGCAACCTCAAGGAGCTGCTGGCCCACAGCGATGCGCGGCTGCCGCACAATCTCGCCGAGGTGATGGCGCCGGACAATCCCGAACAGGGGGACTGCCAGGACAATGACGTCTCGATGGTGGTCAAGCCGTTCAACGACGGCGACACCTACTATGTCGCCATCGGTGGCGGCGGCGGGTACGGTGATCCGCTGGAGCGCGATCCCCGGTCGGTGCTGAAAGACCTGCGGGAAAACCTCGTCTCCCACTGGGCGGCCCGCAACATTTATCGCATCGCCTACGACGAGGCCTCGCTGCGGCTCGACGAGGATGCGACGCGCGCCCGTCGGCTCGCGGCGCGGGAGGAGCGCAAGCGGCGCGGCAAGTCCTATGACGAGTTCGCGCGCGGCTGGGCGACCCAGAGCCCGCCGAAGGAGGCGCTGCGCTATTTCGGCGCCTGGCCCAATCCGCGTGACGGCATGGCCCCACCGGCCGCCCGCGTCGTCAACGGCTGAGCCTCAGGGAGCGGATGCGTCGTGCGCGTTGAGCAGTTGATCAGCCGGACCGTCCATGGCCTGCTCGCCCAGCGGGCGGCCATGGCCGGCGACCGCCGTTTCCTCACCTTCGAGGAGCAGCATTTCACCTACGGCGAGATCGCCGCGGCGGTCGACCGCCTGGCCGGCGGCCTGGCGGCGGCCGGTGTCGGGCGCGACACCAAGGTTGCCATCATGATGAGCAACCGGCCGGAGTTCCTGTTCACCTGGTTCGCGCTGTCCCGGCTGGGGGCGGTGGAGGTGCCGCTCAACACCGCCCATCGCGGCGAACTGCTGCATTATATGATCGCCCAGTCCGACAGCACGGTGATGGTGGTCGAGGACGTCTTCCTGGACCAGCTGCGCGCCGTGCGGGCGACACTGCACGACCTGCGCACCGTCGTCGTGCTGGGGGAGGGCGACCGCACCGGCCTCGGCGCGGATGTGCGTGACTATGCCGTTCTCGCCAACAGCGATCCACTGGCCGACGCGCCGGACATCGGCCCGGCCGATCCGCTGGCGATGATGTTCACCTCCGGCACCACCGGTCCGTCGAAGGGCGCCGTGGTGCCGCAGATCTATCCGCTGTACATGGCCGAGACCATCGCCGAGGCGTGCGGCTATGGCGAGGCGGATTGCCTGTACAACGCGCTGCCGCTGTTTCACGGCAACGCCCAGTTCCTCTCCACCCTGCCGGCCCTGCTGTCGGGCGCGCGCATGGTGCTGGCGCGGCGCTTCTCGGCCTCAAGTTTCTGGAGCGACATCCGCCGCCATGGCTGCACGGAGTTCAATTATATTGGCGGCATTCTGCCGATTCTGTGGAAGGCCGAGCCGACGCCGGAGGACGCCACCTCGCCGCTGCGGATCATGATGGGGGCCGGCGCGCCGAAGGATCTGTTCGAGGCATTCGAGCAGCGCTTCAACGTCCGCATCGTTGAAGGCTACGGCATGAGCGAGATCGGTATTCCGCTTACCAACACCATCGACCATCGCAAGCCCGGCAGTTGCGGCCGGGTGCTCGATGATCGCTACGAGGTGCAATTGGTGGACGACGAGGGCCAGGAAGTGGCGGTGGATACCCCCGGCGAGCTGCTGATCCGCCCCCGGCGGATGAACAGCATGATGCTGGAATACTACCGGATGCCGGAAAAGACAGTGGAGGCCTGGCGCGATCTGTGGTTCCACACCGGCGATTTTCTGCGCCGCGACGCCGAAGGCTATTTCTATTTCGTCGACCGCAAGAAGGATGCGCTGCGCCGGCGCGGCGAGAATATTTCCAGCTATGAAGTGGAACGCACGGTCAACGCCCATCCGGCAGTGCTGGAGTCTGCGGCGGTCGCGGTGGCTTCCGACGTCGGCGAGGACGAGGTGATGATCTGCCTGACCCTGAAGCCGGGCCAGAGCCTCGAACCGGTGGATCTCATCCGCCACTGCCAGGAGCGCATGGCCTATTTCATGGTGCCCCGCTACGTGCGCATTCTCGACGCGCTGCCCAAGACGCCCACTGAACGGGTGCAGAAATATGCCCTGCGCGCGGCGGGCGTGACGGCCGATACCTACGATCGCCAGAGCGATCCGTCGGTGGCCGAGGCGCCACGAAAGGCCCGGGCATGACCGGCGACACCGCGCACAACGTGCCGGCCTTCGCACCGGATGTGTTTGTCGAGGGTGCCGGCGGCAGCGCCCTGGTTGGCGGTCACTGCCGGCAGTGCGGCAGCACCTGGTTTCCCACCGCCGAGCGGTGCCCGGAGGACGGCACGCGGCTTGAGCCGATCGAGATCGGCCGGACTGGACGGCTTTACAGCTACACCGTGGTGCGCACCAAGGCGCCGTTCGGCCTGCCGGAGCCCTATGGCGTCGGCTACGTCGACCTCGACGATGTCCCCTTGCGGGTGTTCATGCTGCTTGACCCGGCACAGGTTGACCGGCTGGCCATTGGTGCGCCGGTACGACTGGCGAGCGCGACACTGGGCGTCGGCCTGAACGGCGAACCCTGCCGGCGGCCGTACTTCACCCTTCTCACTGATACGCAATAGGCCCGGCGATGACGGCAGTTGTAGGCATAGGCATCACCCCGTTCGGCCGGCATCTGGATCGAACGATCGCTCAGTTAGGCGCTACCGCGGCGCGGGCGGCGCTGGAAGATTCCGGTCTGACGTCGGCGCAGGTCGAAGCCGGTTACGTCGCCAATGCGCTGGGCGGTATGTTGTTCGGCGATACCACCATCGGCCAGGGCATTCTGGCGGAGCTGGGTATCCGCCGCGTGCCGGTGCTCAATGTCGAGAACGCCTGCACGTCCGGCTCTAGTGCATTGTGGCTGGCGTGGAACGCCATCGAGGCCGGCCAGATGGACTGCGCCATCGTGCTGGGCGTCGAGAAGATGTGCGTGCCGGGCCTGGGGCTGATCAATTCCGGGCGCAGCGAGATCGACACCCAGCTGGGGCTGGTGACGCCGGCGAGTTTCGCCATGCGCGCGATGCGCCATATGCACGAGTTCGGCACCACCCGCGCGCAGATGGCCAGCGTGGTCGCCAAAAGCCGTGCCCACGGCGCGCGCAATCCGCTGGCGCTGTTCCAGCGGCAGGAGACGGTGGCGGACGTACTGGCCGCGCCGCTGGTCGCCGATCCGCTCACCCGCTCGGAATGCTGCCCGATCGCTGATGGCGCGGCGGCGGTGGTGCTGGCCTCCGACCGGCTGGCCCGCCAGGCCCCGCGCGCCATCCGGCTCAACACGGCGGTGCTGGGTTCTGGCAGCTATGAGAACCTTGCCGACATGGTGCGCTGGGAGACGGACTCGCGGACCGCGCGACAGGCCTATGAGCGCGCCGGCGTCGGGCCCGAGGACATCGATCTTGTGGAGTGCCACGACGCCTTCTCCATCGCCGAAATCCTCCATTGCGAGGCGCTGGGCCTGTGCCCGGCCGGCGAGGGCGGTCGGCTGGCGGCGGCCGGCGAGACGTCGCTGGGCGGGCGTATTCCCGTCAATGTGTCCGGTGGCCTGCTCAGTCGCGGCCATCCGGTGGCGGCCACCGGGGTCGCCCAGATTGTCGAGATCGTGATGCAGCTGCGCGGCGAGGCAGGCGCGCGTCAGGTGACGGGCGCCCGCACCGGCCTTGCCCAGTGCATGGGCGGCGACCGGGCCGGCGACACCAAGTCGTGCACCGTCGCCATTCTCAGTCGGTAACGAAAATACGGACCAACCACACAAGCGGCACAGCCGGATTGGGGAGGATAAGATGAAGAGAGAGTATCAGCGATCGCAACCAGCCTCGTGGCGCTGGGCCCTGCTGGCAGGCAGCGCCAGCCTGCTGACCAGTGTCGCTACGCCGGTGCTGGCGGCGGAGAATGCCGAGGCCGACAACACCCAGATCGGCGAGATCATCGTCACGGCACAAAAGCGCGAGGAACGGCTGCAGGACACGCCGATTTCCATCTCGGCCTTTACCGCCGACAGCCTGCAGGCCCGCTCGATGGCCAACCTGAACGACCTGTCGTCGTTCACCCCGAACCTGGAGATCAACACCGGCCGCGGCGATGCCGGCAGCAGCAACGCGGCGGTATTCATCCGCGGTGTCGGCCAGTATGACTTCATTTTCCCCACCGACCCCGGTGTCGGCATCTACCTCGATGGCGTCTATATCGCCCGTTCGGTGGGTGGCATGATGGATCTCGCCGACGTCCAGCGCATCGAAGTGCTGCGCGGGCCCCAGGGCACGCTGTATGGCAAGAACACCATCGGTGGCGCCATCAACATCGTCACCTCCAAGCCGAGCTCGACGCTGGAGGGCAATGTCGAGCTGACCACCGGCAGTTACGACCGCATCGACGCGCGCGGCATGATCAGCGGACCGCTCAGCGACACCGTGTCCGCCAAGCTGTCCTTCTCCAGCGCCAACCGTGATGGCTATGGCAAGCGGCTGGTGGACGGCGTGCGCACCGGTGACATCGATAAGGACGTGGTGCGTGCCGCCATCAACGTCCAGCCGTCCGACAACCTCGACATCCTGCTGGCGGCTGACTATTCCCGCATCCGCCAGCACGGACCGGCCAAGGTGCTGGTTGGCTTTTTCCCGGCGGCGGTCGCCGACCTCTATAATGCGCTCGGCGCGCCGTATCAGAACGCGGTGCTTGGCTTGCCCGCGGACTCGCTGTTCGACGATCGCTGGCTCACCAGTGGCGACTATGAGACCAACGGCACCGGGCCGGCACGCGACGACGCCGACATCTGGGGCGTCTCGGCGACCATCGACTGGCAGCTCAGTGATGCCGTTGGCCTGAAGTCCATCAGCGCCTACCGCGATATGGACACCCAGTTCGGCGTCGACATGGACCAGACGCCCTATCCGATCATCGACACCAGCAACGACCAGAAGCAGCATCAGTTCAGCCAGGAGTTCCAGTTCACCGGCACGGCGTTCGAGGATCGGCTGACCTGGCTTGCCGGTCTCTATTACTTCACCGAGAAAGGCCGCGATTTCGCCACGCCCAAGCTGATGTCCGGCCTGTATCAGGCGCTGGAACTGCTGCCCGGGCCGCTGGTGCCGCTGGGGCCCGAGGGGCCCTTCGCGGGTGGCGCCGGTAATCCGGTCAACGCGGCGCTCGATCTTGACCTGGCGACGACCTCGCACATCAAGGTCACCAACTGGGCCGGTTTTGCCCAGGGCACCTACAAGGTCACCGACACGTTCAGCCTGACGCTGGGCGCCCGCTACACCTGGGAGAAGAAGGAATATAACCTCTATTCCTATTATCCGGCCTCGGGCGGCGTGGTGATGCCAGGCGACACCGAGAGCAAGAGCTGGAAGGAGTTCACCCCCAAACTCGGCATCGACTACAAGCCCAACCCGGACATGCTGTTCTATGCCTCCTACTCCAAGGGCTTCAAGTCGGGTGGCTGGAACCCGCGGCCGCTGACCCCGGCCTCGTTCGGCAGCTACGATCCCGAATATCTCACGGCCTATGAGGCGGGCTTCAAGTCGCAGTGGCTCGACCGGCGACTGCTGGTCAACGTGGCGACCTTCTACAGCCGCTACAAGGATCTGCAGCTGTCCACCAACACCACCGACTCCACGGGCAACATCCTGCTGGTGGTGAACAATGCGGGCAAGACCGACCTGTGGGGCTTCGAGGCGGAGATCATGGCCCGTCCGGCGGCCGGTCTCGACCTGTCGGCGAGCATCGGCTACCTCGACAACGAGTACAAGGATCTCGATGCCGGCGTGCCGTGGTCGCTGGACAACAAGCTGCCGGACGCGCCGAAGTGGACCATCAACCTGGCCGCTCAATATGCGTTCGAGCTGGGCGACATGGGAGCGCTGACGGTTCGTGGTGATGCCGCCTACAAGAGCAAGAGCTGGAAGGATCCGTCCAACTACGCGCTGATCGCCCAGCCGAGCTACTGGCTGCTCAACGCGCGCATGACCTGGGACAGCCCGGACTCGCTGTGGTCGGTGTCGGTGTTCGGCACCAACCTCACCGACAAATATTACCGGACCGCCGGCACGGTGGTGGAAGCCTTCGGCTTTGCCGAGGCCACCATCGGCCGGCCGCGCGAGTGGGGCCTGTCGGTCAAGCGCAGCTTCTGAGCGTCGAGCGCCAGGAGGTACATCAGGGGGCCGCTGTCCGTGAGGGCAGCGGCCCTTTGCGTCCGGGCACGGCTTGCTGGGCTGAGTCGACCATGTTGGTTATGGCGGGGTGTGGCAGGTCCGTTGTCACCCCTGGAGCGTTCGGCGGGGAGCTGCCGTGGTCCGCCGGGTGTGGGACGCTGGAAGCGGCAAGGGGGATGGTCAATCCTGCGGATCGCCTTATATGGGCCCGCAGATCGCCTTGGATAGGGCTGTCGGCAGGCGTCACGCGCTGTGACCGAGGCTGGATGGGATGGAGAATCGATGGTCGCCGAGACGGGTCTGAGTGTTCTGCTATCGCCGATGATCCTCTTTTTCGTGCTGGGGGCGTTCGCCGGGATGGCCCGGTCTGATCTCTCGGTTCCCGAGCCGATTGCCAAGGGCATGTCGTTGTACCTGATGGCCGCGATAGGTCTGAAGGGTGGCATCCAGGTGGCAGAGGCCGGATTCTCCAGCGCCATTCTGCTGGCGCTGGCCGCCGGCATTGCGCTCAGCCTGCTGCTCCCGGTGCCGGCTTATGCCGTGTTGCGCAAGGCTGGCGGGCTGGACCGTGTCAACGCGGCTGCCGTCGCGGCGCACTACGGTTCTGTCAGTGTGGTCACTTTCGTCACCGGCTCGGAGATACTGACCTCCCTGGCGATGCCGCCGGCCGGTTACATGGTGGCGGTGATGGCGGCCATGGAGACGCCGGCAATCATCGTCGGGCTGTTGCTGGCCGGAGGCGCGCTCGGGTCCGGCGCCCGACGATCAGGGACGGCGCTGTGGCATGAGACGTTTCTGAACGGTGCTGTCGTGCTCCTGGTCGGCAGTTTCGTGATCGGCCTGATCATCGGCAAGGACGGCGCCGTGCCGGTACTACCCTTCTTCGAGACAGGCTTCCGGGGCGTCCTTTGCCTGTTCCTGCTCGATATGGGCCTGGTCGCCGCGCGCCGTCTGCGCGAGACCCGTAGCCTGACCTGGCGCCTTGTGGGGCTCGGTGTCCTGCTGCCGTTGCTCCAGGGAGGTGTCGGTGTACTGGTCGGCACCGCCATTGGGTTGGATACGGGGTCCGCTGCCACGCTTGGTATTCTGGCCGCCAGCGCGTCTTACATTGCTGTTCCGGCAGTGATGCGGATGTCGTTGCCACAAGCCGACCCCGGGGTGTCGCTCGGCATGGCGCTCGCCGTCACTTTTCCCTTCAATGTCACCGTGGGCATTCCTGCCTGTATCGCGCTTGCCACGAGGTTCGCCGCATGATCGCCAACATTGTCCAGCGCCGCCGGATCGAGGTTCTCGTCGACCGCCCCCTTGTCCCGCTCGTGATTGATGCCGCGAACAGAGCCGGCATCTCGGGCTATAGCCTGCTTCGCGTGGAGGGTGGCGCCGGCCGGAACGGCGCCTGGGCCGACGAGGAAATCAGCGGGGCCCAGGCCAAGCAGATTTTTCTCGCGGTGGCGTCGCAGGAAAAGACCGATCGCCTCGTCGACCATCTGTCACCGTTGCTAGATAGTCACGGTCTGGTGCTTTTCGTAGGCACAGTGGACGTTGTCAGGGGAGGGCGTTTCTAGGAAGGCGGCAGGGGTGGACGGCCCTGTCCAAAGCCCTGACGTTCATGTTTCCGGATGTGTTTTCAGTTTCAGATCAAAGGGATAAGTTCATGTTGACGATTCATCATCTCAGGGTGTCGCAATCCGACCGCATCGTCTGGCTGTGCGAGGAGCTGGAACTTGCCTACGAACTGGTGCTGCATCAGCGTGACCCTATCACGCGGACGGCGCCCGAGGCCTATCGTCAGCTCCATCCCTCCGGTACCGCGCCGGTGATCACCGACGGCGCGCTGGTGCTGGCTGAGACCGGGGCGATCGTGGAATATCTGCTGACCCGCGAGGGCCTTGGCCGGTTGGTGGTGGGGCCGGGCGACCCGCACTACACCGACTATCTCTACTGGTATCACATGGCCAACGGATCCCTGATGCCGGCGATGATGATGCTCCTGGCCGAAGGGCCGATCATCCCGTTCATGCAGGCGCGTATCGATCGCTATCTCCGGGCACTTGACGATCATTTGGCGCACGGCAACACGTGGCTGGCGGGCGAGACGTTCACCGTGGCCGACATCATGATGGCCTTTCCGCTGACCTCCATGGGGGCCTTTGTCAAAGTTGACGTGTCGGCCTATCCGCACATCGGCGCATACATCAAGCGTCTCCAGGCGCGCCCGGCCTACCAGCGCGCCATGGCCAAGGCGGAACCGGCCTGACGCGTCCGGTGCCCAATGCCGCAGCGCTCCCCGATTGCCGCGAATCGGGGGACGCCCTCTGCGCACAGGCCACCATGCGGGCGCCACGATAGCTATAGATTTTTCAGCAAATTCAGACCGGTACGATGGTGGTGCTGAGGCGACGCCACGCGGCCTATCACGGCTGCAATGAGTTCCGATGAGCACCGTTCGGCGATGATTCTACGCTGATCACCGTCCTTCGGCACTCCTGTGTCGCATCCGGCCATCTTTTGCGGACGCAGGTTCAATCCCCAAACACGGAAATCTTCCACCTAGCAAGGAAACAGGTCCACCGACATCGTTATTCTTTACTCACAACTTCGGTTCGCAAGGAGTCCGCATCCAATCGTTAACTCGCGCAGACATGACCCAGTCGG
>CAUJIW010000172.1 GCA_963205175.1 Pseudomonadota bacterium
CCCCCCTGCCGCCGCTGCTGCTCGCCCGCCACGCCGAGACCGTCTATAACGCCGGCGGCCGGATGCAGGGCGCCAGCCGCCACACGCCGCTCACCCATGCCGGCATCGCCCAGGCCCATGCCATGGGCAAGGCCCTGCGCGCCGCGCTCGGCGAGCGCCCGGCACTGACCCTGTGGGCCTCGCCGGCCGGGCGGACGCTGCAGACCGCCGCCATCATCGCCGAGCATCTGGGGCTGGATTTCTTCGCCATCCGCGAGGAGCCGCGCCTGCTGGAGATCGACGTCGGTGGCTGGGAGGGACGCGCCTATGCCGACATCGTCGCCGAGAGCGGCAGCATCGTCGACCTGGAGCGGCGGCTGTTCAGCCGGCGGCCACCGGGCGGCGAATGGTACCCCGAGGTCGCGGCTCGCCTGGGCGACTGGGTGGCCGATCTCGCCACCGCCTCCGGGCTGCAGCTGGCGATCTCCCACGGCATCACCGCCCGGGTGCTGCGCGGGTTGCTGGTGGGCGGCACCCCCTACGGCCCGGAAGCGACGCCGATCGCCGACGACGTGCCACAGGGTACGGTGATGCGCATCGAGGCCGGCCACGAGGCGCCGGTGCATGTCGGCACCGGCTCGACCGGCGAGCACCGGCTGAAGAGCGTATGAGCGGGTCGGCGCTTCCCCTCCGGCACCGACGGGTGGTCCTGTTGGCCGGCCTGCTGGCCGCGCCGCTGCTGCTGGCCGCCCCGCCAGCAACGGCGCGCGACGTGCTCGGGCTGTATGACGGCTGGGGCGCGGTGAAACAGGCCGGCGGCGACCCCGTCTGCTACGCCATCGCCGAACCCGGCCGCACCACCTCGTCGGCCAAGGGCGCGCTGCGGCGCGATCCCGCCAGCCTTGCCGTGGCGCGCTACCCCGGCCGCCAGATCAGCGCGCAGGTGCAGGCGACGCTGGGCTTTGCCGCCGACCCGGCGCGCGACCTGACGCTGGCCGTCGATGGCCGGCGCTGGACCCTGCTGCCGCATGGTCCCAACGCCTATGCCGCCAGCGCCCAGGACGATGCGGCCATCGTCGCCGCGCTGCGCCGGGGGGCGACGGCGCAGGTCACCGCCACCTCGACCCGCGGCACCCGCGTCACCGACAGCTACGCGCTCAAGGGCCTCGGCGCCGCGCTCGACGCGGCGGCGGCGGCGTGCGGAAAATAGGCCCGCCAGGCCCATCTCGACCGCGCCACTGGTGAATCGGACCAGAATCGCTTACATGAGCGACCTGATCCTGTTTTCGCGAGTATGACGGTCATGCAGATTCCCGGCCATATCGATCCGGTCGTCACCCCCCGCGCGGCGCCGACGCCGCGCGCCGACGGTCGCCGCGACCTGCTTGGCCTCGACCGCGCCGAGATGCGCGCCGCCCTGATCGAGGCCGGCGTGCCGGAGAAGCAGGCGCGCATGCGCGCCGGCCAGGTGTGGCACTGGATCTACCATCGCGGCGTCACCGACTTCGCCGCCATGGCCAACATCGCCAAGGACACCCGCGCCCTGCTGGAGGCGCACTTCATTGTCGGCCGGCCGGAGGTGGTGACCGCCCAGGTCTCCACCGACGGCACCCGCAAGTGGCTGCTGCGCGCCGTCGACGGCGAGGAATACGAGGCGGTGTTCATCCCCGACGCCGACCGGGGCACGCTGTGCGTGTCGAGC
Source organism: Pseudomonadota bacterium (assembly GCA_963205175.1). GTDB lineage: Bacteria > Pseudomonadota > Alphaproteobacteria > Sphingomonadales > Sphingomonadaceae > CAUJIW01. The sequence continues at coordinate 1,682 of CAUJIW010000172.1, forward strand.
CAGGTCGGCTGCACGCTGAACTGCCGCTTCTGCCACACCGGCACCATGAAGCTGGTGCGCAACCTCACCGCCGCCGAGATCGTCGGCCAGATCATGCTCGCCCGCGACGACCTCGGCGAGTGGCCGAGCGCACACGACGGCCGGCTGCTCACCAACATCGAGAAGATGGGCAAGGGCGAGCCGCTCTACAATTTCGACAACGTCAAGCAGGCGCTGGGCATCATCATGGACGAGGAGGGCATCCAGCTCTCCCGCCGCCGCATCACGCTGTCGACCTCGGGCGTGGTGCCGATGATGGCGCGCGCCGGCGCCGAGATCGGCGTCAACCTGGCGGTCTCGCTGCACGCGGTGACCAAGGAGATCCGCGACGAGATCGTGCCGCTGAACAAGAAATTCGGCATCGACCAGGTGCTGCAGGCCTGTGCTGACTACCCCGGCGCCAACAACGCGCGGCGCATCACCTTCGAGTATGTCATGCTCAAGGACAAGAACGACAGCGACGCCGACGCCCGCGAGCTGGTGCGGCTGATCCGCCAGTACAAGCTGCCGGCCAAGGTCAACCTGATCCCGTTCAACCCGTGGCCGGGCGCGGCCTATGAATGCTCGGACTGGGAGCGCATCGAGCGCTTCTCCGACATCATCTTCAAGGCCGGCATCTCGGCGCCGATCCGCACCCCGCGCGGGCGCGACATCATGGCCGCCTGCGGCCAGCTGAAGTCAGCGAGCCAGAAGATCAGCCGCGCCGAGCTGGACCGGGTGGCGGCGGAGAAGGAAGCGCAGTTCCTCGCCGCACCCGCGGCCTAGGGTCGCCGTTGACCCGTCGCGTCGTCATCATCGCCAATCCGAAGGCCGGCCGGCGGCTGGGGCCGGCGCTGAAGGTTGCCGACCGGCTGACCCGACTGGGCGCCGATGTGCGGGTGGAGCCCACCGCCTATCGCGGCCACGCCCGCGAGATCGCCCGCGCGCTGGCGCTGAGCGGCGCCGCCGACGTGGTGGCGGCGGCCGGTGGTGACGGCACCGCGGCGGAAGCGATGGGCGGCCTTACCGGCACGCGCCTACCACTGGCGATCATCCCCGCCGGCACCGCCAACGTGATGGCCCTGACGCTGGGCCTGCCGGCCGGCGCCGAGGCGCTTGCCCGCACCGTGCTCGACGGCACCGACCGCGACTTCCGTCCGGGCCTTGCCCGCGACCTGCCGTTCCTCTGCCTGGCCAGCGCCGGCTTCGACGCCGAGGCGGTGCGCCGGGTCGATCTCGGGCTCAAGCGCATGGTCGGCAAGGCTGCCTACGCCTGGGCCGGACTGCAGACCGCGCTCGCCGGGCCGCCGGCGCGGCTGACGGTGGACGCCGACGGCGAGCGACTGGAAGGCAGCCAGCTCATCATCACCCGCGGCCCCTTCTACGCTGGCCGCCACCGGCTGCTGCCGGGCGCCGACCCGTTCGACGACCGGCTGCACCTGCTGCTGGTGACCGGCGGCGGCCGGCTCGACTTGGCGCGCTTTGTCGCCGCGGCGGCGCTGGGACGCCACACCCGGCTGGCCGGCGTGGTACGCCGCGCCTGCCAGGAAATCCGCGTCGGCGCGGCGGAGGAGACCGGCGCCGCCGGCCGCTCGTCGGGCCGGGTGGCGGTGGAAGTGGATGGCGACTATCTCGGCCATGCCCAGGCCGGCGCCCCGGTCATCTTCGGCCTGGCCCGCCAGACCGTAAGGCTGCGCTGCCCGCGATAGCCCGCCGGCATGGCCCGGTCATGCCGGCCGGCGGCGACCATCGCCCCTCGCCCGCCGGCCTTTTCGTGCTAGTCTGACAGGCTGACCTCAACAGATTTGCCCTTGATTCAAGCTTCAGGCTGACTCAACCTGTAGGGATCAAGCCCCAGATACTCAACCGTGGCGGGAGAAAACAGGATGGGTCCACTGGGATCGCTGCTGCGGCGTGTCATTCGCGCCGGCACGCTCACCGTCATCGACGCCGGCGGCGCGCGCCACGTGTTCGGCGACGGCATGGCGCCACGCTGCGCCATCCGGCTGGCCGACCGGCGGCTGGAATGGTCGATCGCCTTCAACCCGACGCTGGCGGCGGGCGAAGCCTATATGGACGGCCGGCTGGTGATGGAGGAAGGCCACATCCTCGACCTGCTCGACCTGTTCACCGGCAACCTGAAATGGCACCCGGATAATGCGCTGCGCAAGACGCTGGACCGCCGGCCGCGCTGGCTGATGCCCTTCCAGCAATGGAACGACCAGCGCCGCGCCCGCGCCAACGTCGCCCACCATTACGACCTGTCGGGCAGGCTCTATGACCTGTTCCTCGACAAGGACCGGCAATACAGCTGCGCCTATTTCCGCAGCCCCGAGGCCAGCCTGGAGCAGGCGCAGTTCGACAAGAAGGCCCATATCGCCGCCAAGCTGCTGCTCGACCGGCCGGGGCTTGAGGTGCTGGAGATCGGCAGCGGCTGGGGCGGGCTGGCGCTTTACCTCAACGCCGCCTGCGGTGCCCGGATGACCGGGGTCACGCTGTCCACCGAGCAGCTGGGCGTCTCGCGCGGCCGCGCCGAGGCGGCCGGCGTCGCCGAGGACGTGCGCTTCGAGCTGCGCGACTATCGCGCCGTCGAGGGCAAGTTCGACCGCATCGTCTCGGTCGGCATGTTCGAGCACGTCGGCAAGCCGTTCTACCAGACCTATTTCGACACCGCCTGCCGGCTGCTGAAGGACGACGGGGTGATGCTGCTGCACACCATCGGGCGGGCCGACGGGCCGGGCGTCACCGACCCGTGGACCCGCAAGTACATCTTCCCCGGCGGCTACACCCCGGCGCTGTCGGAGCTGATGCCGGCGATCGAGCGCGCCGGGCTTTACGTCACCGACGTCGAGGTACTGCGGCTGCACTATATGCACACGCTGCAGCACTGGTATGACCGCACGATCTCGGCGCGCGCCGAGATCGTCGCCCTCTATGACGAGCGCTTCTGGCGGATGTGGCTGTTCTATCTTGCCGGCGCGCTGTGCGCCTTCCGCCACCAGGGGCATGTGGTGTTCCAGATCCAGCTCGCCCGCACGGTGGACGCGGTGCCGCTGACCCGTGATTATATGCGCGACGCCGAAGCCCGGCTGCTGCAACAGGGGCCGGACGTTCCCACCCTGCAACCCGCGTGATGACCATGGACCTGTCCGCCAGTCCGCCCGCCGGCACCAAGCACCACCACTTCCTCAGCCCGGCCCATGGCCGCAACGAGCGGCGGATGTGGCTGGTGATCGCACTGACCGCCGTCACCATGGTGGCCGAGATCGTCGGCGGCTACTGGCTGGGCTCGATGGCGCTGCTGGCCGACGGCTGGCACATGGCCAGCCACGCCGGCGCGCTGGGGCTGGCGGCGGCGGCCTATGGCATCGCCCGCGCCCGCGCGGCCGACCCCCGCTTCTCGCTGGGCACCGGCAAGGTCGGCGATCTCGCCGCCTTCGCCAGCGCCATCGCGCTCGGGCTGATGGCGCTGCTGATCGCCATCGAGTCTGTAGACCGGCTGATCGCGCCTCAGGCCATCCACTTCAGGGAAGCGATGCTGGTCGCCGTGGTCGGCCTGCTGGTCAACCTGGCCAGTGCCTGGCTGCTGGGCCATGACCACGGGCACGACCATGGGCACGGGCACACGCACGGTCACGATCACCACGGGCACGACCACGATCACGATGACCACGGGCACCACGACGACACGCACGGCCACCACCGCGACCACAATCTGGCGGCGGCCTATGTCCATGTGCTGGCCGACGCGCTGACCTCGGTGCTGGCGATCGCCGCGCTGGCCGCCGGCTGGCTCTGGGGCTGGGGCTGGCTCGATCCGCTGATGGGGCTGGTGGGCGCCGCCGTGATCGCCCGCTGGGCCTGGGGGCTGGCGCGCGACACCGCGCGGGTGCTGCTGGACATGACGCCCGACCTCGACCTGCTGGCGCAGGCGCGCCGGGCGCTGGAATCCGACACCGACGAGGTCACCGACCTGCACATCTGGCGGGTGGGGCCGGGGCATCTGGCGAGCATGATCACCATCGTCTCCAGCCGGCCGCAGCCGCCGCATGTCTATCAGGAGAAGCTGCGCGGCCTGGCGCCGCTCAGCCACGTCACCATCGAGGTCCACCCGCGCGGCGCCGATCCGGCCGCCGCCCCGGCGGACAGCCTATCTTGACGCTGTAACCGGCGGCCTGTACGCCGCGCCACGACTCCCCCGCTTCGCCGGCGACAGGTTCCGGCCCGGTTCGTGAAGGATTGCCCATGGCGCGTGACATCAACAAGGTGGTGCTGGCTTACTCCGGCGGCCTCGACACCTCGATCATCCTCAAGTGGCTGCAGCAGACCTACGACTGCGAGGTCGTCACCTTCACCGCCGACCTCGGCCAGGGCGAGGAACTGGAACCGGCGCGCCAGAAAGCCATTCTGCTCGGCATCAAGCCGGAAAACATCTTCATCGAGGATCTGCGCGAGGAATACGTGCGCGACTATGTGTTCCCGATGATGCGCGCCAACGCGCTCTACGAGGGCCTCTACCTGCTCGGCACCTCGATCGCCCGGCCGCAGATCGACAAGAAGCAGATCGAGATCGCCCTCAAGATGGGAGCTGATGCGGTCTGCCATGGCGCGACCGGCAAGGGCAACGACCAGGTCCGCTTCGAGCTGGGCTATTACGCGCTGGAACCGGGCATCAAGGTGATCGCGCCGTGGCGCGAGTGGGACCTGACCAGCCGCACCAAGCTGCTGGAGTTCGCCGAACAGCATCAGATTCCCATCGCCAAGGACAAGCGCGGCGAGGCGCCGTTCTCGACCGACGCCAACCTGCTGCACACCTCGTCGGAAGGCAAGGTGCTGGAGGACCCGTGGGAAGAGGTGCCGGACTATGTCTATTCGCGCACCATCAACCCCGAGGACGCGCCGGACACGCCGACCTATATCACCATCGACTTCGAGAAGGGTGACGCGGTTGCCATCGACGGCGTGGCGATGAGCCCGGCGACGCTGCTCGCCAGGCTCAACGACCTCGGCCGCGACAACGGCATCGGCCGGCTCGACCTGGTCGAGAACCGCTTCGTCGGCATGAAGAGCCGCGGCATGTACGAGACGCCGGGCGGCACCATCCTCTATGCCGCCCATCGCGGCATCGAGCAGATCACGCTCGACCGGGGTGCCGCGCACCTGAAGGACGAGCTGGCGCCGCGCTATGCCGAGCTGATCTACAACGGCTTCTGGTTCTCGCCGGAGCGCGAGATGCTGCAGGCCGCCATCGACAAGAGCCAGGAGCATGTTTCCGGCACGGTGCGCCTGAAGCTCTACAAGGGTTCGGTCAACGTCGTCGGCCGCAAGTCGCCCAACTCGCTCTATTCGGCCAACATCGTCACCTTCGAGGAAGACGCCGGCGCCTACGACCAGAAGGA